>NZ_SDLF01000005.1:0-250104 GCF_013096935.1 Brevibacillus sp. MCWH | reverse complement strand
TTGTGTCCCCTGTTGGTCCCCGCGTCTTCGTTTTTCCGCTGAGCCGGTCGTCAAAGGAGCTCGCTTGGCCCATCCCTCCATGCGATGCTCATTGTCTTCCGCTTCGGTTGATGAATGGGCAGGCCTTCCGGCCTGGAAATCATTTTTTGTGGACGCTAACTCAATGAACCGTTTGTCTTTAGTCTGAGTCCGGGAATCCGGACTTTTCTTCTTTTCTGCTGCGGCAGCCAGCGGCTGATTGGCTTCGCTTCTCTTGAGGGCGAAGCGCAGACTGAACCTCCCCGGACAGGGAAAGAATATGGCGTACATGATTGTTTGCCGAATGTTAAATTTGAGTGGTCGGGGAAAATTACATAAATTCCCGAACGTTTGTCGAATGCTAATCTGCTCATTTTCGTTGATAAATGCGTATAATTGTGTTTTAATTGAGTTGAAATGTTCGTGTATATTACGCATTACGCAACCTTTGCTCGGGGAAGGTGACTCCGGAAGTGGAAAAACGGGAACAACTCTATGAAGGTAAGGCAAAGCGCATCTATCGTACGTCTTTGGCCGATCAATACTGGGTGGAGTACAAGGACGATGCGACCGCGTTCAACGGGGAAAAGAAAGGCACCATCACCGGAAAGGGTGAACTGAACAACCGCATCACCGCCATCTTTTTCACGCTGTTGAAAGAGCGGGGCATCGACAACCACTTTATCCGCCTGCTGTCGCCCACGGAACAGTTGGTCCGCAAAGTGGAGATCATTCCGCTGGAAGTGGTCGTCCGCAACATCGCGGCCGGTTCCCTGGCCAAGCGGTTGGGGATGGCGGAGGGAACGGCCCTGCCGCACCCGGTGGTGGAGTTTTACTATAAAGACGACGCACTGGGCGATCCGCTGGTCAACCACTCGCACATCAAGGTGCTCGGAGTCGCCAGTGAAGACGACCTGGCCGTGCTGGAGCGTATCGGCCTGCAGGTAAACGAGGTGCTGCAGGAGTACCTGCGCGAGCGCGGCGTGATTCTCGTCGACTTTAAACTGGAGTTTGGACGCACGCCGGAGGGAGAGATTCTTCTGGCGGATGAAATATCGCCGGATACGTGCCGGTTCTGGGATGCCGAGACTATGGAGAAACTGGACAAGGACCGTTTCCGCCGCGATCTCGGCAATGTGGAAGAAGCGTATCGGGAAATGCTGAAACGATTGGGAGGAGAAGCACATGTGTAAAGCTGTTGTATACGTGACGCTGCGCCAAAGCGTGCTCGACCCGCAAGGACACGCGGTCAAGGGAGCGCTGCACACCCTTGGGTTTGACGAAGTAAAAGACGTGCGCATCGGCAAGTACATGGAGTTGGTGCTGGACACGGCCGACCGGGCGCAGGCGGAGGAGCGCGTCCGCGCGATGTGTGAAAAACTGCTGGCCAACACCGTGATTGAAGACTACCGCTTTGACATCGTGGAGGGCTGAGCCATGCGAGTAGCCGTAATCGTCTTTCCCGGTTCCAATGCCGACATCGACTTGTACAACGCCGTTGAAGACGTGATGGAAGTGCCGGTGGATTACGTCTGGCACGCACAGACCGACCTCTCCGCCTACGATGTCATCCTGCTGCCGGGCGGTTTTTCCTACGGTGACTACCTGCGCTGCGGGGCCGTCGCCCGGTTTTCGCCGGTGATGGAACAGGTGGTCAAGGCAGCTGAGGACGGCAAGCTGGTGATGGGCATTTGCAACGGCTTCCAGATCCTGACCGAAGTCGGACTGCTGCCGGGCGCCCTGCTCCGCAATCGTTCGCTGAAGTTCCGCTGCAAGCTGTCGCCGCTGCGCGTGGTCAACAACGACACGCCGTTTACCCGCGACTACGCTGCGGGTGAAGTGATCCGGATTCCCATCGCTCACGGCGAAGGCAACTACTACTGCGACGACGAGACGCTGGCACGGCTGCAGGCCAACAACCAGATCGTCTTCCGCTACGAAGGGGAAAACCCGAACGGTTCCATAGATGACATCGCCGGCATCTGCAACGAACGGGGCAACGTGCTCGGCATGATGCCTCACCCGGAGCGGGCCGTGCACGAATGGATGAGTTCCGCCGACGGCCGGCGCCTGTTTACCTCGATTCTGAAGACATGGAGGGAAAAAAACAGTGTCACAGCTCACTCGTAACGAACCGACCGCTGATCAAATCGCCGACCAGCGCCTGTACCGGGAGATCGGCTTGACTGACGAAGAATATCAGCGCGTCGTGGACATCCTCGGCCGCAAGCCGAACTGGACGGAGACAGGACTCTACAGCGTGATGTGGTCGGAGCACTGCTCGTACAAAAACTCCAAGCCGGTGCTGCGCCGCTTTCCGACCAGCGGGCCGCGCGTGCTGCAGGGACCGGGCGAAGGGGCCGGGATCGTCGACATCGGCGACAACCAGGCCGTCGTCTTCAAGATCGAAAGCCATAACCATCCCTCCGCCATCGAGCCGTACCAAGGGGCGGCAACCGGGGTGGGCGGCATCATCCGCGACGTCTTTTCGATGGGCGCCCGACCGGTGGCGCTTTTGAACTCGCTGCGCTTTGGGGAATTGACCTCGCCGCGCGTGAAATACCTGTTTGAAAACGTGGTGGCGGGCATCGCCGGCTACGGCAACTGCATCGGTATCCCGACCGTGGGCGGCGAAGTGAACTTTGACGCCACCTACGAGGGCAACCCGCTGGTGAACGCGATGTGCGTCGGCCTGATCGACCACGACAAGATTCAAAAAGGGGTGGCGACGGGCGTCGGCAACCCGGTTATCTACGTGGGGGCCAGCACCGGCCGGGACGGCATTCACGGCGCGACATTCGCCTCCGAGGAATTGAACGACGAGTCGGAGAAAAAGCGGCCGGCTGTACAGGTAGGCGACCCGTTCATGGAAAAACTGCTGCTGGAAGCATGCCTGGAGCTGATCGACACCGGCATCGTCGTCGGCATTCAGGACATGGGCGCGGCTGGTCTCACCTGCTCCAGCGCGGAGATGGCCTCCAAGGCGGGCAACGGCATCGAGATGAACCTCGACCTGGTCCCGCAGCGGGAGGCGGGCATGTCCGCTTACGAGATGATGCTCTCCGAATCCCAGGAGCGCATGCTGGTCGTCGTGGAAAAAGGCAAGGAAGCAGAAGCGATCGCCATTTTTGACAAGTGGGGCCTGGCTTCGGCAGTTGTCGGCCGTGTGACGGACGACGGCATGCTGCGCCTGCTGCACCACGGCGAAGTAGTGGCGGAAGTGCCGGTCAAGACCCTGGCGGATGACGCGCCGGTCTACCACAGACCGTCGGCTGTGCCGGCGTACTACGAAGCGAACGCCAACGTCGATCCGGTGGCGGCCATCCCCGAACCGGCTGACGCCAACGAAACGCTGAAAGCCCTGCTGTCTCAGCCGACGATCGCCAACAAGGCGTGGGTATACGAACAGTACGACCACATCGTCCGCGCCAATACCGCGGTCAAACCTGGTTCGGACGCGGCCGTGGTAATGATTCGCGGCACCCGCAAGGCACTGGCGATGAGCACGGATTGCAACGGCCGTTACGTCTACCTCGACCCGCAGGTGGGCGGCGCAATCGCCGTGGCGGAAGCGGCCCGCAACGTGGTATGTTCCGGTGCCGAACCGCTGGCGATCACCGACTGCCTCAACTTTGGCAATCCCGAGAAGCCGGAGGTGTTCTGGCAGTTTGAAAAAGCGGTCGACGGCATGAGCGAAGCCTGCCTCGCGCTGAACACACCGGTCATCGGCGGTAATGTGTCGTTTTACAACGAACGCAGTGGCGACGCCATTTACCCGACGCCGACCATCGGCATGGTTGGTCTGATCGCGGACGTCGATCACATCACCACCCAGGATTTCCAGGCCGAAGGGGACGCGATTATCCTCCTCGGGGAGACCTACGCCGAACTGGGCGGCAGCGAGTATCAAAAATGGGCGACAGGCTCCATCTCGGGACGTCCGCCGCACATTGACCTGGCAAAAGAAGCGGCCGTGCAGAAACTGGTGTACGACGCCATTCGCCAGGGGCTGGTAAAATCTGCGCACGATCTGTCGGAAGGAGGACTTGGCGTCGCATTGGCGGAATCGTGCTTTGGCAACGAGATCGGCGCAACCGTTTCGCTTGAGTCCGACCTGCGCAGTGACGTGCTGCTGTTCAGCGAGTCGCAATCGCGCATTCTGCTCAGCGTCGCACAAGAACAAACGGACGCCGTGCTGGCGCTGGCAAAAGAACGGGGTGTGCCGGCACAGGTAATTGGAACGACTGGCGGCAAGCGACTGGTGGTGAACGTCAACGGAACGGAAGTGATCCATGCGCCGCTTGCCGATTTGAAAGCCGCTTGGAAGGATGCGATTCCATGTTTGATCGGTTGATCTGGGACAAACTGAACGAAGAATGCGGCGTCTTTGGCATCTACAACCACCGGGAAGCAGCCCCGCTGACCTATCTGGGGCTGCACGCCCTGCAGCACCGCGGCCAGGAGAGCGCGGGCATCTGCGCCTCCGACGGTGAAAAGTGGTACAAGCACCGCGGCATGGGGCTGGTCTCGGAGGCGTTTGGCAAGGGCGACCTGGAGAAGTTTCGCGGCCATATCGCCATCGGCCACACGCGTTACACCACGGCCGGGGCGAGCAAGATCGAAAACGCGCAGCCGCTCTTTTTCCGCTACGCGCACGGCAGCATGGCCGTCGCCCACAACGGCAACCTGGTCAACGCCTCTGTGCTGCGAAAAGAGCTGGAGGCCAAGGGTTCCATTTTCCAGACGACGAGCGACACCGAAGTGATCGCCCACCTGATCGCCCGTTCGCAAAGCCGCGATCTGGCGGAAGCGGTCCGGGAAGCGCTGCAGCACATCAAGGGCGCATATGCGCTTTTGGTGATGAACGAGCGGCAGCTCATTATTGCGCTCGACCCGAACGGTCTGCGTCCGCTGTCGCTCGGCCGTCTGGGCGACGCCGTCTGCGTAGCCTCCGAGACGTGCGCCTTTGACATCATCGGCGCAGAGTATTGGCGCGACGTCCGGCCGGGCGAGCTGATCATCATCGACGAGGACGGCATCCGCGAGACGACGTTTACGGACAAAACCGTCCGTTCCATCTGTACGTTTGAGTACATTTACTTCGCCCGTCCGGACAGCGACATCGACGGGATCAACGTGCACATGGCCCGCAAGCGGCTGGGCAAGCAGCTCGCGCTGGAGGCGCCGGTGGAGGCCGACGTGGTGACGGGCGTGCCCGATTCCAGCATCTCGGCGGCCATCGGCTTCGCGGAGGCGACCGGCATTCCTTACGAGATCGGGTTGATTAAAAACCGCTACGTGGGACGCACCTTTATCCAGCCGACGCAGGAACTGCGGGAACGGGCCGTACACCTGAAGCTGTCCGCCGTGCGCAAGGTGGTGGAAGGCAAGCGGGTGGTGATGATCGACGATTCGATCGTGCGCGGCACGACCAGCAGCCGCATTGTCCGCATGCTGCGCGAGGCGGGGGCGCGGGAAGTGCACGTGCGGGTAAGTTCGCCGCCGGTGAAAAATCCCTGCTTCTACGGCATCGACACATCCACCCGGGACGAACTGATCGCCGCCACCAAATCGGTCGAAGAGATTCGCCGCATCATCGGCGCGGACTCGCTGGCTTTTTTGTCGGTGGAGGGCATGATCGAAGCGATCGGCCGTACGGACGCGGCTCCCAACAACGGCCACTGCCTGGCCTGCTTCACCGGCCAGTATCCCACGGAGATTGAATTTGAGGCGGCACTGCCGGCAGACAAGTGTTAAGAGGGTGAAACCATGAGCGAAGCATACAAGCAAGCAGGCGTCGACATCGAGGCGGGCAACGAAGCGGTAGAGCGGATGAAAAAGCATGTGAAGCGGACGTTCCGTCCCGAGGTGCTGACTGATTTGGGCGGATTTGGCGCGTTGTTTCGCCTGGATGTGTCCCGGTACAAAAAACCGGTGCTCGTCTCGGGCACGGACGGCGTGGGCACCAAGCTGAAGCTCGCGTTTGCCATGGACAAACACGACACAATCGGCATCGACGCCGTGGCGATGTGCGTCAACGACGTAGTCGTGCAGGGAGCGGAACCGCTCTTTTTCCTCGATTACCTGGCCTGCGACAAAGTGATTCCGGAAAAGATCGAGGCAATCGTCAAGGGCATCGCCGACGGCTGCACCCAGGCAGGCTGCTCGCTGATCGGCGGGGAGACGGCGGAAATGCCGGGCATGTACGCGGAAGGCGAGTACGACATCGCCGGGTTTACCGTCGGTGTCGCGGACGAAGATAAGCTGATCACCGGTGCTGATGTAAAGCCGGGTGACGTGCTGGTGGGGCTTGCCTCCAGCGGCGTGCACAGCAACGGCTTTTCCCTCGTGCGCAAAGTGCTGCTGGCGGATCGGGGAATGTCGCTACACGACCATGTGGACGAGCTCGGCAAAACACTGGGGGAAGAGTTGCTGACGCCGACCCGGATTTACGTCAAGCCGATTCTTTCGCTGCTCCAGTCTTATGAGATCAAGGCGATGGCCCACATCACCGGCGGCGGCTTCACGGAAAACATTCCGCGCGTCCTGCCCGAGGGAACGCAGGCGGTGATCGACGTCGGTTCCTGGCCGGTGCTGCCGATTTTCCGGCTGGTGCAGGAGGCGGGCAGCATCAACCCGGCCGACATGTACCGCACGTTCAACATGGGCATCGGGATGGTGCTGGTCGTCAAACAGGACGACGTCGTCAACGTGATCGGCACGCTGCAGCAAATGGGCGAACAGCCGTACCTGATCGGTCAAATTCGGGCGGGCGAGCGGCGCGTCGTCTACAACGGGGTGACGTGGTGAAACGGATAGCCATTTTTGCCTCGGGCAGCGGTTCCAATTTTGAAGCAATCGTGCAGGCGACGAAAAGCGGCCGGCTGGAAGGCGCGGAAGTGGTACTGCTCGTCTGTGACAAGCCGGGAGCCAAAGTGCTGGAGCGGGCGGCGCGATTGGGCGTGGAAGCGTTCGCGTTTGAGCCGAAAGCGTACCCGGACAAGGCGGCGTTTGAGGCAGAAATCGTCGCCGAGCTGTGCAGGCGGGACGTCGAGCTGGTCGTGCTGGCCGGGTACATGCGGTTGGTGGGGCCGACGCTCTTGTCCGCCTATGAAGGACAGATCATCAACCTGCATCCCTCGCTGCTGCCGGCCTTTCCCGGCAAGGATGCGATCGGGCAGGCTCTCGCCTACGGGGTGAAGGTAACGGGAGTAACGGTACATGTCGTCGATGCCGGTCTGGATACCGGACCGATAATCGCGCAGGTTCCCGTGACGGTGCACGAGACGGATACGGCAGAAAGCCTCGCTGCCCGGATTCATGAAGTGGAGCACGAACTGCTGGTCGACGTGATCGGACGACTGCTGACCGGCCGGATGAGGCTGGAAGGGCGGCACGTGCGGCTGGAGAAATAACAGCGGCCCTCTGCGACGGGTGTGATTCCCGTGGCGGAGGGCCTTTTTTTGTTTCGTGCCATAGGGGCCTACTTAGACGTATTTGTTTCGTCCCGCCCCGACAGCGGCGATCGTCATCAGCAGGCTGACCGCCAGCAGCGTCAGCAGGGGGAACGTCCACGAACCGGTCCAATCGTAGAAAAGTCCGATCAGGATCGGCCCGACGGCGGCCAGCAAATACCCTACGGATTGCGACATGCCGGACAGCGCGGAAGCCTGATGCGTGTCCGTTGTTCGCAGGACGATCATCGTCATCGCCAGGCTGATGCTGGCTCCCAGCCCGATGCCGAGCAGCACCAGTGATCCAAACAGCAGCAGGCTGTTTTCACCGACCAGCAGCCCGCCGAATCCGGCCAGAAAGCACAGACCGATCACCAGGGCCATGCCCATCTGGTTGGTCATGCGGGTGGCCAGCACCGGTGCCAGGAATGTGGCCGGCAGACTGATAAACTGCAGGATCGAGAGCATCCAACCGGCGGTGGAGGTGCTCATGCCGTGGTGATGGAGGATTTCCGGCAGCCAGGCAATGGTGCAGTAAAACGCAAACGACTGCAATCCCATGAATACGGTAACCTGCCAGGCCAGCGGTGAACGCCAGAGTCGGCTGCTGTCGGACGCTTTGCCCTGGTCGCTTGTGATGTGGACGGATGCACGGAGCTGCGGCAGCCACACAACCAGCGCGACGAGGGTCAGCAGGGACCAGCAGGCCAGCGCTCCCTGCCATCCGAGACGCAGCGCCTGGGCCAGCGGGACGCTAAGACCGGACGCCAGCGCAGCGAGGGTGCCCATCGCCGTGGTGTACACACTCGTCATCAGTCCGATCCTGTCCGGAAACCGCCGCTTGACGAGCCCCGGCAGCAGCACGTTGGAAATGGCGATTCCCAAGCCGATCAGGCCCATGCCGGCAAATAACGCGGCAGTCCCCCCGAGCGAGCGGAGGATGATGCCGACGAGCAAGATACACAGTCCCGCCCAGATGGTCCGTTCATTCCCGTAGCGTTCTGCGATCTTTGGAGCGATCGGGGACAGGACGGCAAAGGCGATGAGCGGCAGCGTGGTCAAAAAACCCGCCATGCTGCCGGACAGGCCTGTATCCGTTCGGATGGAGCCGATCAGCGGCCCTACGGAGGTGAGGGCGGGGCGCAGGTTGAAGGCGACGAGAATGATGCCCGCGACAAGCAGCATGTTTCCCGTGGGTAGCGGACGGGAAGCGACGTCATCACGATTGGTCATGAAAGGATTCCTCCAGACGTTTCATCTCCGGTACTTCCATTAGTGTACGAAGTAAAAGTTGTTAATTCTTTACGGTATGCACAATTCCCTTCCCGTACACCCATGATGCACCCATTACGGACTTTGTCTGCACACCGGGCTATTTTGGAAAAAACGGTCCCCACCCGGGCGTTTGCTACATACAGTAGTACGAAAGCGGAAAAAAGGAGGGGGCCCACATGGGCGATTTGATATCCGATCTGCTGGGTAAGCTGAGCAAGAAAACAGGACGGAACTGGACGATGGAGGATATCGTGCGGCTGGCGCAAAAGCTGCCGAAGGGAGGGAATGGAAACCTGGATGATGTGTTTGACGAACTGTCAGACATGGGGCTCAATCTGAGCGAGGAAACGCGGGTGAAGGTGAAGGAACAGTTGAAGGACGGTAAACCCCCATCGCTCGAATCCATCAGCGCGCTGGCGAACAGGCAGGCACAGGGAACAGACACCCCGAAGAAAGAGGTGTCGCATGCCAGCGCAAAGGTGAAAAGCGATCCGCTTGCCGAACGATTGAGAAAATGGCAGGACGGGAGAAAGAAAAGGCGATAGACGTGTAATGCAAACGAAGCGCAGTCTCGCGTGCCTTGGCACGATTCGGCTGCGTTCGTTTTTTTGGGAGGAAACCTTGATAAATACGTACAATTATGTTTTAATTAACTTATAATGTTCGTGTTTTCTATATTCTTTCCAATAATATCAGGAGGTTCTATCCGTGAGTGTGAAAAAGGCACTGATCAGCGTTTCCGACAAGACAGGGTTGATTCCGTTTGCGCGCCGTTTGGCTGATGCCGGCGTGGAGATCATCTCCACCGGGGGTACGGCGACCATGCTGAAAGAAGCGGGCATTCCGGTTATCGGCATTTCCGAAGTGACCGGTTTCCCTGAGATTCTCGATGGGCGCGTCAAAACGCTGCATCCGAACATCCACAGCGGCCTCTTGGCTGTGCGCGACAATGAAGCCCACCGGAAGCAGCTGAACGACCTGCAGATTGAAACAATTGATCTGGTTGTCGTCAACCTGTATCCTTTTAAGCAGACGATCGCCAAACCGGACGTGACGTTTGCGGAGGCGATTGAGAATATTGACATCGGCGGGCCGACCATGCTGCGTGCGGCTGCGAAAAACCACCAGTACGTCACTGTAGTGGTGGACGCCGCCGACTACGAGCAGGTAGCCACGGAAATCGAGCAGAATGGGGATACGTCCCTGGATACGCGCCGCCGTCTGGCCGCCAAGGTGTTCCGCCACACGGCTGCGTACGACGCGCTGATCTCCCGCTATCTGAGCGAACAGGTGGGCGACTTCCTGCCGGAAAGCTACACAGTGACCTACGAAAAAGCGCAAGATCTGCGTTACGGCGAAAATCCGCATCAGCGGGCTGCATTCTACCGCGAGCCGCTGGCAGGCGGAGCCAGCATCGCACGTGCCCAACAGCTTCACGGCAAAGAGCTTTCCTACAACAACATCAACGACGCTGACGCCGCTCTGGCCATCGTGCGCGAGTTTGCCGAACCTGCCGTGGTCGCGGTGAAACACTCCAACCCGTGCGGCGTAGGCATCGGTGCCGACATTCGCGAAGCCTACCAAAAGGCGTACGAGGCTGATCCCGTTTCCATCTTTGGTGGCATCGTGGCGGCCAATCGTCCGGTGGACCGCGACACTGCCCTGCTGATGAAAGAAACGTTTTTGGAAATCATCCTCGCGCCTGATTTCACCGAAGAAGCGCTGGCCGTGCTGACCGAGAAGAAAAACCTGCGCCTGCTGCGCATCCCCTCGCTGAACGAGTCCCGGGAAGCAGCGCAGGGATTCCGCATCGCGCCGGTGGCGGGCGGAGCGCTGGTGCAGGACTACGACGTGAAACAACTGGACGATGCCGATATCCGCGTGGTGACCGACAAACAGCCGACCGCCGAAGAACTGGCGCAGCTGAAATTCGCCTGGAAGGTCGTCAAGCACGTCAAGTCGAACGCCATCGTGCTCGCCAAGGATAACATGACGATCGGCGTGGGCGCTGGCCAGATGAACCGCGTCGGTGCTGCCGGCATTGCCATCGCTCAGGCGGGAGAAAAAGCGAAAGGGGCTGTGCTGGCCTCCGATGCCTTCTTCCCGATGCCGGACACCGTAGAAGCGGCAGCGAAGGCAGGTATTACAGCGATCATTCAGCCGGGCGGTTCGGTCCGCGACCAGGACTCCATTGACGCCTGCAACCGCCATGGCATCGCGATGGTGTTTACCGGTGTACGCCATTTCAAACACTAATCGCTGACGAATTGATGAGAGCGAAAGAGAAAAGCGGATTTGTCAGAACCGCTGACAGGAGGGAGTACGCATGAACGTACTGGTAATCGGCGGCGGGGGCCGCGAACACGCCATCGTCTGGAAGTTGGCGCAAAGTCCCAAGGTGAAAAAGATTTTCTGCGCGCCTGGCAACGGCGGTACGGCGCTGTTGGCGGAAAACGTGCCGATTCCCGTTGACGATTTTGCCGCCCTGGCCCAGTTTGCCAAAGACGAGGGGGTTGACCTGACAGTGGTCGGTCCGGAAGACCCGCTGTTGGGCGGAATCGTCGACTTTTTCACGGAGCGCGGCCTGCCGATCTTCGGGCCGACTGCGCAGGCAGCGAAGATCGAAGGCAGCAAAAGTTTTGCCAAGCATCTGATGAAGCGCTATGGCATCCCGACGGCCCGGTACGAGTCGTTTCTCGACTACGAGTCGGCCCTGGCCTACGTGCGTGAACAGGGGGCGCCGATCGTGGTCAAAGCGGACGGACTGGCAGCCGGCAAAGGGGTGGTCGTTGCGGAAACGCTGGAAGCAGCGGAAGCGGCGCTCTACCGGATTATGAAGGAAGGCGTGTTTGGCCAGGCGGGGGCGCGCGTGGTGATCGAGGAGTGCATGCGCGGCGAAGAGCTGTCCCTGCTGTCGTTTGTCGACGGGGAAACGGTCAAGCCGATGGTGACTTCCCAGGACCACAAGCGCGTCTTTGACGGTGACCAGGGCCCCAACACCGGCGGCATGGGCACCTATGCGCCTGTGCCGCACATGTCGGCAGAGCTGGTGGAGCAGATCGTGGAGACGATCGTCAAACCGATGGCCCGCGGCATGGCACAGGACGGCATCCCGTTTAGGGGCGTGCTTTACACGGGCCTGATGATCACGGACGAGGGGCCGAAGGTCGTGGAGTTCAACGCCCGCTTCGGCGATCCGGAAACGCAGGTGATCCTGCCGCTTTTGGAGACCGATCTGGTAGACATCTGCACGGCTGCCATCCAGGGGGAACTGGCATCGGTCGACGTAAAGTGGAAGCAGGAAAGTGCGGTATGCGTCGTCATGGCCGCTCCCGGGTATCCGGGTGAATACCCCAAGGGCGAGCTGATCAGCGGCTTGGAAAAGGCGGGCGAGTCCGTCACCGTGTTCCACGCCGGCACCAAACAGACGGAGCAGGGCATCGTCACCAGCGGCGGCCGTGTCCTCGGCGTGACCGGGACAGGACGAACGCTGGAAGATGCGCGTGCTCGGGCATACGCTGCCGTTGAGCAGATCAGCTTCGCGGGTGCGCATTACCGCCGGGACATCGCCGACAGGGCGCTGCGCAGACGCTAGATTTGTGCCAATTGTGACCTGTATGGCAAAAAAAGGGGGATCCGTCCGGTTATTGACGGTATCTCCCTTTCTTCTTGTTCGCAGCGTACATAAAGTAGCCCATGACGGCGACACAGCCGATGATCAAGGCAAAGACAAACGCATTGTGGGAAAACCATTCGTACAGCGGAGGTCCGACAAGTGACATGGGCTGTCCCTCCTAGGAATAAGTTGGCTCGAGATGTTCGTCGCGGCTGTGGCGGTCGTCCGTTTTTTTGGCGCGCTCTTCGTTGCGGGAAGCTTCCTCGGCCTGGCGGTAGGAGACGTACTCCTTAACAGCCGCTTCGAGCTGTTTGTCTTCGGCCGACAGTTTGGTTTGCTCCTGCTTGGGAGCCGTGCCACTGCGCGGTTTCCCTGCCTGGTTCCTCATGTCCTTTGCTTTGCTGAGCATGTTTTGCATTCCGGCGCCGCAGCTGTTGACACCCATCGCGTACAGCATCGGACAAAAGCGGGTGACGCCTTCTGCCACCTTCATGGCTGACAGCGCCATTAACAGCCAGGGAGTGCGGTACGGGCGGCGGCTCATCCTGCCGACGCCGTAGGCCAGCCCCAACAGGCCGACAGTGATGCGGATCAGAGCATCCACGGTTCCGACGTTTTTTTGCATGGTTGTTCCTCCTGTCCTAACAGTTCCTGTTGGTAGTGTGTGCCGGGCGGAAAAAATCACGCGAGGGAATTGTTGTTAACAGAGGGGTTGGATACAGGAGTCCGGCAGGCGAACGGAGAAGTGTACACAGGAAGTGAGCGAGCGTTCGCTAGGAAACGGCTGCTCTGGCAGAGGATTCTCTATCCGTGCGCCAAACAGGGAAAGGAGTGCATACCATGCGAGTCCGTCCGATCAACGAAAAGGCTTACCTGCATCTGTTACGGGTGGCGAAGCGGCAGGCCCCTGCCGACATGTGGATCAAGGGAGCGCGGGTGCTGCAGGTGTATACCAAGGAATGGCGGGAGGTGAATGTCGTCGTCGCCGGAGAACGGATCGCCTATGTGGGGGAAAAGGAGCCGGAGGTGGCCGAACATACGGTTGTGGTAGACGCAGCCGGGATGTACGCGGTGCCGGGGTACATGGAGCCGCACGCCCATCCGTTTCAGTGGTACAATCCGTTCTCGCTGGCCGACTTCGCACTGGAGCGGGGAACGACAACCCTGGTGTCTGACACGATGATGCTGATGAGCCTGCCGTTTGCGCAGGTGGCACAGATCATGGAGCGGCTGTCGGCCCATCCGGTCAAGCAGTTTTTCTGGGGTCGGCTCGATCCGCAGCGGAGGCGGTCACATGCAGAGCCGCCGTTTGACCGGGCAGGGCTGGCGCGAATGCTGGAGCATCCGCTGGTCGTCCAGGGCGGGGAACTGACCGACTGGCAAGGCGTGTTGAACGAAGACGAGACCCTGCTGTTTGGACTCAAGCACGCCCGCGATCTTGGCAAACGGATCGAAGGACACCATCCGGGAGCGTCGGTGGAGACCCTGAACACAGCGGCTGCCGCCGGGATCACCGCCTGCCACGAGAGCATCACGGCGGAGGAGTTGTTGCGCCGCCTGCAGTTGGGGATGTATGTCGCACTGCGCCACTCCTCCATCCGGCCGGACCTGCCGGAATTGGTTCGCGGCTGGCTGGAGATGGGACTGCCCTGGTCGCCCCGCATGATGCTGACATCGGACGGCAGCACGCCGCCGATGCACCGGCACGGCCTGATGGATTACACGATAAAAGTGGCGATCGAAGCGGGCATGCCGCCGGAAGAGGCCTACGTGATGGCGACGCTCAATCCTGCCGTCTACTACGGCATGGACGCCGAAATCGGGGGGATTGCCCCAGGTCGACTCGCCGACGTTCTGCTGCTTACTCGTCCGGAGGAGCCGACGCCCGAGCTGGTCATCGCCAACGGACGGCGGGCGGCGGAAAAAGGGCGGCTGCTGGTGCCCACGGTGCTGCCTCATTGGGAGCAGTACGAGTTTCCGCCCGTCGACCGGCTGGGCAGGGACGTGGGAGCGGACGCGTTTCGACTTCGCCACACGGGCGGACCGCTGCCGGTCCTGCACATGCGCAATGCGGTCATTACCACACTGGAGCGGGAGGAACTGCCGGCAGACCGGGATGGCTGTGTTTCGCTGGAGAACGATCCCGAGCTGGCGGTAATCTGCTGTCTCAATCCTGACCGGGAGCGGCTGACACAGGCGCTGGTAAGGGGATACGGCCGTTCGCTGGAGGCACTGGTCAGCACCTACACGGCCTCTGACGACTGGCTGGTCATCGGGCGCAACCCGGAGGCCATGGCGGAAGCGCTGCGGCGCGTCCGGCAGATTGGCGGAGGCGTGGTCATGATCGACGGGGGACGGGTGATCTGCGAATGTCCGCTGCCGCTCGCCGGAAAGTTTTCTCCCGCGCCGATGGACGACGTCATCCGCATGGCGGAATCGCTGACCGACCTGTTGCGGGACAAGGGGTACGCGCATTTGGACCCGCTCTATTCGTTGCTGTTTTTTACCGCCACCCATTTGCCGTATGCCCGGCTTACCGCCGAGGGGATCGTCGATGTGAAGTCGGGGGCCGTTTTGGTGCCGTCCATTCCCCTTCCATGAGGAAAACATGTTTTCGGCAAAGGAATGTCTTCGCAAACATCAATTACTTCACCTTAGTAAAGTATTGATATATTTATTTGGATTTAATACAGCTTCATCTTTACGCTGTTATATGTATAAAAAATATGTTTATTGAAAATACCATTATTCATCTCTTGTAAAATTCCTGATATATTTTACAATTAAGAAAGGCCAGACAGGAACGGTCCTGTGAGACGTTTGGCCCATGTCGGGTATCCTCCCTGGGTGGACGTTTTACGGGCCGCCAAGTGATTTCATGGGTGGCGGTGGACGGGTGGTTCTGATATGATTATGTTAACCTGTCCCGCCGTGGAAGGGGTGCTTTGCTCGAGAAAAGAATACCTGTGACGGAAAAGGGGACGGTTTCATCGTTGTATTCGTCGATCCAAAATGAGCAGCCGGCTCCGGTATCGCAGGATACGTTGCTTAAATAGGGCCAGACATCGCAGACTACCGAACAAGCCTCTTTCAACCCGGGGCGACACTCAGGTGTGCGCCCTTTCTGTTTGAGGAGTTGTCCAGTGCGCGGACAAGCCTTTCGCTGACGGTACGACCGCTCACACAAAGACAGCGCGTCAGGCAAAAAAGCAGCGGTTGTCCCGACAGCCGCCGGGCGGCAAGTTGTTTTTTTGATCGCCGAATACAGAAAATTTACAATTACCGCAAGTTTACAAAGGAATGAGGGATGGGAAAGTATGCTGCTCGACATTTTGCCTCAGGTGTTGGTTGACGGCTTGACGCTGGGCTTCATGTACGCCGTCGTTGCGCTCGGCTACACCATGGTGTACGGGATTTTGGAGTTCATCAACTTCGCGCACGGTGAGATTTTCATGGTGGGCGCCTTTGTGGGGACGGAGGTCCTGCTGATTACGGACGCCCTGGGGGCGCTGGAGGGGATGAATCCGTTTGTCGCACTGTTTATAACCCTGCTGATCGCGATGGCCATTACCGGAGCCCTCGGCGTCGGGATTGAGCGGGTAGCCTACCGTCCGTTGCGCGGTGCGCCGCGGCTCGTTCCGCTGATTTCCGCGATCGGCGTGTCGTTCCTGCTGCAGGATCTCGTCCGGTTTACGGAAGCGATTGCCCGCAACGAATTTTATCTGAACAGTCCCATTCTTTTTTCAGGTTCCATCCCGTTGGGCAGCATCGCCGCGATTCCGACGAAGGCGTTGATCGTCATCGTGCTCGCCATTGTGATGATGATATCGCTGACCTTGTTCATCAACAAGACCAAGTGGGGTATCGCCATGCGGGCTGTTGCGCAGGACCAGTCAACAGCGTCGCTGATGACCATTAACGTGGACAAAGTCATTATGCTTACCTTTTTGATCGGTTCCAGCCTGGGCGGCGCAACCGGGGTACTGTTCGCGCAGAACTACGGCACGATTGACCCCTACATCGGCTTTATTCTCGGTCTCAAGGCGTTTACCGCAGCCGTTCTCGGCGGTATCGGCAACATCCGCGGCGCGATGGTGGGCGGTGTTCTGCTTGGCTTGCTGGAGTCCCTGTCCGGCGCGTACATGGGTCCGCTGACCGGCGGAGCGTTTGGCGCCGAGTACAAAGACGTGTTTGCGTTCAGCATTTTGATTCTCGTGCTTCTGTTCAAACCGGAAGGCCTGTTTGGCGAAGCCGTAAAAGAGAAAGTGTAGGTGAAACGCATGGCAAACATGGTATGGAAGTCGTTCAAAGGGATTCCGCTTCCGGTTACGCTGATTTGGATCGCTGGCTTTTCGGCCGCACTGCACTTCTTGGACAAATCGGTCATCGCGTTTCTGGGAATCTTGTCCTCCATTGTTTTGATCTACTACACCAACGCCTCCAGCAAGGTCCGCATGCTCATCGGAGCACTGGTGCTGTTAATCATCATTCCGCTGGTGGCGGGGGACAACCGCTACTACATGGAAGTGGCTTCGCAGGTGGGCATCTACGTGGCCATGGCGCTCGGCCTGAACATCGTGGTCGGATTTGCCGGACTGCTTGACCTCGGCTACGTCGCCTTTTTCGCCGCCGGTGCGTACGCGTACGCGATTTTTTCCACGTCCCAGGCCAACCAGTTCATCCCCGGCGACCTGTTTCCGCTGTCGGGCGAGTGGTTCTGGCCGTTCCTCATCGTCGGCTTGATCGTGGCGGCAATCTTCGGGATATTGCTCGGTCTGCCGGTCTTGCGGGTGAAAGGGGACTACCTGGCCATTGTCACGCTGGGGTTTGGTGAAATTATTCGGATTATTTTCAATAACCTGGACAAACCCATCAACATCACCAACGGCCCGCAGGGGATCACTCCGATCCCGCAGCCGGAATTGTTGGGAATGAAGATGGGCACGCCGTTCCACTTCTATTTTATCGTGTTAGTCGTCATCGCCTTTATCGTCCTGGCCAACTTCCGCTTTGAAAACTCGCGCATCGGCCGCGCCTGGATCGCGGTGCGGGAAGACGAACTGGCGGCCCAGTCCATGGGCATCTCCCTGCTGAACACCAAGCTGGCCGCGTTTGCCACGGGCGCTTCCTTCGCCGGTGTGGTCGGCGTCATCTTTGCCGCCAAGCAGACGTTTATCGATCCGACCTCGTTTACGCTGATGGAGTCGATCGGGATTCTCGTCATGGTCATCCTCGGCGGCAGCGGAAGCATCCCTGGCGTGGTATTGGGGGCGGCATTCGTCACGGTGCTGCAGGTGCAGCTGCTGAAAGAGCTCTCCAATTTCCTCCACTCGCTGCAACAGGCGGGCGTCATCAATCTGCCGAACCAGTTGGACCCGTCCAAGTTCCAGCGGTTGATCTTTGGCATCATGTTGATCCTCGTGGCGCTCTACCGTCCCAACGGTTTGATTCCGGCGAAGCGCAAGAAGACCGATCTCGACGCCATCCGGACAAGCAAATTGGGCGAAAACCGTCTGGGGATCCTGAGCAGGCTGGCGAAAGGCAAGCTGTCGCAGGGCAACCAGTCGTAGCGTACAAGGAGGGAGCATCATTATGGCACTGTTGGAAGCAATCGGCTTGACAAAGCGCTTCGGCGGTCTGGTCGCCAATCAGGACGTCACCGTCAAGATTGAGAAGGGGACGATTACGGCGGTCATTGGACCGAACGGGGCCGGGAAAACCACGTTTTTCAACATGATCACCGGCTTTTACGAGCCGGATGAGGGCGATGTCCTGCTGGACGGGAAAAGCATCAAGGGACTGCGGCCGGACCAGATTGCCGAGCGGGGCATCACCCGCACGTTCCAAAACATCCGCTTGTTCAAGCAGATGACCGCCTTGGAAAACGTGATGGTGGGTACGCACAGCCGGCTGACGGCAGGACTCTTGGGCATCCTGTTCAACGTTAAGCGGGTGCGCGAAGAGGAAGAGCGGGCCCGCGTCGAGGCCTATCAACTCCTGGAATACGTCGGGATCGCCCACGTCGCCAACGAAGAGGCCGGCAGTCTGCCGTACGGCTTGCAGCGCCGCCTGGAGATCGCCCGCGCGCTGGCGACCAATCCGCAAATCATTCTGCTGGACGAGCCGGCGGCGGGGATGAATCCGCGCGAAACAGCGGAGATGACGGAGTTTATCCGCCGGCTGAAAAACGAACTGGAACTGACCATCATCCTGATTGAACACGACATGAAGCTGGTCATGGGCCTGAGCGAATACATCCACGTGTTGGATTACGGACGCAAAATCGCCGAGGGAACGCCGGAGCAAATCCGCAACAATCCCAGAGTCATCGAGGCGTACCTGGGCAAAAGCGCGTCGGAAGTGTCGTAAGCGGGGGAGGAATCACAGATGGCATTGTTGGAACTGCATAACGTACACACCTATTACGGCGGCATCCACGCGTTAAAGGGGCTGAGCATCCAGGTCAACCAAGGGGAAGTGGTGACGCTGATCGGCTCCAACGGGGCAGGCAAGTCGACCACGCTGAAGACGATCTGCGGCCAGACGCGCGCACGGGAAGGCAAAATCCTCTTTGACGGCAAGGACATCACCCAAATGCGCACGCATGAAATCGCCCTGCTGGGTATCGCCCACGTGCCGGAGGGGCGGCGCATTTTCCCCAAGCTGACCGTGCGGGAGAACCTGGAGATGGGCGCCTTCTCCGTAACGGACAAGAATCTGATCGAGGAAGGAATTGAGCGGGCATTTCGCTACTTTCCCCGGCTGAAAGAGCGGATCAACCAAAAGGGCGGCACGATGTCCGGCGGGGAGCAGCAGATGCTGGCCATCGCACGCGGCCTGATGATGAAGCCGAAGATTTTGATGCTGGACGAGCCGTCCATGGGGCTGGCGCCGATTCTGGTCGAACAGATTTTTGACATCATCACGGAGCTGAATAAGGAGGGCATGACGATCCTGCTCGTGGAGCAAAACGCCAACCAGGCGCTCTCCGTGGCCCATCGCGGCTACGTCATCCAGACGGGAGAGATCATCCTGCAGGATGAGGCGGCCACCCTGCTGGCAAACCCGCAGGTGCGGGAAGCGTACCTTGCATAGAAGTGAAGCACCGATGGAGTCTAATGACTCCATCGGTGTTTTTTGTAACGAAATGGAAATTTCTTCGTCTCCTCTTATGGATGCACAGGTTTGCAGGACGATTCGACATCAGAGTTGGAACGTACCTCTCTGCAAACGATGTGAGTCGTGAGGAATATGGCTGTTCCAAAAACGGTCCACGTGAAAGGGTGCATGTCGATGATGAACAAAAAATCCATCATGTTGTCTGTGATAGCCGCTGCCAGTGTCGCTGCCGGCGGATACCTTTTCGTAAATGCCAATCAACCTGCATCCGACCAGGCAACTCAATGGCAAGAAAACGTTCACGGGGCTGAACAAAAGGAGAAGGCGGGAACTGCGGTAGATGTAAGAGGAGATGTTAATGAGAGTTTTTCCAGTATCGAACAGTTGAAGGACAACTCTGAATTGATTGCAGAGGTTGAAATTGAAAAGGCGGACAGCTTCCAATACAAACACGTTGTGTTTACGTTGAGTGAAGCGAAACTGCTGCATGTCTATAAAGGTGAGGTCCAAAACGGAGAAACCATCAAGATTTTCGAAACCGGCGGATATAAGGATGGAACGGAATACACGTTTGAAGGCAACAAGGCATTTACGGAAAAGGAGACGGCGATTGTCTTTTTGGAAAAGTACGAAGGGCCGATTGCTGATGACGCTTATGTAATAGCGGGAGTGTATCAAGGGAAATTTGTAACAGACGGTCAGACAGTACAACCGCCCAATGGCGTAGAAAAGGGGCTGCAGGTAAAAACCATGGAAGAGTTGGACTTGGAATAGCATGGTATCAGACGGCCAGCCAGGTGAATACTGGTTGGCCTTGTCGGTGGAGGAGATGGATGCGGGGCTGCGGCTGCTATACGGAGTGTAAAAGCCGTACATGCACTCCTGCATTTGACAGAACTTACTGACAAGCGTAGAGTATAGCAGTGTATGGAGGGGGAAGCGAGTGAACTCTGCGCGCACGTTGTTTGTCACAGGCATGATTCAAATTATCCCGGTCGCCGCCGCAGGGATCGTGGACGGGCTTGTGTTTGGCATCCTCGCCCGGCAGGCAGGTCTCGGCATCGCGGAAGCCTTGCTGTTTTCACTCCTCGTCAACGCAGGGTCGTCGCAGTTTGCCGCCGTCGGCCTGATCTCGCAGGGGATTGTGGGCTGGCCCATTCTGGTCTCCGCGGCTTTGCTGAACGCCCGTCACCTGCTGTACGGCCTGTCGCTCGGGCCCCACTTTCGCGGGACGCCACCGTGGAAGCTGTCGTTGATGGCGGCTGGCCTGAACGACGAGACGTACGCCCTGACATCCACCTATCTGGCGTCCGGCCAATAGCCCAGCCTCTCCTTTTTTGCCGGTGCGAGCGCGGTCGACTATCTGATCTGGAACGCCAGCACGCTGGCCGGCGCCTGGTTTGGCGCGGTGTTTACGGAAACGGAGGCGTACGGCCTGGACTTTGCGTTTGTGGCCACGTTCCTCGGCTTTCTCGCAATTAATCTGCTCTCCCCGTTTCATGTGAAGGTGGCGGCCGGCGCTGCGGCTGTCGCCTGCCTCGCGTACTGGGGAGGCGGCGGGACGGCGGCGGTGATTGCCGGAACGCTGACGGCAGTGGTGATGGGAGCGGTGAGCCGTGAACGATAAGGTGCTGCTGATCATTGTCCTGATGGCCGTGATTACCTATCTGACGCGGTTTCCCATGCTGCTGATCAGCTCGCGCTGGGAGATCCCCGACTGGCTCCGGCGCGGACTGGCCATGGTCCCGGTGGGGGTGTTCAGTTCGCTGACCGTGCCGCCCATTCTCTTTTATGGGAAAGACGGGCAGTGGAGTCCGGAGTACCTCGCGGCGGGGGTGGTTTCACTCGCCGTCGGCCTGTGGAGAAAGCAGGTCGTCTGGGCGCTGTTGGCCGGGGTGGGGGCGATTGTGCTGTGGCGGGCCCTTTTCTGAAGATCGGGAAGAGCGTGTAAAAAAAGGCGAGCTTGCGCATCAATGCAGGCTCGCCAGTTGTTTTTTGCCGGCGTACAGCGCCATCATGCTGAACAGAACGGCCAGCGCGCCCGCGTAAAACGGGACGTGCGGCGAGTACCACTCGGCCAGCTTGCCCGCCAGCCAGGGCGCGATCGCGCCGCCGACAAAACGGACGAAGCTGTAGGCGGAAGACGCGACGGCACGCTCCACCGGCGCGACGTCCATCACCGATGCGGTCAGGACGGTGTTGATAATGCCCAAAATCGCGCCGGCCAGGACGATAGCCAGCACCAGCGTCACTTGCGACGATACGCCCAATCCCATGGCCGTCAGGTCTGCGGACAACAGCAGCAGCATGGCGAACAGCGTGGGGACGGACCCGCAGCGCTCCTGCAGTTTCGGCGCCACGATCACCGAGGTGATGGCGAGCATCACGCCCCAGAAGAAAAACACGTATCCCAGGCTGTGTTCGTCCATGTGCAGCACAAACGGAGAAAACGCCAGCAGCGTAAAAAACCCGAAGTTGTACAGAAGCGCCGTCAGCGCCATGGTAAACAGGCCGCGGTGCCGCAACGCGCGGAACGGATCAAGGAGCGAGCTGCGCCGCTTCGGCTTGGGCACGTCGCTGAGCGGTACGAAGACAGCAAGCAGCGCGATCGCCATCAGCACGGCGACGCCGAAAAACGGCCCGCGCCAACTGATGCCCCCGAGCAGCCCGCCAAGCAGCGGCCCCACGGACATCCCCAGACCGATGGCCGCTTCGTACAGGACGATCGCTCCCGCCGTGCCGCCGCTGGCCACGCTGACAATCACCGCCAGGGCGGTGGAGATGAAAAAGGCGTTGCCCATTCCCCAGCCGGCGCGGAACCAGACGATTTGCATCACCGAGTCGGACATGCCGCCGAGAAAGGAAAACAGGATGATGCCGGCCAGGCCGACCAGGAGCGTCGCCTTGGGTCCGATCCGGCTGGAGACCCATCCTGTGACCAGCATTGTCAAGCCGGTCATCAGCATGTAGCTGGTGAACAACAGGGATACTTCACTGGGCGTGGCATTCAGTTGGCTCGCAATCGCGGGCAGGATCGGGTCGACCAATCCGATCCCCATGAAAGCGACCACACAGGCAAACGCGACAGCCCAGGCTGATTTTGGCTGCTGCATGATGATGCGCCAGGCATGCGCGTGACTTTCCATTAGGAATCCTCCTTTTTGATTTCGATTTCTGTCTGCAGTTCCTGTTTTTTTCTGGCAATGCGGGTCAGCTTCTCATCGTAGTCGGCCAGCAGCTCCGAGAGTTTGTTCAGTTTGTCCTGCAGGAAGCCGCGCTTGGCCAGGAGCGTCCGTTCCAGTTCGGTCAGCAGGTTCAGCTTATCTTCGGTGGACACTTCCTGGTAATAGCCCTGCTTCAACAGCTCGTATTTGTGGGACAGGTCCATCATGTCCTTGATTTCCTGCAGCGACGCTCCCAACAGGTCGCGGGTGTTTTTGACGTGCAGGATGTGGGCGATGTCCTCGTCCGTGTACATGCGGTATCCGCTCTCCGTTCGCCCGGACGGATTGACCAGCCCTAATTCCTCGTAATAGCGAAGCGCTCTTTTCGTAAGGCCGGTTTTTTCGGCTGCCTCCTCAATGCGGTACAACGGGCTCCCTCCCATACGCGTGTGTAATGGCACGACGACAAACAGACAAGGTTTATGATACAAAACGGTAACGTTAACGTAAACGTTATTGTTTTCCGCTTATATGGGCCAGCCGCGTGCACAAAAAAGCCCGGACCAGACCAAATGGCTGATCCGGGCACAGCATCGGCAGTGCTCACGGACGGTACCCCAATTCTGCAGACATCTCTCGCACGGTCTCCAGCAGTTCCCTGAGGATCGCATCCTTCTGGGGAAGAACGCGGTCGGACGGGCCGATCACGCTGACCGATGCGGCTACTTCACCGGTGGAATCAAACAGCGGCGCCGCCATCCCGGTAACGCCCACGTTGCGCCGGTCGGAGCTGAATTCGTAGCCCCGTTCCCTGATCTCCTGCAGCGCCCGCTTGATCTCGTCGGCTGACGTGTACGAGTAGGGCGTGTATGTCCGGATTCCCTCCGCCAGCACCTCGTCCTGAAACGATTCCGGTTTGTAGGCCAACAGCACGCGGGACGCGGAGGTGGAATAAAGGGGGAAGCGGCGGTGCGTCTCGACCGTAAAGCGGATCGGGTGAGGCGAATCCACCTTGGTGACGTAGATGGCGTCGGTGACGTCCTGCAGGCACAGCACGACCAGCTCCTGCGTGCGAGATACCAGGCGGTTGATATAGGGAGCGGCAAAGTCGACGATGTCGTGGTTTTTCAGCACCTTGTTGCCCAGCTCCAGCAGCGTGTAGCCGAGTGTGTACTGCCTGGTTTTTTCGTTTTGGCGGATAAATCCTTCCGCCTCCAGCGTCGCCAGCAGCTTGTGCACCGCTCCCTTGGAGAGCTGCAGCCGCTTGCTCAATTCCGTCACGCCGAGCTCCTTGGGCGCGTCGAGGAAGATTTTCAAGAGCCGGCAGCTGTTGCGTACGGAAGACAGAAAATGATCCATGGATACGACTCCTCCAAAGCTCACATTTAGAATTAGTCTACCATAACCGGGAAGACTTTACGGTTCGAAAAGAGATAATCATCCCTTTACTCAGACTACCTTGAATTGTCAGTCTCCTTTATGATAGTATATCACTATAGTTCTCGAATAGGAAACTGTGTTTTCTATTCGTGAACGATTTGCCAATAAACATACACATAGCGGGGGATGAACACGTGAAGAAACAGGCATTATCGGTACTGTCCATTCTTGCTTTAACCGGTTCATTGATCGCCGGCTGTGGGTCTTCCGCCGGGCAGTCAACCGCGTCCGGCCAGCCTGTGGGGCAGGGCGGCAGCCAGGCACAGGCGCAGTTGGAGGACACGTTGGTCGTGGCGGGCAACGGCGCCACCGTCGAACAGCTAATGAAAGACGAGATTTTCAAGAAGTTCAACGAGAAGTACCCGAACGTGAAGCTGACCTACGTCTCCGGCGTCTCGACCGATATCGTGGCCAAGGTAAAAGCGCAGAAAAACGCGCCGCAGATCGACGTCACCATCGTCGAGGGAGGCGAACAGGAAAAAGGGCGCCAGGAAGGGCTGTGGGAGGCGCTTTCCGAGACGGACATTCCCAACATGAAAAACGTTCCGCAGGACCTGCGCGTCGCGGAAAACAGCGGAGTAACCGTCAACTTTACGCCGATGGGCATCTCGTACAACGCGGAGCTCGTCAAGGAAAAAGGCCTGCCGGTGCCCAAGTCATGGAACGACTTGACCAGACCGGAAGTGAAGGGCTATATAACAATGACCGACGTGGCCAGCAACTTCGGCCGCTCCACGATGATCATGCTGGCCTACGCCAACGGCGGTTCGGAGAAAAACATCGAGCCCGGCTTTGAAAAAATGAAAACGATTGCGAGCTACATGCCGACGTTTGCCAAGAGCGCGGCCCAACTCCAACAAAACCTGCAAAACAAAAGTGCAGCCTACACCACCTGGACGATGGCCCGCAGCCTGACGCAAAAAGAGACGGGCCTGCCGTTGGAATTCGTCTTCCCGGAAGAGGGCGGAAACATCGTGCCGAACGTCGCCACGCTGGTCAAAGGGGCCAAGCACCCCAACGCCGCCAAAGCGTTTATCGACTTCCTGCTGAGCGACGAGGTGCAGATCATGTACGCGACCAAGCTCTACTACAACCCGGCCACGGCCGTGAAGCTGCCGGAAGACGTGGCCAAGCAGTTGGAGTTTGACCGCAGTAAAGTGGTGAACTTCGACTACGACACGATCAGCAAGGAAATGTCCGCGTGGCTCGATCGCTTCAACAAAGAGATCGCGCCGCTGACAGGAAAGTAGGTGTCCCTTTGAGCAAGGTAATTGACGTCGAACTGCGCAACATCATGAAGAAGTTCCAGAATAACGTCGTGGTTCGGGATTTCAACCTGCAAGTGGAGCAGGGAGAGTTTGTCTCGTTTCTCGGGCCGTCCGGCTGCGGCAAGACGACCACGCTGAACATGATCGCCGGATTTCTGGACCCGGACGAAGGGGAGCTCTTGATCAAAGGGCGGCGCATGAACGGCGTCCCCCCTTACAAGCGCGAACTGGGCATGGTGTTTCAAACCTATTCGCTGTTTCCGCACATGACGGTGGCGGAAAACGTCGCCTACGGGCTGAAGCTGCGCAAGGTGGGCAAAGCCGAGATGCAGGAGCGGGTGAAGCGGGTGCTGGAATTGGTCAAGCTGCCGCATGTGGCCGAACGCTATCCCAAGCAGTTGTCCGGCGGTCAGCGGCAGCGGATTGCGATCGCCCGCGCACTGGTGATCGAGCCGTCGCTGCTTCTTTTGGACGAGCCGCTCAGCAACCTGGACGCCAAGCTGCGCGAAGAACTGCGCGACGAACTGAAGCGGCTGCACCAGGAGATCGGCGTGACCACCATTTTCGTTACCCATGACCAGGAAGAAGCGCTCTCTTTGTCGGATCGAATCGTCGTGCTGAACCACGGCCGCGTCGAGCAGATCGGCACGCCTGAGGAGATCTACAACCGTCCCGCCTCCGAGTTCGTCCACACCTTCATCGGCAAGACCAATCGCCTGGAAGGAGTCGTACTCGCTCAGGACGGAGAGAGTCTCACCGTGAAAACGATGGGCGGCCTCATCGTCAGGGCGGCCCGGCAGCAGCGGGTGTTTGTTCCTGGCGAAAGAGTGGCGATGTTTGTGCGGCCGGAAAAAATCCGAATGGCGGACGGAGCGGCAGCGAGTGAGGTCAATCACGTCAGCGGCCAGTTGATGATTGCCTCATTTTTGGGCGCCTTTACCGAGTGCGAGGTGAAGGTGGGAGGTCATACCCTGTCCGTTAAGGTGCAGATGGACGGGCAGGGGATGCCGCTTACCCCCGGCAGGGCGGTCAACTGCCGCTGGGAGAGCGAAGACGTGCTGGTCATGCCGGCGGAGAGGGGATAGCCGATGAGCAAGCGTATCTCCATTCTGCTGCTGACGGCGCCGAGCATGATCGTGCTCCTGGGCGTGTTTCTGATTCCGATGCTGCTGATGCTCCTGTTGAGTTTTCAGGACGACACGCAGGCGTTCAGCTTGCAAAACTACCTGTTGTTCATCCAGGACCCGTTTTACCTGGAGATTCTATGGCGGACCATCCGCATCAGCCTCTGGACGGTGCTGTGCACGCTCCTGCTCGGCTTTCCCGTGGCCATGTTCATGGCGCAGGCTTCAGGCCGGATGCGGGGCGTCGTCACCATACTGATTCTGGCGCCGCATCTGATCAGCGTGGTGATCCGCAACTTCGGCTGGGTGGTTGTACTCGGTGAAAAGGGCTGGATCAACGAAACGCTGCTGAGGCTGGGCGTGATCGACCAACCGCTGCGCCTGATGTACAACGAGCTGGGCGTGGTCATTGGCCTGACCGATTCATTTATCGCCTACATGGTGCTGGCGATCGCCACCAGCCTGTATGCGATTGATCCGTCGCTGTCCAAGGTGGCGTCCATTTTGGGAGCGTCTCGCTTGCGGACGTTTTTCACCGTGACGCTGCCGCTCACCCTGCCGGGTATTATCGCCGGTACGACACTGGTGTTCAGCTTGTCGATGAGCGCGTTTGTGACGCCGGCGCTGATGGGGGGCACCTCTGTGAAAGTAATGCCGGTCATCGCCTACGAACAGATTATGTCGACGCTCAACTGGCCGCTGGGAGCGGCACTGTCCTTCCTGCTGCTGGGCAGCACGATCCTGCTGGTCACTCTGTACACGCGGTTGATTGAAACCAAGCGATACAAAGAGGTGTTTGCGTCATGAAAAAGCTGAACGGGTTCGGACTGATCACCTTCTTTGTGCTGCTTCTGGTCAACCTACCGTTTCTGGTTATCATCCCCAGCTCGTTTACCGCGGCCGGATACCTGTCGTTTCCGCCGGATGGCTTTTCCTGGCAGTGGTACGACAAGATTCTGGATCGGCCGGAGTTTATCGAGTCGTTCTGGTTCAGCCTGCAGCTTGCCGCGATTACGGCCGTGCTGGCGACGCTGATCGGCACGTTGGCGGCCTTTGCCTTGAGCAAGTACAAATTCCGCGGCAGCGGGGTCATCAACGGCCTGCTGCTGTCGCCGCTGACCGTGCCGTCGCTGATCATCGGGATCGCCGCGCTGCTGTTCTTTACGCGGATCGGCATTGCAGGCACGTTTACCGGCCTGCTCCTGGCCCACACGCTGATCTCCATTCCGTACGTGGTGCGGCTGGTGCTGACCGGCCTCAGCACGTTCGACTACACCCTGGAAAAGGCGGGCTACATGCTGGGAGCCCGGCCGCTGCGGGTGTTTTGGGACGTCACACTGCCGCTTTTGCGGCCGGCCATCGTGTCGGGTATGATCTTTTCGTTTCTGACCTCGTTTGACAACGTGACGGTGTCGCTCTTCTTGGTGGCGCCCGACACGACAACGCTGCCGCTGGCTATTTTCACCTACATGCAGGAGACGCTGGACCCGCTGGTGGCCTCCATCTCCGCGGTCGTCATCCTACTCAGCCTGGTGTTTATCGTCCTGCTGGAAAAGGTGTACGGGCTGGAGCGCCTGTTTGGACTCAATTCCCAATCCCATTAAGGAAGAGGCACGATGTCAATTCACTCGTATTTGCAACAACATCACCAACACCTGATCCAGCTCTTGGAAGCCTGCGTCAACATGGATTCCCCCTCACGCGACAAGGAGGCGGGGGATCGGATGGCGGAGTGGTTTGCCCGCTGCTTCGAGGAACTGACCGGAGGCAGGGCGGAGCGAATCCCCAACAGCGTCTACGGCGACCAGGTCCGCTGCGTGCTGGGAAGCGGCAGCAGACAAGTCCTGTTGATTGGCCACTACGACACGGTCTGGCCGCGAGGGGAAGCAGCCCGTCGTCCGTTTTTCATCCGGGAGGGAAAAGCATACGGCCCGGGCGTCTACGACATGAAGGCGGGCGTGCTGCAGGCGATGTTTGCGCTGCGCTCGCTGGCGGAGCTGAACCGTCTGCCGGCTGACAAGCAGGTGGTGCTTTTGCTCAACAGCGACGAAGAAATCGGCAGCCCTACCTCGCGGGCACTCGTCGAACGGGAGGCGTCCCGTTCCCTGGCCGGCTTCGTGCTGGAGCCGCCGATGGAGCCGGACGGCGCGCTGAAGACGTGGCGCAAAGGCAGCGCCCACTTTACTCTGCACATCCACGGCGTTTCCGCCCACGCCGGGGTGGACCACGACAAAGGAGTGTCGGCGATTGAGGAGCTGTCCCGGCTGGTGCAGTACCTGCACGGACTGACCGACTATGCGAGCGGGACGACCGTCAACGTGGGGCTGGTCAAAGGGGGAATCGGCTCCAATGTGGTGGCCGATTACGCCGAAGCAGAAGTGGACGTCCGGGTGAGGACGCTGGAGGAAGCGCGGCGAATTGAGCGGCTGTTTGCGGGACTGACGCCCAGCCTGTCCGGCGCGCGGTTGACGGTGTCCGGCGGCATCCGCCGTCCGCCGATGGAACGGACGGAGCAGGTCGCCGCCCTGTTTGCCCTGGCCCGGAAGATTGGGGCAGAGGAGTTGGGTATGTCGCTGCGGGAGTCGGGCACCGGCGGCGTCAGCGACGGAAACTTCGCCGCCGCCTGCGGTCTCCCTACCCTTGACGGGCTGGGGGCAAAAGGCGGGTTTGCCCACTCGCCGGAGGAATTTGTGGAGCTGGACGAGATTCCCAGACGCGCAGCCCTGCTGGCTCGGTTGATCGAAGAGGTGTAGCACATGTCGAGGAACAAGCCTGTTTGTTGATGGACAACCCTTTTGCGCAGCGTCTGCCGGCTATGTCCGGCTGCGAGCGCAAAGGGGTATTTTGCTGTGTGCAAGCCGACAGAGGAAAAAAAAATGCGCCTGCTGTGCGCAGGCGCCGGAAAGCGGGTTATTGTCCCGCTTCGCCGATAAACTCGGCTTTCTCTTTGCCGAACTTGTAGATATACACCTGGGAGTGCTTGTTGTCTCCCTTTTCGTCAAAGCTCACTTTGGTAAACAAACCGTTGAATTCGCTTGTGGCGCGGATGGCGTTCATCACCTGTTCGCGCGTCGGCTTTTTGCCGCCGTTTTCCTTGATCGCCTGCTCGATGCCGTTCAGAGCGACCAGGGTTGCGTCATAGGCAAACGGAGAAAATGCGCCCGGTTCCTTGTTGAATGCCGATTTGAACCGTTCCACCCACTTCTTGCCTTCCTCCTGGGAGCGGATGTCGCTGACCACGGTTGCGTAGACGATGCCTTCTGCGGCAGGTCCGGCGATTTTGTACATGTCGTTCGACTCCAGCCCTTCACCGCCCATGAATTGGCCCGTGTAGCCCTTCTCGCGGGCCTGCTTGGCGATGATTCCCAGCTCGGCGTACATGCCGCCGTAGAAGACGAGGTCGGGCTTGTGTGCCACCAGTTGGTTCACGATTGCGCTGTAGTCTTTTTCGCCGGGGTTGAGGCCTTCATAGGCCACCTCTTTCACACCCAGCTCTTTGAACGCCTTGCGCACCTCATCGGCCAGCCCCTGTCCGTACGCGGTCTTGTCGTGGGCGATGTAGACGGTGGTAATGCCCATCTTTTCCTTGGCGTATTTGGCTGCTGCCGGCGCGATCTGGTCGTTGCGCGCCACCAGGCGGTTTACGCTCTTTTTGCCTGCTTCCGTCAGTTCAACGCCGGTGTTGGCCGGAGAGATCATCGCAAGTTTGCCTTCCTCGTACTTGACGGACGAGGGGATGGCGACACCGGTGTTGTAGTGGCCGATCACGGCGTATACATCCGGGTCGGCGATCAGCATTTCCGCATTGGAGACGCCGATTTTCGGGTCTGCCTGGTCGTCCTGCGGGAAGAGCTGCAGGTCAAAGCCCAGCTTTTTGAAGTCTTCCATGCGGTCCTGGACGGCCAACTGCGCCCCCAGCTTGATCCCGTCGCCCTCCAGCGACTGCGTGCCGGACAGCGGGCTTTGCGTGGCGATTTTGATAACGTTGGAGCCGGCGTTTCCGCCGCTGCCTTCATTGCCTCCCGAAGAAGTGGAATTGCCCCCGCCGCAGCCAGCAACGAGCGAACCTGCCAGCAATCCGGCAAGCAACAAGCGAACGGTTTGTGATTTCATGACGTAACCCCCATATCATTTGTGAGAAATATATTTTTCTCTAACATATCAGGATATAGCATATACGTCAATGAATATTCCGTATTGTGTGAAAATGGAAATTGTTTTGGACATAAACGGTCGGCGCGCAGCAAAAAAGTCCCGGGATGACCGGGACTTCAATTCATTCCGGAAGTCTATTTTCTGTCAACCGGCAGCGTCACCGTAAAACAGGGGCCGTCCGCCTCATTTCGCACGGAAATGCTTCCGCCGTGGGCTTCGAAGACGGCGCGGGCGATGGCCAGACCGAGGCCGTGCTTGCCCGATTTGCCTTTGCGAAAACGCTGGAACAGATGGGGCAGCAGGGCTTCCTCGATGGGCGGCCCGTCATTGGAGATGGTGACGGTCACCGTATCGCCCGTCTGGGTACCGGTGATCGTCAGCCGGTTGTTTGCGTAGCGGAGTTGATTTTCCAGGATGTTGACGAACGCCGTGCTGAGCTGTTCGCCGTCTCCTTCCAGCACCAGCGCAGCAGGCAGGCGCAGTTCCCAGTTGACGGCCGGGTTGAGCACAGAGAGGCGCTGCTGCAGGAGGCTGAACATTTCCGCCAAATCGACGCGCCCCATCTGCATCATCTGGGAGACCGACTCGATCTTCGTCAGGTAGAGGAGCTGACCCACTACCTTTTCCAGCCGCTTGCTCTCTTCCATGATGATCTCCAGCCCTTTTTCCGCCTGCGGGCCTTTAAACACGCCTTCCAGCAGGCCGTGGGCATACCCCTGTATCGCCATGATCGGTGTCTTCAACTCGTGCGAGATGTTTTGGATAAAGTGGCGCTGCGACTCGTCGTATTCCTTCAGTTGGCTTTTCATCGACTCAAACGAGCGGGCCAGCTGGCCAATCTCGTCCTCCCGGTCCATCGTCAGCGGGATGTCGAACTGCCGGCGGGCAATCTTTTGGCACGACTCGTCCAAGGTACGCAGCGGTTTGCTCAGATAGCGGCTGAACCAGACAGCCAACAGCCAGCTCACCAGCAGCAGAATAATGAAGATGATCATAAACTGGCGGGTCAAGAGCGCATTGATCTGGTTCAGTTCCCGCTCCTTGGAGAAGAGGACGAGGTAGTAGGGAAAGCCGTGGTAATCCATCAGCTTGCTGACAAACAGGTAGTCCTCCCCGCCCCGTTCGAGCGTGCCGTGCTGCAGTCGGTTCCGGGGAAAGGAGGACGCCCCCCTGAACAGGTCGACTGTGTCCTCGTAGGAGAGATTGTCTGTCAAGCGCTTGCCCAGCACATGGCCGTCCGCGGAAAAGACGATCATGTCAAACGAGTATTCATAGCGCGACAGGAGCAATTGCAAAAAGTAGGGAGCGGCCGCGGGAACGGGGAGCAGCTCGTTGTGCTCGTTGAAAGCGATGTGTTCCGACAGGGTGTAGAACTCTTCCTCCAAAAGGGCATACGTGTTGTTGACCAGATAATGCTTGACGGCAAAGGGATAGACGATGCCCACGCCGATCCCCAGCACGCTGGTCAGCAGCATGAACAAGATCAATATCTGCCGGGAGAGCGGCAGGTTTTTCAAACGGAATTTATTCATCATGGGATTCATCACGGCCGGGTCAAACGGTAGCCGAAGCCATAGACGGTCTCCAGCGGGAATTTGGGCATTTTTTTGCGGATGCGTTTGACCAGGTCATCCACAGCCCGGTCCGATCCGATGTAATCCTCTCCCCAGATGGCCGTCAAGATTTGTTCCCGGTTCAGGGCAAGCCCCTGGTTGTGCAGGAGGTAGATGATCAGTTCAAACTCCTTGGTGGTCAACTCGATCAGGTTGTCCCCTTCCTTGACCAGCCGGCCTTTCTCCGAAATCAGGTACGGCCCTACCGCGACCCAATCCTGGTACGCCTGCGGCTGGGCTGCTGCGAGGACTGGCCCTTTTTCGTACGTGCGCTGCAGCAATTTTTGCACCCGGATGACCAGTTCCCGGGGCAAAAACGGTTTGGCCAGATAGTCGTCGCTGCCCAGCTCCAGCCCGATGATTTTGTCGATGTCCTGATCCCGGGCGGAGATGAAAATGATCGGCACGTCCGATTTGCTGCGTATCAACCGCAGGAGCTCGTATCCGTCAATGTCGGGCAGCATGATGTCCAAAATCCAGATGTGGGGCTGTTCCGGCTCGTCCAGCACCGGCAGCACGTCGGCCCCGCTGGAAAACGCCCTGACCCGGAAACCGGCGCTTTCCAGGTAGGACTGCAAAAGCCCCAGCAGATTGGTTTCGTCGTCCACGAGATAGACGAGGTAGGGAGTCTGCATGGTTCATTCCTCGCTTTGCCTCAGTCGTTTGGTAACATTGTAGCACAGCGCCGTTGGTGATGTGTGGGAGGGGCGTATGAGAATCGTGGAAAACGTGTGGAAGCAGGATTCTCCTGTCACGCGCAGAAAAGAGAGGAAGGCAATGAGAAAACTGGAAAGGAGCGCTCCCATGCGAAGACGCACACCATTCATGTTGACGCTGCTGACTCTGGCGCTGCTCACGGCGTGTACCGGAAAACCGGGCGACACCACGCCCCAGCCGGAGCAACCGCCCGCTCCCCATGTAGAAACACCTCCGACCGAACAGCCGAAATACGCTTACACCGCCCCGTTTACCGGTCTGGGAAGCCCGGTGAAGCTGGAACAGCGGCCGATCATGGTGATGATCAACAACGCGCCGGCTGCGCGTCCGCAGTCCGGGTTGAATCAGGCAGACCTGGTGTACGAGGTGCTGGCGGAGGGGGAAATGACCCGTTTTCTCGCTGTCTTTCACAGCCAGCGGCCGGACGTGATCGGCCCGGTACGCAGCATTCGCCAGTATTTTATCGAGATTGGCGTCGGCCTGGACGCCGTGCTCGTACACGCGGGCGGCAGCCCGGAAGCACTGGCGACGCTGGCACGTTCCGACTACAGTCATCTGGACGAGATTCCCAACGGCCGTTATTTTTGGCGGGAAACGTTTCGCAACCCGCCGCATAATCTCTACACCAAGCCCGACCTGATCGAGCAGGCGATCCGCGACAAGGGCATGCGGACGAACAGCGATCTGCCGCGGATGTCCTTTTTGCCGGCTGATGCTGAGATTACCGGGGGAGAGCCGGCCAGTCAGATCGACATCACGTTCCATCGCCTGAACAAGGCAGCTTTTCAGTACGACAAGGAAAAGAAAAAATACCTGCGTCTGACCGACGGCAAGCCGCACCTCGACCTGACAACCGGCGAGCAGTTATCCGCCACCAACGTGCTGGTTATCGCCGCCCGACACCGCGTGCTGGACAAGGAAGGACGGCGCCAGGTGGATGTAGTCGGCCCGGGTGACGGCTATCTGTTTGAACAGGGAATGGCGCGCAAGATCAAGTGGAAGCGGCAGGGCGGCATCATTCGCGCGTACGAGGACGCGGCCATGACCAAGGAACTGCCGCTGCTGCCGGGCAACACGTGGGTGGAGATCGTCCCCAACGCACCATCGCTGTCCCACTATGTGAAATACCAATAAGGGCTTGCGAAGTGGCGCCATATCTTCTAAGATTAGAATAGCCTTAGGGCTTTAGTGCTTGAAAATTTTACAGTGAAAAACATTCCCTGCGAAATGATGGGGTGATTGTGATGCAATTGGAAAAATTGAAAGGCAAAGGGATCGAGCAGCTTTTTGAAGCGATTCTCTCCCTGGAAACCATCGAGGAGTGCTATCGCTTTTTCGACGATCTCTGTACCGTGAACGAAATGCAGTCGCTGGCGCAGCGCCTGGAAGTGGCCCGCATGCTGCGCAAGGGGTACACGTACAACCAGATCGAAGCGGAGACAGGAGCGAGCACGGCGACCATCTCCCGTGTGAAGCGCTGTCTGAACTACGGCAACGACGGCTACCAACTGGCGCTGGAGCGGATCGGCAAGTAGAGTGGGAGGCAGACATCGGTGATTGACTATCGTGGCTGGCGCCATACCTTCAAACTGGACCCGGACAAAACGATTGGCGACGAGGCATTGGAAGCGCTGTGCGAGTCGGGGACGGATGCGATCATCGTCGGCGGCACCTATGGCGTGACGTACGACAACACGCTGGAGTTGATGGCACGGGTCCGCCGCTACGCGGTCCCGGCCGTGTTGGAAATCTCCTCGCTGGATGCGGTAGTGCCCGGCTTTGACGCCTATTTCATACCACTGGTGCTCAACGCGGGCGATCCGGACTGGATCTTTGCGCCGCATGTCTCCGGCCTGAAGGCGTACGGTTCCTACATCCACTGGGAAGAGATCTTCACGGAAGGCTACCTGATCGCCAACCCCGAGGCTAGCGTGGCGCAGTTGACCAAGGCCCGCCCAATCGCAGACAGCGACGAGGCCAAAGCATATGCCCAGGTGGCGGCAAACATTTGCCGCCTGCCCATAGTCTATGTGGAGTACAGCGGCACCTACGGCGACCCGGAACTGGTCCGGGCGTGCCGGGCGGGAGCCGAAGGGGCGCATCTGTTTTACGGCGGCGGCATCCGCACACCGCAGCAGGCGGCGGAGATGGCGGCGATCGCCGACACGGTCGTGGTGGGCAACGTGATCTACGACGACTTGCAGGCGGCGCTCGCGACGGTTGCCGCTGTCAAAGGCGTGCAGAAGCAGCGGTAAGGGAAAAGGAGACTCATTGATGAGTCTCCTTTCAGTTTGTAGACTAAGTCCGTGGCGCATGGTTGATCGGGCCCGCTCGCTCTCTTGACGCCCAGCAAAGAAGTGGATGACGTCCGCTCCAAAACGTGACGCGGGCAGGGGGCAAACATCTGGGTGTTTCGACGAAGTGAGACTTGTGCCCCCTGTTTTTCCCGCGTCTTTCGTTTTTCCGCTGGGCAGGTCGTCAAAGGAGCTCATCGTAACCCGCTCGGTCTATTTCAAAGTCCAGTGACCCTTCGACAAATCGGTAACCGCCCGCCAATACTTCCGGAATCTCTGCAAACAGGCCCAACTGGTCCTGGAATGCGGACAAATCGGCAATGACCAGGCTCTTTTGTTTGTAGTAATGGGATTCCATATCCGGACGATCCGTTCGTTGATAGACAAGGTAAGCCGTTCCTGGCGAAAATTGCTTTTCCGGTTCGACCAATTCCTGATCAGCCTTTGTCATCGCGGTCTGCATGCGCTCTTCCTTGCCGACGATCCGGGCCTGTTCGATTTTGTACGAGAAACGTCCGCTCACCATCTCCTTTTTTTCCCTTCTCGATGAAATCTGTCATCTCGTTGCCTCCTTCCTCCCATTTATTAGATAGCCGGACTCGCGAAATGGTTTTTTTATTTCACCTGAAAATGTGGAAAGAATTCCAATAATCAACAAACTTTTGTGTTACGATGTTGGTAAACGGCAAACGGCCAAAATCTGTGTGTTTCCATTGGGGAAGTGCCGATTATGAACTAGACAAAATGCCGCCCGGAACCAAAAAAAGGGCGCCCGTATTCCGTGGGGCGACCCTTTGTCTGCTTTGCCCGACGCCGGGTGTGGCAGATGGCGCTTATCTGCGATGGCTGGAGGGCACATAATCCGGAAAGTCGGTAATGATGCCGTCAACGCCCGCAATCAGCAGCGGATTCACCTCGGCCCGTTTGCGCACGGTCCAGGCGAAGACCTGCATGCCGCGTTCGTGGATGCGGTCGGTCAGATCGGCGGTCACCAGATTGCGGCTGGGGTTCACGTAGTTGGCGTAGGTCGCAAACTCGTCCAGCATCGCGTCTGTCAAATGACTCGCCTTGTTGGTCAGCACACCGATCGGTATGTCCGGCAGGAGCTTGTGAAACCGTTTCAGCGATTCAAAATGGAAGGACTGCACGATAACCTTTGCGCTGCGTGCCTTATCCATGCCGCGCTTCTGCAGGGCGTCGGCCACCTTGCTTTCTACACCGGGATACAGCTCCGGCGACTTCAGCTCGATCAGGATGCCGATTTTGCCGCGGAATTCGTCCAGCACCTGGTCAAGGGTAGGGATCGGTTCCCCGGCAAAGGCGGAGTGGAAGAAACGGCCCGCATCCAGCCTGAGCATCTCCTTGAGGGTGAGGGCGCCTACGCGGCCGGTGCCGTTGGTCGTCCGATCGACCGTATTGTCGTGGATGACCACGAGATGACCGTCCTTACTGACGTGCACGTCAAGCTCGATGTAATCCGCCTTCATCTCCACCGCCTTGCGAAACGCGGCCATGGTGTTCTCCGGTGCGTAGCCGGAAGCCCCCCGGTGTGCGATCGTTTCCGTCCGGTGGTACGAAAAATCGGATGCGACGGTCAAAACGGCAGCCGGCTGAAGCAGCGCCGTCAACAGGGTGGCGGACAAGGTGATTCCCGTGCGAAACATGCGCATCTCCTCCCTAGATTATCAGTATGTGAATGTGCGGGTCTTTGGTTGCAGGGGGAAGAAATGTATCGCCCATTCTGTTCACACACGAATCCGTAATCGTGTGTGCATGATCCAAAGAGTTGCCGGAAAGGAAGGTAGCAAATGAGACCTGTTGCGCGAAGTCGGTTGCGGCTGGCGGCGGGAGTGTGCTTCTACCGCCTGAAACGGTACGCAGAGTGGCTGCTGGGGGGAAAGCAGTATTCGCGTGAAAAGCAAAGCGAACTCCTGCCCCATCTGCACATCCGTCATCAGACGCCGCTCCTGCGTCGGCTCAAGAATGTGGACATGTGGATGCAGCACAACAAAATCATCAATCTGCGCCTGGCTGCCGAACGGCTGAACGGGGTGATCGTTCGTCCCGGGGAAACCTTTTCCTATTGGCGGCTGATCGGCAAGCCGACGCGTAGGAAAGGGTACGTGGAGGGCATGCTGTTGTCACACGGCCGCGTCATATCCGGTGTGGGGGGAGGACTGTGCCAGCTGTCCAACCTTGTATACTGGATGACCCTGCACACGCCGCTGACGGTCACGGAGCGGCATCGGCATGGCTATGACGTGTTTCCCGACGCCAACCGGACCCAGCCGTTCGGCAGCGGGGCCACCTGTTTTTACAACTACCTCGATCTGCAAATCGCCAACCAGACCCAGCAATCGTTCCAGCTGCACGTGTTTCTCACCGACACTCACCTCGTCGGCGAGTGGAGAGCCGAATACCCTCCCACGCGGCGGTACGAAGTGTACGAAAAGGAGCATGCCATTACCCCGGCCATCTGGGGAGGCTACGAGCGAACCAATGTCCTGCACCGCCGGGTGTACACGTTGGACGGAGAATGGCTCGATGACGAATTTATCGCGGAAAATCGCGCGATGATGATGTACGAACCGCTGCTGTCGTCCCAGCAATCCCGCTGACAGCGATGCGAGGGGACGTTATGGACTGCCGGTGATTTTGGATGCGCCATGAAAAGGACCGCCGCCGATCCTGCGCGGGTGCGGCGGTCTTTCCGTTGGCAGGGATTGCATGAGCGAGGGCGCGGATTCAACTGGAACTTGCCTTCGATCTGTGCGAAAATAGGAACATATGCTTTCGTTCGGGAGCGCTTTGACAGGCAAGAAAGGTGGACGTATACATATGGCAACAGTTGACCGAATTTTAGCTGGACTGAATCCGCAGCAGCGGGAAGCGGTCCTGACCACGGAGGGGCCGGTGCTGATTCTGGCGGGTGCGGGCAGCGGCAAGACCAAGGTGCTGACCCAGCGCATCGCCTACCTGATCAGCGAAAAACAGGTGGCGCCGTGGAGCATCCTCGCCATTACCTTCACCAACAAGGCGGCGCGGGAAATGCAGAGCCGCGTGGCGTCCATCGTCGGCGCGGGAGCGGAGGACATCTGGATCTCGACGTTCCACTCGCTGTGCGTGCGGATATTGCGGCGGGACATCGACCGCCTGGGGATCAGCCGCAGCTTCTCCATTCTCGACGCGGGCGACCAGCTGTCCGTCATCAAGCAATGCCTCAAGGAATTGAATCTCGATCCGAAGAAATACGAACCGCGCGCCATCCTGGCGGCAATCAGCGGAGCGAAAAACGAGCTGACGGACCCGGCGGCGTACGCCAAACGGGCGGCCGATCCGTACAGCCAGGTCGTGGCCAGGGTGTACGAGGCGTACCAGAAAAAGCTGAAGAGCAACCAGTCGCTGGACTTCGACGACCTGATCATGACGACGGTCCGGTTGTTCAAGGAAGTGCCGGAAGTGCTGGAATACTACCAGAAAAAGTTCCGCTACATCCATGTGGACGAGTACCAGGACACCAACCGGGCCCAGTACATGCTGATTTCCATGCTGGCCGACCGCTACCGCAACGTCTGCTGCGTCGGGGACGCCGACCAGAGCATTTACAAGTGGCGCGGCGCGGACATTTCCATCATTTTGAACTTTGAAAAGGACTATCCGGAAGCGAAAATGATCAAACTGGAGCAAAACTACCGCTCCACCAAGACGATTTTGCAGGCCGCCAACCAGGTAATCGCCCACAATGTCATGCGCAAGGAGAAAAAGCTCTGGACGGAAAATCCGACCGGGGAAAAGATCGGCTGCTATCAGGGTGATTCCGAGCACGACGAGGCGTACTTCATCGTGGACACGATCAACAAGCTGATGCCCGCCTACAAGCGCTACGACAAGTTCGCCGTGCTCTACCGGACCAACGCCCAGTCCCGCGTGGTCGAGGAAGTGTTTATCAAATCAAACATTCCGTACACGATCGTGGGCGGCACGAAATTCTACGATCGCAAGGAAATCAAGGACATTCTCGCCTATCTGCGGGTCATCTCCAACCCCGACGATGACATCAGCCTGGCGCGGATCATCAATGTGCCAAAGCGCAACATCGGGGAGACGACCGTGGAAAAACTGCAGAACTACGCCAGCGCGCACGGCCTGTCGCTTTACGGTGCGATTCAGGAAGTGGGCTACATGGCGCTGCCGACGCGCACGACCAACGCCATCCTCGCCTTTAACGAGCTGATCACCAACCTGATGCAGATGACCGATTACCTGACGGTGACAGAGCTGGTGGAAGAGGTGCTGAAGCGGACCGGCTACCGGGAGGCTTTGAAAGAGGAGAAGACGCTGGAGGCGACCGCCCGTCTGGAAAACATTGAGGAGCTGTTGTCCGTTACCCAGGAGTTTGAGCGGAAAAACGACGACAAGAGCCTGCTCGCCTTCCTCACCGACCTGGCGCTGATTGCCGACATTGACACGCTGACGGAGGACGGGACAGCAGAAGAAGACCCCTCCGCGGAAGGCCAGGTCGTGCTGATGACCCTGCACAGCGCCAAGGGGCTGGAGTTCCCCGTGGTCTTTCTGGTCGGCATGGAGGAAGGGGTGTTTCCGCACAGCCGGGCGCTGTTTGACGAAGGGGAAATGGAGGAGGAGCGCCGCCTCGCCTACGTCGGCATCACCCGGGCGGAAGAGCGCCTCTACCTGACCTGCGCCCGGATGCGCACCCTGTTTGGCCGGACCACGAACAATCCCCCTTCCCGCTTTTTGCAGGAAATTTCCGCAGAACTATTGGACGGCAGCCCGGTGATCGAGGGACGCTTTGCCCGGACCGGGGTGTTCGGCCAGCGGGAAGCGGCTGGTCGGCCGTATGGCGCGCAGACACAGACGGGGCTGCGATCCGCGACAGGCATGCGGACGGGTGGCTCGTCGTTTGGTCGGCCTGCGCAGTCTGCGGCCAGGCTGCCGGGTCACGGCGCGGCCGCAGGTATCGACTGGAAAGTGGGCGAAAAGGTGAAGCACGGAAAATGGGGCATCGGAACAGTGGTCAAGGTGAAGGGAAGCGGAGACGACATGGAGCTGGACATCGCCTTCCCCAGCCCGATCGGCATCAAGAAACTGCTGGCTAAGTTTGCCCCGATTGAACGAGCTTAACAAAAAGTGAAATATGAAACGGTATAGCAAAGGATGAATGAGATGGACCGATTGACGGCAGAAGCACGAATTCGCGAACTGCGGGAACAAATCGAGCGGCATAACCGTCTGTATTACGTAGAGGACCGACCGGAAATTACAGACCAGGAATACGACATGCTCATGCGGGAACTGCAGGATCTGGAAGACCTGTTCCCGGACATGGTGACGCCCGATTCGCCGACACAGCGGATCGGGGGCGAACCGCTGCCCTTTTTTGAAAAAGTGGTGCACAAGACGCCGATGCTCAGCCTGAGCAACGCGTTTGACGACGAGGACCTGCGCGACTTTGACCGGCGCGTGCGGCAGACGGTGGGCAGCCAGACCGTCCACTACGTCTGTGAGCTGAAAATCGACGGGCTGGCCGTCTCCCTGCACTACGAAAACGGCTTGTTCGTCAAGGGGGCGACCCGCGGTGACGGCACCACCGGAGAGGACATCACGCAGAATCTCCGGACGATCCGGTCCATCCCGCTGCGCTTGACCCGGCCGCTGACACTGGAGGTGCGGGGCGAGGCGTACATGCCGCGCAGCGCGTTTGAAAAGCTGAACCGGGAGCGGGAAGAGCGGGGGGAAGCGCTGTTTGCCAACCCGCGCAACTCGGCGGCCGGTTCGCTGCGCCAGCTCGATCCGAAAATTGCCGCGTCCCGCCAACTGGACACGTTTATCTACAGCATCGGCGAGCTGCAGGGGGAGAGCGTGGAGTCGCACAGCGAAGGGCTTAACCTGCTGGAGTCGCTGGGCTTCAAGGTCAACCCGGAGCGACGGGTGTTTGACAACATCGAGGATGTGATCGAATTCGTCCACGGCTGGACGGACAAGCGGCGGAACCTGCCGTACGACATCGACGGCATGGTGATCAAGGTGGACAGCTACGCCCAGCAGCAGGAACTGGGCTTTACCGCCAAAAGCCCGCGCTGGGCGATCGCCTACAAATTCCCGGCGGAAGAGGCGGTCACGATTCTGGAGGGCATCGAGGTGTCCGTGGGCCGCACGGGGACAGTCACTCCGACCGCCCTGCTGAAGCCGGTCAGCCTGGCGGGAACGACGGTCAAACGGGCTTCCCTGCACAACGAGGACATCATCCGGGAAAAGGGGCTGTTGATCGGCGACCACGTGGTGGTCAAGAAGGCGGGGGACATCATCCCCGAGATTGTGGCCGTCCTGCCCGAACGGCGAACCGGCGGGGAAGTGCCGTTTTCCATGCCGACGCACTGTCCGGAATGCGGCAGCGAACTGGTTCGCCTGGACGATGAGGTGGCCCTGCGCTGCATCAATCCGATGTGTCCGGCGCAGATTCGCGAAGGCATCATCCACTTCGTTTCCCGGCAGGCGATGAACATCGAGGGGCTCGGAGAGAAAGTGGTGGCCCAGCTGTTTAACGCCGGCATCATTCACAGCGTCGCCGACCTCTACTATCTGCACCAGCAGCGGGACGTGCTGCTCGGCATGGAGCGGATGGGCGAAAAGTCGGTCGACAACCTGCTGACGGCAATCGAAGCCAGCAAGGAAAACTCGCTGGAGCGGCTGCTGTTTGGCCTCGGCATCCGCCTCGTCGGAGCCAAGGCGGCGCGCGTCCTGGCCGAACACTTCGGCGACATGGACGCCATCATGCGCGCCAGTGAGGAAGAACTGACGCAGATCAACGAGATCGGACCGAAAATGGCTGCCAGCCTCGTCAACTACTTCCGGCAGCCGCAGGCCGAAGCAGTGATCGAACGGCTGAAGGCGGCAGGCGTCAACATGACCTACAAGGGCGTACGGGCGGAAAGCGGAGCCGACCTGCCGCTGGCCGGTAAAACGATTGTCCTCACCGGCACGCTGTCCAGCATGACCCGCCAGGAAGCGGAAGAAGCGATAACGCGCCTGGGCGGCAAAGTGACGGGCAGTGTCAGCAAAAAGACCGACCTGGTCATTGCCGGTGAAAAGGCAGGCTCCAAACTGGAAAAAGCGGAAAAACTGGGTGTGGCCGTCATGGACGAGGCCGGCTTTTTGCAGCTTTTGGAAGGGAACAACAAGTAGCCATACAGCGGCCACCTGTGTTTGAGAACGGGAAAGGGTGTGGTAAGCATGTATCGCTTGCTGCGTGCGGGAATGGTCATAACGGCGCTGGCGCTTCTGGCAGGCTGCAGCGAGAACGAGCGGAGCAAGCCGGTGACCCCTGCAGTGACAGCGGCCGCCATACCGGGTGACTTGACCTACCAAGACGTTCTGCAAAAAGGGGAAGTGGTGCACAACCTGGCGATGACAGCGGATGCCCGGCAGGTCTGGGTGGGGACCCACTCCGGTCTATACAGCTCGGCCGGCGGCGGTTTGTGGGGACTTCTCTTCCCGCAGTTGGAGCAGGAGGACGTAGCGGGCTGGTATGTCGATCCGCAGAACCCACGGCAGATCTTCATGGCCGGAAGTGACGGGGTCATGCGCTCCACAGACGGGGGAGAGACGTGGAATCGGGCGGACGAAGGGCTTCCCAAGCCGGCCAATATTCGCAGTTTTATCGGCACACGTGAGGGTGACCAGATCCGGTTGTTTGCCTTTGTCACCGGCGAGGGCATTTACCAGTCGTCTGACGAGGGTGACCAGTGGAAGATGTGGCTGCCGCTGGATCAGGAAGTGTACGCGATGGATTACAATCCGCTGGAAGACCGCCTGTACGTGGCTGCGCAATACAATCTGCTCTATCACGAGAGCGGGCAGTGGTACACGGAAACGGTACCGAATGTGCAGCAGATTTACTGTCTGGCCGTCGACCGGACGACGGGGATACTGGCGGTAGCCACCGAACAGGGCATCATGGAAAAAGAGGACGGAGAGTGGCGACCGCTTGCGGCCAAGGCTCCGGAAAAGCTGATCGTGGTTGCGCCCGGAGCAGGCCCGTACAGGTGGGTGGGCATCGGCGAATCTGCCTTTGTGTACGCACTCACTGATGACAAGTGGACGAAGTGGAACTGACCACCCAGGCGAGAAACAAGGGCGTTATGCCTGTTTGCAAATACAAGGGAGTACTGGTTATGAAAATGAAAAAACAGTCCAAGTTCTATTCACTGGCGTTGACGGCACTCCTGTCGGTTGTCACAGCGGGCTGCTCGTTTTGGCCCGGGGGCGGCCAGGAAAACAACCTGCCGCCCAATCCCACCATCACTTCGGTGGTGGCGGTGTCGGAAGATTACTACGGGAGCATCGTTCCTTACAAACCCAACCAGACACGCGGCATGCTGGCAGGAAACAGCTACCGGATCGATTTCAGCCGTCTGGAGCTGGGGTTGATGGAAATTGCCCGTGATACGTTTCCCACGGACGAGTACCTGTTTCAGGAAGGGCAGCAGATAAAAGCGGAACAGGTCAGCGAATGGATTGCGCAGTACAATATCAAAGCCCCGGACGGAAAAAAGAAGACGGGCTTGCTCGTCAATGTGCTGGAGCACGACTATCTGGAGAAGCAGCAGAAGCAGTTGGCCGGCATGGTGCTCGGCATCTCCCTGTCGCCGATCTACATGGACGCGACGGGCAAGGAGAAGACCTACAATACGGATGAACTGCGCGCCAAAGGGCAGCAGGTGGCCGCCCGCATCGTGCAGGCGGTCCGCGCAGACAATCCGCAGATCCCGATCGTGCTCGCGCTCTACCAGGTGCCGGACAAAAACTCGACGCTGGTGCCGGGCCATTTCATCATGTCGGGAACCGTAAACGCCAATGAGACTGCCATTTCCAAATGGCAGCCCATTAACGAGGAATACTTCCTGTTCCCCAGCGATGTTGCGGAGAAAAATTATGCACAGCAATCGCTGCAGTTCGACAAGTTTAAGCGGCAAACGCAAAACTTCTTCGGAGAATACATCGGCATGACCGGACTTGGTCGATTCATGGGCGGCAAGTTGACGGAACTCACCATTACCGCAACAGCCGAGTACGATTCACGAACAGAGGTGCTGCAGTTCACGCAATTTGCTGCAGCTGCGATTGATGAGGCGTTTGACAAAAGCGTGCACGTCAATCTGTACGTGCAGTCGATCAACCGGCCGTTGGCGATTTACATCCGGCCGGCCAGCGGAGAGCCGTACATGCACATCTATCGTCAGTAAAAACGTCCTGTCTATTGGCAAGAAGCCAGAGATACTTCATTTGTATATGAAAAAGCCGGTTTTCCCGCGTATACGGGGATGACCGGCTTCTGTTTTCGCAAGCAGCAACTTCATCATGATGAAGATATCAAGTGAAGTAAATAAGGAGACACTTTTGTCTACGTGTGTTCAGACAATTGCACATTTTTGTTCATATCCAATTCCATTTACGGACTGTTGCTTTTCGGTAAAAATGCAAACACTATAGTGGTCTGCAGGTCGTACAAGGTTGGTATGATCCTTGCATATAATTTGTGATGACAATTTGGAGAACATGATAAGGAGGCGTCACAGATGCAAGTGGAATTCAAAAACGAGCCGTTTACCAATTTTAGCTTGCCGGAGAACAAGAAGGCGTTTGAAGAAGCGCTTGCCAAAGTGGAAAGCGAGCTGGGCCGGGAGTACGATCTGATCATCGGCGGCGAGCGCATCAAAACGGAAAAGAAATCCCGCTCCATCAACCCTTCCAATAAAGAACAAGTGATCGGGATCGTTTCCCAGGCCGATCAGGCCCTGGCGGAAAAAGCGATTCAGGTTGCCGCTCAAACCTTTGAGAGCTGGAAAGCTGTTCCGGCGGAAGCGCGTTCCCGCTACCTCTACAAAGCAGCTGCCATTCTGCGCCGCCGCAAACACGAATTTTCTGCGTGGCTGGTCAAGGAAGCAGGCAAGAGCTGGGCAGAAGCCGACGCTGACACGGCGGAAGCGATCGATTTCATGGAATACTACGGACGCCAAATGGACAAACTGGCTCAACGCCATCCGCTGACCCGCATTCCGGACGAAGACAACGAACTGTACTACATCCCGCTGGGCGTTGGCATCGTGATCCCGCCGTGGAACTTCCCGCTGGCGATCATGGTGGGCATGACCACGGCTGCAATCGTAGCGGGCAACACCGTTGTGCTGAAGCCGGCATCCACCACGCCGGTCATCGCTGCGAAGTTCATGGAAATCCTGGAAGACGCAGGCGTTCCGGCGGGTGTCGTCAACTTCGTGCCTGGTTCCGGCAGCGAAATCGGCGACTTCCTCGTGGAGCATCCGCTGACCCGCTTCATCAGCTTTACCGGTTCCCGCGATGTGGGCCTGCGCATTAATGAACTGGCGGCCAAACACCGTCCGGGCCAAAAATGGATCAAGCGCCTCGTTGCCGAGATGGGCGGTAAAGACTCCATCATCGTAGACAACGACTGCGATCTGGAACTGGCGGCGCAAGCCATCGTGACATCCGCGTTTGGCTTCTCCGGTCAAAAATGTTCCGCATGCTCCCGGGCGATCGTTCACGAGGATGTATATGACCAGGTGCTGAACCGCGTCGTGGAGCTGACGAAACAGCTCACCGTCGGCGATGTTCGCAATCCGGAATTCTTCACCGGTCCGGTTGTTGACGAAAAAGCATACAACAAGATTCTCGAATACATCGAGATCGGTAAACAGGAAGGCAAGCTGATGGTCGGCGGCGAAAAAGGACCGGACAGCGGCTACTTCATCATGCCGACCGTATTTGCCGATGTTGATCCGCAGGCGCGCATCATGCAGGAAGAAATCTTCGGTCCGGTGGTGGCCTTTACCAAGGCACGTGACTTTGACCACGCGCTGGAAATCGCCAACAACACCGAGTACGGCCTGACCGGCTCCGTAATCAGCCGCAATCGCGCGCATCTGGAAAAAGCACGCACCGAATTCCACGTGGGCAACCTGTACTTCAACCGCAAGTGCACTGGTGCTCTGGTTGGCGTGCATCCGTTCGGCGGCTTCAACATGTCCGGTACGGACTCCAAAGCGGGCGGTCCGGACTACCTGCTGCTGTTTACGCAGGCCAAACTTGTTTCCGAAAAACTGTAATCAGCGAGACGACAAAGGCTGCCCCCATACGGGGCAGCCTTTTTGCTGCTCCAGCCGCTCTTTTCTCCCACAAATAAAACAAGCCCGTTAAAAAACGGACGAATGAGCTGGTGACCATTTATTTTGCATAGATGCCAAAAATTTTGGCATTTCCAATGATGTCTCTGTGTTTGTTCATGTTACTTTTTGGATGGGGAGTAGAAGCGATAGTTGTTTCGCCCGCTGCTCTTGGCCTTGTACAGAGCCTGGTCCGCGTGGCGCAGCAGTTGATCCGTGTCAGTGCCGTCGTGGGGAAAGAAGGCGATACCGATGCTGGTGGTGATGGAAAACTGTTGCTTGGCAATCAACCACGGCTGCTGGAGCACGTCCAGGATGCGGGCTGCCACTTTGGCCGCCTCTGTCTCCGATTCCAGGGATGTCAGCAGGATAACGAATTCATCGCCGCCGAGGCGGGCGACCGTGTCCACATCCCGTACGCACGATGTCAGGCGTTTGGCCATCACCTGCAAAAACTGGTCGCCGACGTCGTGGCCCCAGGTGTCGTTGATATCCTTGAAGTTGTCACAGTCGAGGAACAAGACGGCCAGGAGTTGATTCGAACGCTTTGCCTTGGCGATTGCCTGCTGCATGCGATCCAGCAGCAAGCGCCGGTTGGGAAGGCCGGTGAGCATGTCGTGGTACGCCATGTGCGCCAGCTGTGATTCCAGTTTTTTGCGTTCAGTGATGTCCCGCGTCACGGCAAACACGTGGGTGCAAACGCCATTGCTGTCGCAGATGGGGGTGAGGATGGTTTCACCGACGAGTTCGCCGTAGGTGGTGAAATGGGTTGCCGTTCCGCTTGCCACCGCCTGCCGGTACATGCTGTTGAGGACGGCTGCCTTTTCTTCCGGATTGACCTCTTCGATCAGCTTTCCGTATGCCGCTTCCGTCAGACCAGCCGCCTGCATGGCGGCCGGGTTCATCAGCACGTAGCGAAAACGGGGTCCTTCTTCGACTGCCATGAGAAATACCATATCGGACATATGTTCAAAAAAACGGGTCAGCACGCTGCCGTACTGATTGATCAGCACCTCAATGTCTTGTTGTCCCATGCCCCGGTCTCTCCTGTAGGTAAGCTTGTACCGCCATTATAGTATAGCAATCGCCCACCTCAAAATGATGAGACCATGGTCGGAGTCCGGGCTTTACGGCCCGTGTAAAGAAATGGTACAGTAGGGTTATGACCTTTGAACGGAACCATGAGGAGTTGTCATATGCGTAAGAAGCTGCTTCCCGGCTTGATACACCGCCTGCCGCAGAATGCGCTGTCGCGGACGATGGGGAAAATCACCGCATCCCGTTTCAGCCGGCTGGCGATTCGCCATTACATCCGCCATTACAAGATCGATCCGACCATTATGGAAAAGCCGGTTCATGAATATCGCACGCTGAAGGAATTTTTTACGCGCCGCCTGAAACCGGGGGCCCGTCCGATTGCTCCGGGAACGGATGTCGTCATCAGCCCCGTGGACGGAACGGTATCGCAAATGGGGGACATTCGCGAGGGGACGCTGATTCAGGCCAAAGGCAAGCAGTACAGCCTTGCCGAGCTGTTGGGCGACGCTCCGGAAATGGCGGAACGCTTCTACGGCGGCAGGTTCATCACGATCTACTTGAGTCCGCGTGACTATCACCGCATCCACATGCCGGTGACAGGCAAACTGCTCCGCTACACGTACGTGCCGGGGCGCCTGTATCCGGTCAACCAACTGGGGATTGAACACGTCGACAGGCTGTTCGCCCGCAACGAGCGCCTCGTCACCTACATGAAGACGGAACAGATGGGCTGCGTCGCGCTGGTCAAGGTGGGTGCCCTGTTTGTCGGCAGCGTAAAAGTCGTGTACAACACCGCCACGACCAATGTCAAACACGGCCGGCAGACGAGCGGTCCGATCCTGGGAGAGCCCTGCCTCGACAAGGGAGACGAACTGGGCTGGTTTGAATTCGGGTCCACCGTCATCCTGCTGTTTGAATCCAGACAGCTGGAATGGGCGGACAACGTTTCCATCGGCAGCACGGTGCTGATGGGACAAAAGCTGGCACAACTGAAAGCAAGCGAATAACCAGGCAGTGAATGCTAAACGCAAGCCCGAGAGCACGCTCTCGGGTTTGTTTGTCTTTTCATATGATCTCCGCTCTTAATCGAAAAATCCCGGCTTAAATTGACTGAACCCGCTCTTTTCAAGTAAGATCAAAGTTATGTGATAGTTTCGGAGGTGGAATGGATGAGCGCCATTACCCGCAGGGAAGTGGAGCATGTAGCCAACCTCGCCCGCTTGAAGCTGACCGAAGAAGAAGCGGAGCGATACACGAAAGACCTGAACGCCATTTTGGAATTCGCCGCCAAGCTGAACGAGCTGGACACGTCCAGCGTTGAGCCGACCAGCCACGCGACCGACGTAAAGAATGTCATGCGCGAGGACGTGAACCGTCCGTCCCTCTCGCGCGAAGATGCGCTGAAAAACGCGCCCGACCACGAAGACGGCCAGTTCAAGGTACCGGCTGTATTTGAATAACCGCAGACATACAGGAGAAGGGAGGACACCATTGTGTCGCTGTTTGACAAGCGATTGTCGGAAATACATAGCGCTCTGCGCAAAAAAGAGCTGTCCGTCACCGACCTTGTGCAGGCGTCCATCGCCAGCGTCAAGGAGCACGACGAAGACATCCGTTCCGTTCTGTACGTGGACGAAGAAGGGGCCCTGGCTCAGGCCAAAGCATTGGACGAGCGTCTGGCCAAGGGAGGAGAGGAGCTGGGCCTGCTCTACGGCCTGCCTGCAGGCTTGAAGGACAACATCGTCACCAAAGGCGTGCGCACCACTTGTGCCAGCAAGTTCCTGTCCAACTACGACCCGATTTACGACGCCACCGTCACGAAAAAGCTGAAGGAAGCGGACGCGGTGATTGTGGCCAAGCTGAACATGGACGAGTTCGCCATGGGCGGCTCCAACGAAAACTCCGGCTTTTACCCGGTGAAAAACCCGTGGAATACCGAGTACGTGCCGGGCGGTTCCAGCGGCGGTTCGGCTGCCGCCATGGCATCCCGCCACTTCTTTTTCACGCTCGGCTCTGACACCGGCGGCTCCATCCGCCAACCGGCCGCTTTCTGCGGTGTCGTCGGACTGAAGCCGACATATGGCCGCGTCTCCCGTTTCGGGCTGGTGGCGTTTGCGTCGTCGCTGGACCAGATCGGACCGATTACGAAAAACGTGGAAGACGCCGCCTACGTGCTGCAGGCGATTGCCGGCCACGACGAGTACGACTCCACGTCGGCCAGCGTCGAGGTGCCTGACTACCTTTCCGCATTGACCGGCGAGGTGAAAGGCCTGCGCATCGGCGTGCCCAAGGAGCTGATCGGCGAGGGGATCGACCCCGAGGTGCGCGAAGCAGTGCTGGCTGCACTGAAGCAGTTGGAGAGCATGGGCGCCACCTGGAGTGAAGTCTCCATGCCGCACACCGAGTACGCCGTGCCGGCCTACTACCTGCTCGCGTCCTCGGAGGCGTCGTCCAACCTGGCCCGCTTTGACGGGGTGCGCTACGGCGTGCGCGCCGAAAACGCCGACAACCTGATCGAGTTGTACAAGGAGTCGCGCAGCCAGGGCTTCGGACCGGAAGTGAAGCGGCGCATCATGCTGGGAACCTACGCGCTCTCGTCGGGCTACTACGACGCCTACTACAAAAAAGCGCAGCAGGTTCGCACCCTGATTATCCAGGACTTCACCAACGTGTTTGCCGATTTTGACGTGATTTTGCACCCGACCACACCGACCACGGCCTTCAAGATCGGGGAAAACATCGACGATCCGGTCAAAATGTACCTGGAAGACATCTGCACCGTACCGGTCAACCTGGCAGGGCTGCCGGCCATCAGCGTGCCGTGCGGATTTGCCCAAAACGGCCTGCCGATCGGCATGCAGATCGTCGGCAAGGCGTTTGACGAATCCACCGTGCTGCGCGTGGCCCACGCTTACGAACAGGCTGCCGGCCATTATCTGCGCAAGCCGGAACGGGTGAGGGGGTAAGAGAGATGAGCCAGTTTGAAACCGTCATCGGCCTGGAAGTACACGCCGAGCTTTCCACCAACAGCAAAATCTTCTGCGGCTGCCCGACAGAGTTCGGTGCGCCGCCGAATACCCATACCTGCCCGATCTGCCTGGGGCATCCCGGCGTCCTGCCCGTCACCAACAAGCAGGCCGTGGAGTTCGCGATGAAGGCAGCGCTTGCGCTCAACTGCGAAATTTCCCGCGAAACCAAGTTTGACCGGAAAAACTACTTCTACCCGGACCTGCCCAAGGCGTATCAGATCTCCCAATTTGACCAGCCGATCGGCAAAAACGGCTGGATCGAGATCGAAGTCAACGGGGAGAAAAAGCGGATCGGCATCACCCGCCTGCATCTGGAAGAGGACGCGGGCAAACTGACGCACAGCGACTTCGGCGATACGCTGGTCGACTTTAACCGCGTCGGCGTGCCGCTGGTGGAGATTGTCTCCGAACCGGACATCCGCTCGCCTGAAGAGGCAAAGGCGTATCTGGAAAAGCTGAAGGCCATCCTGCAGTACACCGGCGTGTCGGACGTGCGCATGGAGCAGGGCTCGCTGCGCTGTGACGCCAACGTCTCCATCCGTCCGGTGGGCCAAAAGGAATTCGGCACCAAGACGGAATTGAAAAACATGAACTCGTTCCGCAACGTGCAGGCGGCACTGGAGTACGAAGTGGAGCGGCAGAAGCAGGTCGTTCTCTCCGGCGGCACGGTCGTGCAGGAAACCCGCCGCTGGGACGAAACCAACCGGAAGACCCTCTCCATGCGGTCCAAGGAAGAGGCGCACGACTACCGCTACTTCCCGGACCCGGACCTGGTGCGGATGCAGATTTCCGAAGAGTGGATTGAAGCCGTGCGGGCTTCCATTCCGGAGCTGCCTGACGCTCGCCAGGCTCGCTACGTGAACGAATACGGCCTTCCGCAAAGCGACGCCGCCGTCATCACCATGTCCAAGGAAACGGCCGACTTCTTTGACGAAACCGTCAAGACGGGCGCTGATCCCAAAGCGGCCGCCAACTGGCTGATGGTGGAACTGCTGGGCTATTTGAACGCCAACAACTTGACGTTGGCCGACGTGAAAATTACGCCGCACGGACTGGGCGAGATGATCAAGCTGATCGAAAACGGCACGATTTCCTCCAAGATCGCCAAGACCGTCTTCAAGGAGATGGTGGAGACCGGCAAGGAGCCGAAACAGATCGTCGAGGAAAAAGGGCTGGTGCAGATCAGCGACGAAGGCGCCCTGCGCCAGATCGTCCAGGACGTGGTCAACGCCAACCCGCAGGCTGTCGCCGACTACAAGGCCGGCAACGAGAAGGCCGTCGCCTTTTTCGTCGGTCAGGTAATGAAGCAGACCCGCGGCAAAGCAAACCCGCCGATGGTCAACAAGCTCTTGCGGGAAGTGCTGCAAAACGCGTAAGATACAGACGGACAAAACAGGGACACGCTTTCTCATTGAGGAGCGTGTCCCTGTTTGTTGCGCGGGAACAGAGATCCGCTCCTGGTATTTTGTCAGCGACCGATGGGCATTTTGCACCTGGGCAGAAGTAGTTAATCGTAGGATAAAGGTGAAAACCATTATGTATATCATCGGGACCCTGTCGGTGTGCAACGCTTTGGAATCCAACAGTATTCACCCAAAAAAATAACACCCGTTAATTGGGTGCTTTTTAATCAAATCGAGCGACGGGTAAACAAATCATAAATCAAGGGCATGCATGGACCTTCTCGTTCATTTACAGATGAACCTATTATTTGATGCTAAAAACAGTTAGCAACTACATTCGTGAGATTAAAGAAATCTAATAATGCATCCTTCACAGATTTAGATAATCCTTCAGAAGCTTTGTCCAAAGCTTTTGAAATTGATTTCTTTCTGGAAAAACCATTGTACCGGAATTCATCATAATATTTTTTTATCGTCTTTACTGCTTTTGTAGTTCCCCCAAGAGCTTTGATAGCTGATTTAATTTTTGTTATTTTAGTGAATGAAAATGCATTGGTTACCAAAGCTATTCCCACTGCAGCAATACATCCTGCAACGCTTCTGGAAACTTTAAGATTTGGTTTTACCTCGCTAAAGTGTAAATTATCTTCACTGTCTACAGTAACGTATAGTCCGGTTGTTTCCTGGAACCATATCGCAGTTGCTTGAGGGCCTTGATCCAAAACACTTTGTGGAATATCTTCAATCGCTTGAAGAATAACAGTGGTTTGATCAAAGACTTCATTATCAATTAACTGTTCTGCTGGCAGGTTTTCATTCTCATCCGCATTGGCAACGTTAGGAACTACAGTAACAAAGAGACAAAATGACAAGAAACACAACAGAAACTTTTTAACCTGCAAAAGCCTTCTCTCCCTTACTAAAAATTATTACTCTGCGTAACTTAAACATATCAATAAAAATAGAATTTTTTCAAGAGTTTTTCGTATAATATTATACAGAAAAGGAGGATATTTGTAATGAAAGACAATTTATCCCTGGTAGGCGCCATATGCCTGTTAATCGTGACGATCGTTAATTTTTCGACTGACAATCAACTGATTACAGGAACAGTCGGCGGAATTCTATTTCTGTTTGTGTTGATTCTTAACATAAAATCAAGGCTGGATAATAAAAAAGCAAACAAAAAGTAACGAGGAGCGTTTTCAATCCTGAGAAGCATCTCTGACTGACCGGCTGCTGTTGTGTTGATACAAGCGTTTGCCGTCAAGGCAGGAAGTCCTTGTTTGAATTGTAAGATTGTGCCCGCTCCCCTATAATGAAAAGGGACAATGTGTGGAGGAGGAGGGCATGGAAATGAACATCGTGTCCGTCACGGGAGAAAGCGTGCCGCCGAGCAAAGGTGGGTCGCCTGCCGATACATTTGAACGATCCATCGCGACCTGTGAGGTGAACGGACAGCAGAGAACGGTCACCGTCACCTACGTTCGCTACTTTGAAAAGGTGCTGGCCGAGCGGGGCATCTACGATCAGGATGCGGAGGGCATTCCGGTCAACCGGCTGGTGGCCGTGCTCTTTTTGGAAAAACACCCGGATGAGCGGGGAAACCGCCACTACATCAACGACACCGACAAGTTTCTGTCGCTGTTTGCCGGATTTTCGCTGGAAAATTTCAAACGAAAACACGTTGGATTATCCCTTGCGTAACTTGCAAGGGTTTTCTTTTATTTGTCCGTATACCGTACTCTCAGGGGACATCGGCCAGTTGATTTCATATATAATGGATGATAAGCCAAATATTCTCGTGGTGTTGCTAGTGGATCAGAAAGGAGAGCAGTCAGTGATCGAAGTAGATCAGGTCAGCAAACGATTTGGCAACGTCGCGGCAGTGCGGAACGTGACGTTTTCCGTCTCCTCCGGCGAAGTGTACGGGCTGCTCGGTGAAAACGGCGCAGGCAAAACGACGACGATGCGCATGATGGCGACCATCCTGCAGCCAACCGAGGGAGATATTCGAATCGGGGGATATTCTGTCCGCACCCAGCCGGTGGAAGTTCGCCGGCGTATCGGCATTCTGTTCGGGGGTGACGTGGGCCTGTACAACCGGCTGACGGCGCGGGAAAACATCGCCTATTTCGGCAGGCTGTACGGTCTGACGGGGCCGCGCCTGGACCAACGCATCGATCAGTTGAGCCGGATGCTTCAAATGGAGGCGTTTATCGATCGGCGGGTCGGCGGGTTTTCCCGGGGGATGAAGCAAAAAGTAGCGATCGCCCGCACACTGGTGCACGATCCTGACGTGATACTGCTGGACGAACCGACGACCGGACTGGATGTGACGGCGGCCAACATGTTTCGGCGCATGGTGACGATGCTCCGGGAAGAGGGAAAGACTATCCTGTTCTCCAGCCACAATATGGGGGAAATTGAAAAGCTGTGCAGCCGCATCGCGATCATTCACAAGGGAAGCATCCGCTATGCGGGTACGGTGGCAGCGCTTCGAGAGCGCTGCGGCATGAATGACTTGGACGATATCTTCATGGCGATGGTCGAGGAGGGCAGACATTGATGGACAGAAATGTCGTGTGGACCATATTCGCCAAGGAGATGCTCGATCTGCTGCGTGACCGCAAGACCTTGATCGGCACGTTTCTCATACCGCTTGTCGTGATACCGTTTGTGTTCTTTTTGCTCAGCATGTCGTACAGCAACGTGGAAAAGGAAGCGCGCTCCTACGTACCGATCGCCGTTGAAGGCACGTCGAAACTGGTGGATCATCTCCGCTCTCAGCCAGGCGTCCGCATCCTGTCGCCGGACAGACCGATGGAGGCGCTGAAGGCGGGAGAACTGCGGGCAATTGTGACCATCCCTGATCATTTCGACCAGGTACTGCGGAGCGGGGGGAGAGTCCAGCTGCATGTCGCCTACGACAACACCAACCAAAAGTCGGTGTACGCAAAAAGCGTGATCGACAGCGCAGTGCAGCAGTACAGCTCCGACATCGTCAGCATGCGGCTCAGGCAGGCGGGTTTGTCTGTGGAAGCGATCGAGCCAATTGAAACGACGTACGAAAACGCTGCGTCCGACGAACGGCAGACCGGCGGCATTCTGGCCGGGATCATTCCCCTGATGGTGGTGCTGTCGCTCGCTTCCGGCGGGGTGGCGGCCGCCACCGATCTGGTCGCCGGCGAAAAAGAGCGGGGCACGCTGGAATCGCTGTTGACCACTCCGATTGCTGCCAACCAGATCCTGACGGCCAAGCTGCTGGCGGTCATGGTGATGAGCTGCATCAGCGCCACCGCCTCGCTGCTGTCCCTCTCGTTTGTGTTTCGGTGGGGACCTCTGAAGGTGGACGGGACCGACCTTTCTTTCGGCTTTTTGTCCCCGGCCTCACTTGCAGTGCTGGCGGCGACCATTGTGCTGCTGGCCGCCTTGTTCGCTGGGCTGGAGCTGACGCTCAGCACCGTCGCCAAATCGTTTAAGGAGGGGCAGACCTACATGACCGGCGTCGTCATCCTGGCGATGATTCCGTCCTACATGTTGATGCCCATCCACCCTGTAGACATTCCTGCGCTGTACTACGTCTTGCCGGTCTTCAACGGGGTGGCCTTGTGCAAGGAGGCGTTTTACGGTGAGGTCGATCCCTTGCACACCTTGGTCGGATTGGGGACGTCGCTGCTCTACGTGACCGCCATCATCGCCGCGACTGCCCGTCTGTTCCGCCGGGAAGGAGCGGTCGTGAGATAGTTCGTGAGATATTGACGCCGGGCGGCGGATGCCGTTCAATGTCGGCAGTTCGCTTGGCCCGGCGCACCTTTTTTGTCTTCGCCGTTCAGCAGCAGTTGCGGTGAGAGGGGATACGGCATGCTGCCTACTTAACCACGGAGTCGCTTATCACCAGGGAGTCGCGAATCAGCCAACCGGCGCCGATTACACCGGCATCGTTGCCCAACGTTGCGGGCAGGATTTCGGTCGACTCCGCTACGTGAGAGAACGGAACAAACCGGCGGAACGACTCGCGCACCCGGGAAAAGAGAAACTCGCCGGCTGCCGCGACGCCGCCCCCGATAATGAACTTGGCCGGGTTGAGTGTAGCCGCCAGATGGGAGAGGGCCAGACCCAGATAGAAGGCGACTTGGTCGGTGATCGCCAGGGCGGCAGCATCTCCCGCCTTGGCCGCATCCAAGACGTCCTTGGCCTTGATGTCGCCTTGGCGGGCGAGTGTTTCTGCCAGGAGCGGGCTTGTCCCCTCTTGCGCGGCTTTTAGGCCTTCACGGATGATCGCAGTGGCGGAGGCGTACGTCTCCAGGCAGCCGGTCTTGCCGCAGTTGCAGGCCGGCCCTCCCTCGGGCACCATCGTGATGTGGCCGATTTCACCGCCTACGCCGTGGATGCCGTTGACCACCTTGCCGTGCAGGATCACGCCGCCGCCAACGCCAGTGCCCAGTGTGATCAGAACCATATCTTTGGCACCCTGTCCGGACCCCCGCCACATCTCGCCAAGCGCGGCAGTGTTGGCGTCGTTGTCGACAGCCACCGGCAGGCCGGTGAGCGCTTGCAGTTTGTCGCGCAGCGGTACGGGGCGCTTCCAGTGCAGGTTTACCGCTTGATAGACGATGCCGTTGGCCGCGTCGACCGGACCGGGAATCCCTACGCCGATGCCGGCCACCTGTTCCTTGGAAAAGCCATGCTGGTGCAACATGCTCGTTGCCATGTCCACCACTTTTTGCAGGACGCTGTCTTCGCCGTCCGCCACGGGTGTCGGCTCCTGGGTTTTGGCAAGGATGTTGCCCTCCGTGTCGAGCAGGGCCATTTTGATTGCTGTTCCTCCTACGTCAACGCCTACGATGATGGGTTTCACACAAGCTCCTCCTATCTCCTCCGATTGTAATCTTTTCCTATCCTCTTATGATAACATGTCGGGTACAGCATAGCGATTCCCAAAAATGGCTATACAGGATATGATGAAAAGAGAGAAGCCATGAGCGAGTACAGGAAGAAGGGACATGCGTTGAAACGTGCCAGATTGATTTACAACCCCAGCTCCGGCCGGGAAATCGTGCGCCGGCGGCTGCCGGACATTCTGGAACTGCTGGAGTCTGCCGGCTACGAGACGTCGTGCTACGCGACAAAAGGGGAAGACGACGCCACCGAAGAAGCGGAACGGGCGGTCAAGCGCGGCTTTGACGTGATCATCGCCGCCGGCGGAGACGGCACCATCTACGAGGTGGTGAACGGCATGGCCGGAAAGCCCGCACGGCCCGCTCTCGGCATCATCCCCTGCGGAACGAGCAACGATTTTGCGCGTGCTCTCGGCATTCCCAAATCAATTACTCGTTCCTGCAAGATCATCGCAGCAGGAAAGCGGAAGCGGGTGGACGTCGGCCGCATCAACAACCGGTATTTTATCAACATCGCCGGCGGCGGGTCGCTGACCAACCTGACCTACGAAGTGCCCAGCAAGCTGAAAACCCTTCTGGGCCAATTGGCTTACTATGTCAAGGGACTGGAAAAGCTGCCGTCGCTTCATCCCATCCGCGTCAAACTGGAGACGCGGGACAAAGTGCTGGTCGACGAAGAAATCATGATTTTCCTGATCACCAACAGCCATTCGGTCGGCGGTTTCGACCGGCTTGCCCCCAACGCCGACATCTCCGACGGCAAGCTGGATTTGATCGTCGTCAAAAAAGTTGGCCTGGGCGATTTTATCCGCCTGGCGGCACAGGCTATACGAGGGGAGCATGTAAAAGACCCCAACCTGCTGTATTTTCAAACCGACTACATCAAGGCGACATCCCCGTCAGGCGAGACGGTTCAGCTCAATCTGGACGGGGAATTGGGCGGCGAGCTTCCGTGCGTATGCGAAGCGCTGCCAGGGCATCTCGAATTGTTTGTACCGTGAGCCAGTGAGGTCAGGCCCCTCGCCATGACGCGGTCAAAGGCGGCGGGGAACCCCTTCTGTTTTTCAGTATGAAAGTGAAAAGGAGCAACAGTAGTGGCCAAGACAGCAAAGAAGCGACGCGGAACGGCGGTCAAGCCGGAGCTTGACCTGCCGGTCCGCCTCGGACAAACCGTAGAAGTGGAGATAACCGGACTCAATCACGAAGGAGCAGGCGTCGGTCGGGTGGACGGCTACACCCTGTTCGTGCAGGGAGCGCTGGCCGGAGAGCGGGTGCGCGCACGGGTGGAGCACGTGAAAAAAAGCTACGGCTTTGCCTCGCTGCTGGACGTGGTCGAAGCCAGTCCGCACCGCGCCCAGCCGCCCTGTCCGGTGTATGACCGTTGCGGCGGCTGTTCGCTGCAGCACCTCGCCTATGAGGAGCAGATCCGGCACAAGCAGCAGATCGTCAAAGACAATCTGCGCCGGATTGGCGGCTTTCCCGTGGACGGGGAAGGAGCGGTCGTCGTCCATCCGACGATCGGGATGAGTGATCCGTGGCGCTACCGCAACAAAGCCCAGGTGCCGATCGGCGAGCAGAATGGGGCGCTGGTGGGCGGCTTTTACGCCGAGCGCTCCCACGAGATTGTCGACATGAACGAATGCCTGATCCAGCACCCGGCCAACGACGAAGCGGTCGCCGCCGTCAAGCGGATCGCCGCCCGGCTGGGCATCCAGCCGTATGATGAAGTGCGCCATACCGGCCTCCTGCGCCATGTGGTGGCCAAGGTGGGGGCGCGTACAGGCGAAGTGATGGTGGTGCTGGTGACGACAGAGGAATTCATCCCGCAGCGAGAGATGCTGATCGAGTCCATCCGCGCCCAGGTGCCGGGTGTGACCAGCATCGTGCAAAACATCAACCCGGACAAGACCAATGTCATTTTCGGCAAAACGTCGATTACGCTTTGGGGCAGCGACGTGATCTACGACTACATTGGCCCGATCAAATTTGCCATCTCTGCCCGCTCGTTCTACCAGGTGAATCCGGTGCAGACGGAAGTGCTGTACAACAAAACACTGGAGTACGTCGGCGCCACCGGGACAGAAACGGTGATCGACGCCTATTGCGGCATCGGGACAATTTCGCTCTTTCTGGCGCAAAAATCCCGTCACGTCTACGGCGTTGAGATCGTGCCGGAAGCGATCGCCGACGCCAAGCGCAATGCCGAACTGAACGGCATCGCCAACGTCACCTTTGAAACCGGCCCGGCCGAGGTGGTCATCCCTGCGTGGAAAGACCAGGGCATCCGCCCCGACGTGATCGTCGTCGACCCGCCGCGAAAAGGCTGCGACGAGGCGCTGTTGACAACCATTTTGCTGATGAAACCGCAGCGGGTGGTGTACGTCTCCTGCAACCCGTCGACGCTGGCCCGGGATTTGAAGGTGCTGGCGGAGCTGTACGAGCTGAAGGAAGTGCAGCCGGTGGATATGTTCCCGCATACGGGGCATGTGGAGAGTGTGGCGCTGCTGACCCTGAAATAGAGCAGAAAACCCTTGTGTATCAAGGGTTTTTATTTTTTTATCTCTAAAATGGTTGTGTGTGTTGCAGACAAAACCAGCGGGATTTAAAATTATAGGGACTTCATTATCTGAATAGTCAATCTTCTGTCTTGTAGCATTACTGGGGAGATCATCACATTACTACTGGATGCACGGTGCTTTTTCACCGAGGTCGCGTCTTCCGTGGACATTGCAGTATGAACGGCAAGACCGTTGCCCACGCCAGCCTGACCATCGCCAAGGCGAAGCTGGACAAAAAATGTTGATGTCCCCTTGCAGGGGACGCCGGGAGGTACATCCTTATGAGCAATGTTCTCTATGAAAAAAGCAATGGCATCGCCTATGTCACCCTCAACCGCCCCGAGGCGATGAATGCCATTGACGAGGCCACCAACGCAGAACTGGCGGAAGTGTGGCGGGATTTCGCCGCCGACGATGCCGTGGATGTGGCCATTCTCACCGGCAGTGGGCGGGCTTTTTGCGCCGGCGCCGATCTGAAGACCTTTATCCCCAAGTGGGAGGGGGCCAACATGTTGGATATCCGCAAGAATATCCCCCATGGCCTCGGCGGTGGGCTGACTCGTGGGCAGCACCGTATCTACAAGCCTATCATTGCTGCGATCAACGGCTATGCCGTCGGCGCCGGGCTGGAAATCGCCCTGGCCTGTGATATCCGCATCGCTTCCGAACAGGCCAAATTTGGCGTCTTCGAGGTGCGCTATGGCCTGCACCAAGGTGATGGCGGCCTTGTCCGCCTGGTGGCGGTAGCCGGAATCGGCGTGGCGCTTGATCTCACCCTGACAGGACGGGAGGTCTCGGCCCAGGAGGCGCTCGCGCTAAGACTGGTCACCCGCGTCGTGCCGCCTGAAGAACTGATGAAGACCGCCGAGGAGACGGCGCACATGATACGGCGCAACAGCCGCAATGCCGTTCGTTCCGCCAAGGAGACCATCCTTGAACTGATCGGACGCCCATTGGACGACGCACTGAGACTGGAGACGCTATACGGCTATTCGAGTCTAGGGGACTTTGCCGATGCCCGTGCAAGGCTCTCACAGTTTGGAAAGAAATAGCACTGTACCAGCGGAATGGGATGATGCCATCTACGCAGTAAAGCTGCATCTGGGTTCGTAATGAGATTTGGACTGACGATCCTATATGTAACGTTATACTTGAACGAAACAGTTTCTTGCCAAACATCATAACCCTGAATGAAACGATAGAAAGGGAAGTATATTAATGATTCAAACAGAGAGACTGAACATTTATCCGCTTTCTGATGAAGAAATGCGTGACGTGATTCAAAACGAATCAAACGAAGCGCTGAAAGCCGCCTATTCAGAAATGCTTGCCGGTTGCCTGGAGAATCCGGAGCAGCGCATTTGGCATGCGCTGTGGGTGTTGCAGCTGAACGATGGAAGCGGGAAAATTATTGGCAGTTTGTCGTTCAAAGGACTGAACGACAATGGAATGGTTGAAATCGGCTACGGAATAAATCCGGAATACGAAGGAAAAGGGTTGATGACGGAAGCAGTATCCGCAGCGGTTCGCTGGGCATCGAAACAGCCAGGCGTGTTATCCATAGAAGCCGAGACAGAGCCGGACAATATTGCCTCCCAAAGAGTGCTTGAAAAAGCGGGGTTTATACCGAGCGGAGTGATTGGAGCTGAGGGGCCGAGGTACATCTGGAAAAACGGATAACGGCAATCCGCCCATCCCGCTGCAAAAGTCCGCGCCGGTCTGCACAACGCAATTACCACTTATGCGGGAAAGAGGCTTACAATCGCGTGTTCCTGCAGCGTTATGCGAAAAAATCAACGAAAAGGGGATATTATCAGAAAAACCTTTGCTGATGTATAATCATTGATGCAAGTTCGTTATCTCAATCTGTTCAGAATAGCAGTGGTGAGAGATATGAGCGATGAGATTTCCATCTTGCCGATTCAATCGTTCTACTCCCTCAATGATTGCGTCGTAGCGGCAGAGCTCCTCAACAAAGTGCCGTTGGTCATGCGGTTTGAACCGGTGCTGAGTGACGACGAATGCCAGCAGTTGATTGAGGCAGCCGCCTCCCGTCTAAAAGAATCCAGACTTGTCAACAAGGTGGTCAGCCAGATTCGCTCGAGCCGCGGGATGTTTTTTGAAGAAGAGGAAAACCCGTTGATTCGGCGCATTGAAAGGCGAATTTCCGAATTGATGAACGTGCCGATCGAACACGCAGAAGGATTACAAGTGCTTCACTACGCTCCCGGTCAAGAATACAAGGCTCATCATGACTTTTTCCGTCCAAATACTCCTTCGGCCAAGAATAATCGGATCAGCACGCTGGTCATCTATTTGAACGATGTGGAAGAAGGGGGAGAGACAGTCTTTCCGTTACTGCAGTTATCGGTGAAACCAAAACGCGGCTCTGCGGTGTACTTTGAATATTTTTACCGCGACCAAGCCTTGAACGACTTGACCTTGCACAGCAGCGTTCCCGTTGTTCGAGGGGAAAAATGGGTCGCAACGCAGTGGATGCGCAGACAGCGGGTCCGCAGCCTTGGACTCATTCCGAATCCAGCATAGCCGGATGCGTTACATAAATCTTCAATATAATATTCGCACTTACGCGACAACTCGAAGCACGTGAAGGGGGATTTCCCCGTGAGTGTCTTCTGGTTGTCTTTTTTGGGTTTGAATAGGTGATCTGCACCCAAGGAAAGGATTCAAAAGCAAGTCATGCTGACATTAATCCATAACGAATGCTTCCGATTGATTACATGTACTGTATTTTTTTAACCGTATTAAAATTGCAATTGTTCTACATTTCGTATACAGTAACAGTATCGAAACGTTTTCGTGGAGGGTTCACATGGCTACGATGAAGGACATTTCCAAGAGAGCGAAAGTGTCACTTTCGACCGTTTCGGCCGTCATTAATCAATCTGCATATGTGAGTCCGGAACTGACGAAGCGGGTGATGCAGGCGATTGAGGAACTGAATTATCGGCCAAATGCAGTAGCACGGAGCCTGAAAAAGAAGTCCACGAATACCATTGGCTTCATCGTGACAGATATCTTAAATCCCTTTTACCCGCCGATGATCAAAGGCATTGAAGATGTGGCGTTTGACCATAACATCAACGTAATTTTATGCAATATCTCTAATGACCGAAATCGCATTCAGGCATATTTGGAGCTGATGGTCGAAAAACAGGTCGACGGCATTCTTCTGGCGAATATTGCTACAGCAAAGGATTTAAACGAAATTGAAAAAACAGGGTTAAAGTATGTGTTAATCAACCGAAAGCCGCCCGGGTATGATAAAAATTTCGTCGGAATCAACAATCCGCTCAGCTCTGAATTAGCCGTAAATCACCTGGTTTCACTGGGGTACAAACGAATTGCCTATTTTGGCGGCAATTTGGAAATCAACACGGCACGGGAGAGAAAAGACGGATTTATCGCATGTATGGCTCAACACGGATTAGAGGTAGACCCCATGCTTTTGTATGACGGGGAATACTCCATGGAATCGGGGTACCGGAATGTAAAGAAGATGCTCGAACAGGTGAAGGAATTGCCCGAGGCAATCTGTGCGGTGAGCGATATTGTCGCGTTCGGGGTGATCAAGGGGCTGAGAGAAGCGGGTATTCGCGTACCCGAGGATATTGCCGTTATCGGCAATGATAACAGCTCCTTTTCGGAAAACTTCCTGGTCCCCCTGTCCAGCGTCGATCACTCCACGTATGAGATGGGGAAACTATCGATGGAATTGCTGCTGCAGATGATACAGGAAAAGGAACAGATGGTGGCGCGGCAAATTATCCTCACGCCATCCCTGGTCATCCGTGAAAGCTGCGGCGCACAAAAAAGAAAATGAGCTGAATAACCATTTTCCTTATCTTTATGAAAGAAAAATGGTCAGTGTGTAGACAAAGTAGCCGTAGTGGGGAAAACACGTTTCCGTCATCCGCTCCGTGCTTTACCCACCGAACACAAGCTAACGCTCGCGTTCGGCGGGGCCCGTGCTCGCCCAGCAGGGAAGCCAGGCGGCACGCTACGCATCGATTTGCGGGGGATCGCCAAAGCCGCATTGCTACGCCGTCTATTCAAAGGTGGCGCTCCTTTTTCCCGCAAATCGCTGCTCCGCTCGGTAGGGCTCACAAGTCGCTCTGCCTGGAAACGTGATTCTCCTTCGAACAATCTGTGTGTCTTCAGTCTTAACCATTTTCCTTTCTTGGTGAAAGTGAAAATGGTTTTTTTGTGGTTGTAGTAGAAATTATAAAAATTTTCGGCAAAAAATATTGATTTTATACATAGTGGTCATTATAATCAGAATCACAAGCAGCGAAACGTTTCGCCAGAAGTGTAGTGTCTGTCCGTCGATGAGGATTGCTGAAAACAGTGAAAAAGAGAAGTAAACATCCATGTTTTCACTTTGTTCACAAACATGTGAGCCTGAAAATCACAGGGGTTTCACGTCTTTTTTTACGCTTTCTATCGAAACGTTTCGATGAGGCTTTTTGGCGAGCAAGCATTCAAAAACGATGCGAGGAGGAATTGCGATGGAAAAATTGATTATCACCGTTGCTCCCACAGGTTCTCAGACGACTCGTGAGCATACGCCCTATCTGCCGCTTACTCCGAAAGAAATCGCCGATTCCGTTTATGAGGCTTGGCAAGCGGGCGCATCAATCGCACATATTCATGTGAAAGATGAAAACGGAAACAATACCTTGGATTTGGATACGTACAGGGAAGTCGTCGCTCGCATTCAGGACAAGTGCGATATCATTATCAACTTAACGACGGCTGGCGGTTTGTTTATGAACGATGAAGACAGGCTGAAGGTTTGTGAATTGGAACCGGAGATGGCGACCTTTGATGCCGGTACGATGAATTTTGGCTCGCATGTCTTTTATAACACTCCACAGTTTCTGGAGCGGTTGGCGTTAAAAATGAAAGAACATCAGATCAAGCCGGAAATTGAAATATTTGAAGTCGGCATGCTGGAGAATACGTTGAGGATGGCGGAAAAAGGTCTGATTGATTTGCCCGCACATTTTCAATTTGTCCTGGGCATACAGGGAGGAATGCGGGCTACCCCGAGAAATCTGATGTTTTTGGTTGAAAGCCTTCCCCCTGGTTCCACGTGGTCAGCAATCGGGGCCAGCAAAGATCAACTGACGATCAATACCATGAGCATTCTGTTGGGGGGACATGTCCGCGTGGGCATGGAGGACAGTGTTTATTTCCGGAAGGGTGAACTGGCAAAGACGAATGCGCAATTTGTGGAACGAATCGTTCAATTATCAAACATGCTGGGGAGAGACGTTGCAACACCCAATGAAGCGAGAGAGATTTTGGGCTTGAAGCAATCGAAACGTGCAGCAAAACACTAACAGCGAGCACGTTATGAGAGCGATCTTACACGAAAAATTGTAAGCGATTTCACATCGGACCAGACTTCACACCAGACCAATGAAGAGAATCAGCGAGTGAGGAGGAGAACAGATGAGAATGGCAATTATGGGTGCGGGTTCGTTGGGGACGATCATCGGAGCGCTGATTACGAAAGGGGGGCGAGAGATAGAGTTAATCGATATTAACAAGGAGCATGTGGACGCACTCAACAATTCAGGGGCAAGAATTACCGGCTTTTTGGATCTGTGTGTACCCGTAAAAGCGATTGTGCCGAGCGAAATGACAGGTACGTATGATTTGGTTTTTCTGCTGACCAAGCAGGTTTATAACAAGACGACGCTGGCACAACTGCTCCCCCATCTGTCTGAGGACAGCATCGTGTGTACGCTGCAAAATGGTGTGCCTGAAGATTATGTTTCGTCCGTGATCGGGCGCGAAAGAACGATCGGAGGCGTGGTCGGGTTCGGGGCGACATGGTTGGGACCTGGGATTTCAGAGCTGGCGACGGAAGTACATACGATGCAAAACTATGCGTTTGACATTGGAGAACTGGACGGATCGATAACGCCTCGCATCCAGGAAGTAAAGAAGGTGCTGGATCTCGTTGGGCATTGTCATATTTCAGCCAACATTCAGGGAATCAAATGGGCAAAACTCTTGATGAATGCCACATTTAGCGGAATGTCGGCGGCATTGGGATGCCGTTTCGGTGACATTTTGAGGAATGAGGCAGCGATGTTTCATTTGGCCCATATCGCCGATGAAACGATCAAGGTGGCACATGCGCACGGAATCCGCCTGGAGCCGATGCAGGGAAAAGACATGGAATTCCTTGAGCTGCGGGATCACGATGACGTCCCTAATAAAATGAGCTTTTACCGGGAAGTATGGGGACCGCACAGCAATACAAAAGCCAGCATGCTGCAAGATTTGGAGAAACAGAGACCGACAGAAATTGATTACATCAACGGCTTCGTCAGCAAAAAAGGAAGGGAGGCAGGGCTTAAAACGCCGTACAACGATTTGGTCGTTCAGTTGGTGAAAGAAGCGGAGAAAAAGGGCAGACCTCCGAAATTCGAAGACAATATTGTCTATTTTGGTTCGCGTCTATAGGAAAGCGGGGAAAGCCCCCGATGTTGAAATCCTCGAAAATGGAAAGGAGTGTACGGGTATGCCGCTTGTCGCATTGTTTTTAGGGATTGTCCTGTTGTTTCTGCTCGTTATCGTATGCAAGTTCAATGCGTTTTTATCGCTCATGTTGTCCGCAATCTTCGTCGGACTTTTCCTGGGAATGGAGCCGTTAGCGATCGTAAAATCCATTGAAGCGGGACTTGGCGGTACGCTGGGGCATCTGGCGATTATTATTGGATTGGGAGCGGTTTTTGGAAAAATCATCTCGGAAGGCGGCGGAGCGAACCGAATTGCTTCTACCTTGATTGAGATTTTCGGGGAAAAACGGGTGGATTGGGCGATTTGTATCGCATCATTTGTGTTGGGGGTAATCTTGTTTTATGAAGTCAGTTACATTTTGCTGATTCCCATCGTGTATACAATCGCCAATGAAGCAAAAGTGAAGTTGATGAAGGTGGGCATGCCCTTTCTGGCTGCAATCTCCATTACCCACGTCTTCTTGCCGCCGCATCCGGGACCAACCGCAATCTCCGCTGCGTTAGGGGCGAATTTGGGTGTTGTGTTGGGATACGGATTTTTGCTGGCCATTCCCGCTACGGTGATTTTTGGTCCGTTGATTGCCAAGCTGTATCGGAATTGGGAGATCAACATCCCCAATCATTTGGTCACCAAGAAAGAATTTAACATGGCTGAGGTCCCATCCTTTGCAACGTCAGTATTCACGACGTTGTTACCCGTTATCTTGATCTTGATCGGGGTGATTGCAGAGTTCGCATTTCCGAAAGAGTCGATCATCAATCAAACCCTGACCTTTATCGGGAATGCGGATATCGCCCTGCTTGTTTCCCTGCTTGTCGCCGTATACGTGTTTGGGCTGCGTAAAAAGAGAAAGACGATGGTTGAAATCATGAAAATTGCCGAAGGTGCACTGATCTCCATGGGAGGAATCATTTTTATCCTCGGTGGCGGCGGCGCCTTCAAGCAAGTAATCCTTGACAGCGGCATGGCACAATACATTGCCGATGTCACAAACGGATGGGATATTTCTCCCTTTATCCTGGCATGGTTGATTGCGCTGATCATTCGGTTGGCTGTAGGATCGGCCACCGTAACGGTGTTAACGACAGCAGGAATTATGCTGCCCATCGTCCAAGAAACAGGTGTGAGCCCTGAATTGATGGTACTTGCCATCGGAAGTGCTTCCATTGCCTGGGCTCCGCCGAGCGATGTCTCGTTCTGGATGACAAAGGAGTATTTTAATTTGACGATTGGACAAACCATCAAATCTGTATGTTTCATGTACACCCTTGTCGCGATTTACGGCATACTCGGCGTTTTGGCATTGGACATGATGTTCGGATAATTTTGACAAATTGATTGCAACTCATAAGGAATGGATTCGAAAATGTGATGAGGAGTGTCGTGCATGAAACTGGCAGGGAAAGTTGTCATCATTACGGGAGGAGCAGGAGGAATAGGCAAAGATGCGAGTGTATGTTTCGCAAACGAAGGGGCACATGTTGTTGTCGTTGATTGCGATCCGCAGCAGGTGGAAAAAGTGGCAAACGAGGTGAATGGCTTCGGACTGACTGTTGACGTATCCAGACGCGATCAAGTGGATTGGATGGTCAGTGAAGTAATCAACCGATATGGCAAGATTGATGTTTTGATCAATAATGCCGGAATCACCATGGACGCTACGCTTGTGAAGATGACGCAGGAACAGTGGGACCGCGTGATTTCCATTAACCAGACCGGTGTCTTTCATTGCACGCAAGCGGTCGTACCCCATATGATCAGGGAAGGCTCCGGCAGAATCATCAATACCAGCAGCATTGTGGGGAGAATGGGGAATTTCGGACAAACGAATTATGCGGCATCGAAAGCAGCGGTGATTGCCATGACGCAAACGTGGGCAAAAGAGCTTGGCAGGAAGGGAATTCTCGTGAACGCTGTGGCTCCCGGCTTTATCGTGACCCCGATGACAGACAAAATGCCGGAATCTGTACTTCAAGGCATGAAGGAGAAAATCGCTCTCCGACGGCTGGGACAACCAAGGGATGTCGCGAATGTGTATGTATTCCTGGCGAGCGATGAGGCCAGCTATATCAATGGCGCTGTCATACCTGTCGATGGCGGTCTGTCAATTTAGATTGAAAAGCTATGAGGGGATTGAACTTTGCCTCGGGCGAAGCTCAATCCTTTTCGTGTTTGGCTGGTTTTGCCCCCGAGGCGACAAATATCATTCAAAAATACATCAAATAGTGGAGAGAATATATGAGATATGTATATATATGGTATTATTGGAGTGATAAATTTGCAGGAAAATCAAACCAATAGGTCGAAATATTGCAGATACTTAATTATAATAATATTTATTTTCCTTCTAGAGAATTAGGAATTAAAGCGACCCCAATACCGAAAAACGAAAAGATTAGACAGTAATCTTATGATTCCTTATCGAGTATTAGAGGTGTCTTACACGATGAAAAAAGATGTTCATATGCTTCATTTAGGATTTTCAAAAACTGAAATTGAGAGATATAAGTCAAATAAGGTTGCGTATAACATGCTGATTAATTCTTTTGTAAAAAAAAGTAAATTAGAAGCGAAAAGAACTCATTGTATTTGTTGTGGAAAAGAGTGCTCCAGTTTTTGTAATTCGCATTCTATCCCTAAGTTTTGTTTAAAAAATATTTCATTAAACGGATATTTGTATTATTCAGGGAATCTCATTGATATACCATTGTTTGAGAGAGAAAAAGGACTTAATGAAGCTGGAACTTTTAAATTAATTTGCAGAGAGTGTGACAGCCAAATATTTTGTGATTACGAAAATCCCAATAATTACTCAAATAATCCAACTGATAAAATGTTATCGCAGATTGCAATGAAAAATTACTTAAAAAACATTGCCAAAAGAGAGTTGGAAATTGTATTGTACAAGAATTTGGAGAAAGAAATAGATTCTGAATTAAGCATTCTCCAATTTATTAATCGTTTGGATTTAAATGAGTATATTAAAGAGTTTAGTTATGCCAAAAAAGCTAGCCAATCAAAGTGGAATGATTACTATTTCATTAACTATTTTGAAATTTTGGATTACGTTGTGCCATTAGCGTTTCAAAGTAGCATTGCATTGGTTGCAGATTTTGAAGGCAACGTAATAAACAACATATATAATGCTTCACCAGATTATAAGTTGAGTGATCTCCATTTATGTGTGTTTCCTTTGAAAGATAAAAGTATAATTATTTGTTTCACTAAAAATGGAGACAAAAGATATCGTAATTTTTTTAAACAGTTCAGGAAACTATCGAAAGACGAAAAATTAAAAGCCATTAATTATATTATCTTTAGCTATTCTGAAGATGTCTTTTTATATAAGGGGCTTGATTATGATATCTTGCAAAATAAAGCCCTAAAAAATGTAGCTAAAAAAACAACAATAGCAGTTGCAGATAACCCCTTTGCGAATTCATTAGCAAAAGCTATAGAAAACTTTAGTTTTAATGAAATGCAAAAGATACCTAATTTGTTAGATGAGAAGTACAAGATTGTTTACAAGAACAATGAAGGTAATGAATGTCTAAACAAACTACAAAGATCTTGATATTGATAAAATTCAGAGAGAATTGACGTAATTTAAACAAAAAACATTTTTGAGGAATACTTACCAATATATGATCAATCTCGTAAGTCGAGGAGGGGAAGAGTTGCTGTATTATCGCTTTAGACCTTATAGCGAACTTGCCATTAAGGAATTCATGTACGATGAGATATACTTCTCATCAGCTATAGAGTGTAATGATCCATTTGATGGAAAGGTCTTCCTATCATTTGAAGCGGATAAGGAAAAATGGAGACGTCTACTAGAGTGTGCATGGAAAGGATTTGACGCTGCAAACAAATTAGCATGGGAAGAACAACTCTCGGAGTACTTGGCCAGTATATCACCAATAACCTACGGTACTGCCCTTGGACTTAATTACAATGAAATTTTAAGATCGCTTTCTTTTCCACCAAAACCACTAGTTGCAATGTTTCTCGATGCACAGATTAAACGTTTTCTAAACTTGTACAAGCCAAGGAATAAGTACTTTGTCTCGTTATCGCGTAGTTGCAATAATATTCTTATGTGGTCACATTATGCCTCAATGCATCGAGGACACTGTCTAATTTTTAAAGCCGTTGATGGTTGTCTCTATCAGTGTCCGCGAAGAAAGAAAAATGCTATTAGAAGGAATACTCCAGCAGGCATTGGTCAATCAATGAGTTTCTCGCTTCCCGATCGATTTCCATTTCAGGAGGTAATATATAGCCCAGATACAACCCACAACAATGCCTTTTACTATTTTCCCTCATATGTTGTTGGAAGGGAACTTGAAGAGCAAGAGAAATTAGAGCTAGATAAAAAGCAGTCTGAGCAGTATCTGTTGAAACATAATTGTTGGAGCTATGAACAAGAGTCTCGACTAATTCTCGACTCTCCCGATTCATGGCTTTTTGGAGAGAATGTTGAGCTAACCCAACAGGAAAGATTATTCTACTATTTGCCCAATCAACTAGTGGGGGTCATACTTGGGGCTCGTATGGATGCGCAACAGAAGATGCGGTTTCGAGAGTTAATTCAAGCTCGAATGGAGCGTATTGCTCACGATCCAGGTGATAACACTCCGGTTTTTTACTTTACTCTTTTCGAAGCCACTCTTCATGACAATTCAAGGGAGGTTGTCATTGAGCCAAAAGAAATTTTTACTCTTACAGAAACAATAAAACAATATGAAAGTAATTTCGAAAAGTACTTGCATGAGTGGCGAGAGGGATGGGCACTAGTATTTAATAAGTCTAGTGGATACCGAGAGCAATTCTTATGAAATATTGATACTATCATTGTTCAACGTGTAGAATTAGCCTCAAAAATACATCAGTTTGATATATATAATTGATTGTTGACAATATTATGTAAGAGTATCAAAGATAAAATAGTTTAAGAGTTCAATGATTAAATTATTGATAGCACATTATGTATAAGCCGTCTTAATTAACAACTCAATACATGTTGTATTTATGCCTTATTTATTATCGAGCCCACATGAGAGTGTGGCGTTGCTGACACTTAAGCAAAACCCTTATGTCTCAAGGGTTTTCTTTTTTATCTGTTGATCACGGGAAAGAGGTACAGAAATTGATCACAAGTGAGTTGCCAGGTGCTCGAAAATTATCACATTTCCGGGGACAAATAACTTGTTAGACTGACGGAAAGGATGAAACTAACGGACAATAGTGATCAAACATGGAAAAGGGGTGTACTTCATGACCAGCAGCAGAATGAATCCGAAAGTCGATGAATTTATCAGGAACGCGACGAAATGGAAGGCAGAATTTGAGGCGTTGCGCAAGATCGTTCTTGACTGCGGCCTGACCGAAGATTTTAAGTGGATGCATCCTTGTTACACGTATGAGAACAAAAACGTAGTTCTCATACATGGATTTAAAGAATACTGTGCGCTGCTGTTTCACAAAGGAGCATTGCTGCAGGATACTCACGGCATTCTCATCCGACAAACGGAACATGTACAGGCGGCGCGCCAGATTCGCTTCACCAATGTGCAAGAAATCATCGAGATGGAACCCATCTTGAAAGCCTATATTCATGAAGCGATTGAAGTGGAAAAAGCCGGCTTGAAAGTGGATGGCAGCAAGAAGGCAGAACTCACCATTCCTGAGGAACTGCAAAAGAAATTTGCTGAAATGCCTGCCTTGAAAACAGCCTTTGAAGCATTGACGCCGGGACGGCAAAGAGCATACATTCTTTATTTTTCCAAACCCAAACAATCCAAAACGCGTGAGTCACGGATTGAAAAATATGTGCCGCATATTCTCAACGGTAAGGGATTGCATGATTAAGCCTTTGAACGAACGGGAGCGTATATAACGCAGTCTCTCATTCGCGAATTGCTTTATACAGGTAATATATGACAAAATGGGCGTATGCGACATCTATGGCTGCTGCAACTCAACAGAGGATATGGCAAGGTATCAAATCTTGTTGCGGGGGCATCGAGCAGGAACGCCGCGCAATGGGATCATTGGGAGAGGGTAACGATGAAAAAAGTGATCGCTGTTTTCATTTTAGGGTTGGTGGCCGGTGGGGTGATCGGCGCCCATCAAGTCATGTCGTTAACGCCTGAAATGGAAAGAGAAATTGTCGCCAAACTGGGGTCAAAAAACGTCATGATCATCGTGGCGATGCTGCAAACAGCAGTATTGGCGGGGATTGCCACGATCGCAGGCTTGTGGGCTTCGCCAAAAGTAGGTTTGAACAAACCGTTTGTTTATAACAGCAAAAGCCTTGCCGCGGCAGCCGCCATCGGACTTTTGTCTGCCTGCTTGATCGCCATTCCGGAAAAGCTGGTCTTTGCCGAAGCGTTGGGACTGGATGAGAAGTTTGCATTTTCCTGGCTTTATTTTTTGGGCAGCGTATTGTACGGAGGCATCATTGAAGAAATACTGCTGCGGTTCGGACTCATGACGCTCATTGTATGGATTGCCAGCAAGCTGACGAGATCTGCAATCAGCAGCGGCATGTACATGGCGGGTATTGTCATCGCCGCGCTCCTGTTTGCTGCCGGACATCTTCCCGCGACAGCACAAATGCTGGGTATAAGCCCGGTGACTGTCACTCGTGCGTTGCTGCTCAACTTTTTGCCGGGGATTGGGTTCGGCTATTTATATTGGAAGCATGGATTGGCATATGCGATGCTCGGACATGTCAGTACGCACGTCATCAATCAAGTGATCCTGCTCCCTCTCTTGTTCTAATAAATCGGTGGCATCGCTGCCTGATGGTCGAATTCATATCGTTTTTGGCTGAACATAACGTGTGAGACTGACGGCAATCATAACGCCAACAGGCAAGTTGGAGTACGTTGCGCGACATGATGATGGGAGGCAGACGCATGGAGGTTTTTGCAGCGTATTTGGCAGGCATTGATAACCCCGACCACCGTGAGCGGACAAAGGAAGTGTTGGCGTGGGTTGCGAATACATTCCCCAATTTGGAACCGCATATCAAGTGGAATACGCCCATGTTTACCGACCACGGCACATTTATCATCGCTTTTTCCACAGCGAAGCAGCATTTGAGCGTTTCACCGGAAGAAGCGGGCATTGCGCGGTTTGCCGATGAGATTGCACAGGCCGGCTACAGCGCTACCAAGGGATTGTTTCGAATCCCGTGGAATAAGCCGGTCCATTACGATCTGCTTGCGAAAATCATTGAATTTAACATTCGGGATAAAGCAGACTGTTCAACGTTTTGGCGGAAATCGTAAAAATGTGATAGTACGTAACGGAATAAGGTCATTCAAGGAATTGATTGTCGAAAAGACGAGCAATTAGCAGGAGTTTTGGAGGAAGCATGTTTTATTCCATCTTAGCCATCTTTGTAATTGTTCTCATGATGATCTTTATTGCCGGTGCCAAACTATTTGGTTCAAAGAAGTTTTCTATTCCTGTGCAGAAGGATTTTGACCCGTTAAACATCGATATAAAAGATATTGACAAGATGACAGATGGTCATGAATTCGAACTGTATCTCTACCGCCTTTTTGTTGCGTTGGGGTATACGGGAGTCTATAAGACGGTAGGAAGCGGAGATTTTGGCGCTGACCTTGTTTTCACGGATCGTTCCGGAGTCCGAAACGTGATTCAGGCTAAACGCCAAGATATCAATAATCCAGTTGGAATCGCTGCTGTCCAACAGGTCTATTCCTCAATGAGATATTACAAAGCAAAAAAGTCTATTGTGATTGCGTCAACCAGTTTCACAACTTCATGTGAAACGTTAGCGGGCATCAATCACGTAAAATTGTTAGATCGTCAGGATTTAATCGCAATTATCAATGCGTTCAAGCAAGGCGATTTGGAGAAAGCCAAGGACATCATAGAAGCGGAACCAAGAATTATTTTGGAATCGTGGTCCGATTATAAGAATGCGAATCTTGAAGTGAAAAAAGATATCAAGGCTGAAAAGCTGATAAGAAACTTATAAAGCCTCATTCTGGAATTCCTGAACAAGTATAAAAGAAAGCGCGAAAAATAACGCGACTGCAAACAAACCAACCCCCGTGTGACAGAATGTCGTACGGGGGTTGGTGACGGTGGAGACAAGCTTTCCGGCTGGCGATTGGCAGGATTTTTCAATGCTTCCCGATCCTCAAACATGCCGGAAATACTGTACCATAGGGCTAAGACCTTGATTGCGGCTGCAGGCACGGTTCACCGGTCCACGCCCGAGCCACAATCGCAGTCTAAAGCGAGGAGTGAGCGCAATGAAACAGGACCCTGTACAGGCGACGTTTTCTCACCTGCTGTTGTCGGGGACGCTGGTGCACGAAGGCAGTTTTGAAGAGATGCAGGAATCGTTCGGCATCCGGGTGCACCCGCAGGTGGTGATGGTGGTCTCGATCGACCGCTATACCGATCTGGTGATCGGCAAGCCGTTTCATTGGAGCATGGAGATCGGCCAGCAGGTGGTGGAAGGCGTATGCGAGGCGATCAGCGAACCGTTTGTCTGGGTGTGGGTGGCCGAGGGCGTTCTCGCAGTCCTGGTGGAACTGGCGCTGCACTCTCCTAAGGAGTCGGGATTCCGGCAGGTCACCGGCCGGATAGCCCGGCAGATTCAAGAACGGTGCAAGAAGCGCGGAGTAAACGTATCGATCGGGATCGGCAGCTATTACGACAACCCCTACCAGCTTCACTTTTCCTACGAAGAAGCGAAAGAGGCCATGGTGGACCGGTTTTTTCAGGGCAACGCCCTCATTTTCCACTACGAAAAGAAGCAGGGACGGGAAGCCGGCTGGGACTCGCCGCTCACGCCGGCAGAGCGGGCGGAACTGGTCGCACGCCTTCGGATCGGCGATGAAGAGGGAACGGTCGCGTCTCTGCGGGCGCTGCTGGACAAAATGGCGCAGACGTACCGCCATGACGTGAACATGTTCAAATCGGAAGCGGTGGAATTGGTGATTACGATGTCCCGTCAGGTGCTGGATTCGGGGGCCAATGCCGCCCTCATCCTGTCGGAAAACGCCAGATTTATTCAGGATTTGTACGTGACCATCCGGTATGACAAGTTCGTGCAAAAAGTATGCGAATACGCCCGCCGCTTGACAGCGTACATGGAGCAAAACGACCTGAGCGATGTTTCGCCGATCATTCGTCAGGCCGTCCGCTACCTGAAAGAAAACCTGCGCCGGAAGCTCACGCTGGAAGAAGTAGCACAATATTGCTGCGTCAGTGTGTATCACCTGAGCCGCCTGTTCAAGCGGGAGACAGGCATGAGCCCAATCGACTTTCTCAACAGGCTGCGGGTGGAAAAAGCCAAGTACTACCTGAGTTCGACCGACTGCACCATCCAGGAGATCGCGGCTGTTGTCGGCTTTCAGGACGCCAACTACTTTACCCGGACGTTTAAAAAGTACGCGAACTGTTCCCCCACTGCCTACCGTCGAGCAAAATTGTGCTAACAGTTGACAATATCGCCTAGTGGAGAGGCCCAATCAATGCAGTAGAATACGAGATAACGACATCGCGTAAGACTCAGATAATTCGCAGTAGGGTGAGTTGTCGGAAAACAATAGAGGGGGTCGCGTGAGTTTGAGAAAAGCTTCGTTGTTGCTGACGGGATTGGTAAGTTTGGCTCTGATTGTAAGCGCTTGCGGAGGGAACAGTTCTGGCAGTGGCGGCACAGGAGGTTCTGGCGGCGGTGGCGACACGATTAAAATCGGCTGGTTCGGCCCGCTGACCGGCCCCACAGCGACCGACGGGACGCACAGCCGTGATGCCGCGTTGCTTGCTGTGGAGCAGGTCAATGCGGCAGGCGGGATTGACGGGAAAAAGGTGGAACTGATTGCTGAAGACGATCAGGGCAAGCCGGAAGAGGCGCTCAAAGCTGTGCAAAAGTTGATCAACAGCAACAAGGTGGTGGCAATCGTCGGAGGAGCGTACAGCGGCCCCTCGAAGACGGTAGCGCCCAAGGTACAGGAAGCGAAAGTACCCATGACAGTTGCGTACGCAGTTCACCCGGAGATTACCAACGGCGGGGATTACGTAAACCGGATCATCTACACCGGCCCGATCCAGGGGAAAGCTATGGCTGATTACGCCGTCAACGATCTGGGCAAGAAAAAGTTCGCTGTGCTGTATGTGGACATCGACTACGGCCAGTCCATCTTCGGCGCATTCAAGGAAGAGGCGAAGAAACTGGGGGCGGACATCGTCATCGACCGTCCGTTCAAGATGGGGGACAAGGACTTCAGCTCTCTTTTGACTGCGGTCAAGGCAGCCAACCCGGATGCCTTGTATATCGTCGGGTACTATAATGAGGCGGCCGCGATTGTAAAGCAGGCCAGGGAAGCGGGGATCACCGCCCAACTGCTCGGGGTGGACGGGTTTGATTCGCCCAAGTATCTGGAGCTCGGAAAAGAAAATACGGAAGATTCGGTCTTCACGACGTCGTTCTACACCACCGACCAGCGCGAGGTCGTGCAGAAGTTTGTGAAAGCGTGGAAGGAGAAGTATCAGGGAGAACCGGACATGCTTTCCTCGCAAAGCTACGACGCCGCCATGGTGATTCTTGAGGCGCTCAAGAAAGCGGGCCCGGACCGCGAGAAACTGGCACAAGCGATCAACGAGACGAAGGACTTTGAGGGCACGTCGGGCAAGATCTCCTTCGGCCCTGATCACGAGGTGATCAAGCCGGTCATCTTCATGACGGTGAAGGATGGCACGTTCCAGTTTGTCACATCCAAGGTGTACCACTAACTGATCGTTTTGTCTGAGTTTAGGTTTGGTGTGATATGCAGGTGAGGATCGCCCGGTGGTCCTCCTTTTTTTCTCACAACGTTGACTCTCGCCAGGAAAGGAGTGAGACGGGTGCTGGCACAGCAAATTTTGAACGGAGTGGCGCTCGGCTTTATCTACATTTTGGTGTCCGTCGGGCTGACCATGGTGTACGGGGTATTGAAACTGCTCCACTTTGCTCACGGGGTCATTTACATGGTCGGCGCGTTTGCAGCGATGATTGCCATCACGTATCTGCACCTGCCGTTTATCCTTGCCATCCTGTTTGCCATGGCGGTGGCTGCCCTGGCCGGAGTGGCGGTCGAGCGCTTTGCCTACCGGCCTCTTAGGGGAGCCCATCCCATCGCCACCTTGATTAGCGGCGTAGGTGTTGCCATTTTCCTCGAAAACCTGTTCCAGGTGATCTTCACCTCCGATACCCAGGCGTTTCCCGAGACGGGTGTCGAGGTGTCCGTCATCCCGTTAACGGAATCGGTCACGTTTACCAACGTGAAGTTGTTCATCATTCTGGCCGGATTGATCGGCCTGGGACTATTGTACGCGTTCCTGAAGTGTACCCGGATGGGGATCGCCATCCAGGCAGCCGCTCAGGACATGCGAGCGGCGTCGCTGATGGGCGTCAACGTCAACCGCGTGGTGTCGGTAACGTTTATGATCGGATCGGCACTGGCGGCGGTCGCTGGCGTGCTGGTCGCATGGAATTTTAACTCGCTCTTTCCCACAATGGGGGCAATCCCCGGGCTGAAGGCATTCTGCGTGGTCGTCCTCGGCGGATTGGGGTCCATCCCGGGAACCATCGCCGGCGGCCTGATTTTGGGTATTGTGGAATCGCTTAGCGACGGTTTCATGACCAAAATGGTCGTCGACAAGGATGCGATCGCCTTTGTGATCCTGATTCTGATCTTGCTGTTGAGGCCGTCCGGATTGTTCGGCAAGCACGTGGAGAAAGTGTAGGTGGTGGCGATGGACGATCTCTTCAATCCCTATTACGTTGACATCGTTGTCTTTTGGATGATCTACCTGCTGCTCGGGTTGGGCCTGAATCTGATCACGGGCTACGCAGGACAGGTGTCGCTGGGGCACGCCGCGTTCTACGGCATCGGTGCCTACACCTCCGCCATCCTGTCTGTGAAGTACGGGTGGAATGCCTGGCTTTCCATGGCAGCCGCCGTGGTCGTCACCTTCCTTATCAGCGCGCTGTTTGGGCTTCCCAGCCTGCGGGTACGGGAAGACTTTCTGGCGATCACCACGCTCGGGCTCGGGCTGATCGCTCAGTCCTTCTTCAAGAACGCGGAGATCACCGGCGGGGCCTACGGAATTGACGCGATCCCGGCGCCTTCCCTGTTCGGGACAGCGCTGAAAAACACAGGGTACCTGCTGCTGGTGACGGTTGTGCTGATTGCCGCCGTGGTCATCATGAAAAAGATGACCGGGTCGCGCATCGGCCGGGCCTGGATGACCATTCGTGAGGACGAGACGGTAGCTCAGTCAATGGGCATCAACACGACGTATTACAAGGTGCTGGTGTTTGCCATTGGCGGGGCCTACGCGGGAGCGGCCGGGGCGCTGTTTGCTCACAAGGTGTCGTTTATCAGTGGCGAATCATTCGGCTTCACCGTTTCGGCCACGGTACTGAGCATGGTGGTGCTGGGAGGGCTTGGCAGCATCTTCGGTACCTTCTTTGGGGTAACGCTCCTGTACATGCTGCCTGAGATGTTTCGGCTCTTTGAGTTCGAACTCGTCGATCCGAAGTACCTCGACACCTACAAAATGATGCTGTACGGCATTCTCATGGTGCTGATCATGCGGTACCGGCCGAAAGGGTTATTTGGCAAAACCGGCGCAAAACTTGTGAATATTCGCCGGTCAGCGGTCAAACCCTTGGACAAAGGCGGTGATCGGGTTGCTTGATATGCAGGGGATCATCAAGCGGTTCGGCGGATTGACGGCGGTGGACAATGTCAGCCTCAAGGTCCGCCAGGGAGAAATCGTCGGGCTCATCGGTCCCAACGGCGCAGGGAAAACGACGTTTTTCAATATTTTGACGGGCATTTACAAGCCGGATGAAGGAACGATCGCATTCGAAGGACGGGAGATTCAAGGGCTGCGTCCCTATCGCATCGCCCGGTGCGGGATCGCTCGAACTTTTCAAAATATCCGGCTGTTGAAGGAAGAGACAGTGCTGGACAACGTGAAGGTGGGGATGTTCCACAAAACCGGCGCCGGGCTATGGGCGTCGATCCTGGGTCTTCGTTCCGCCCGGGACGAAGAGCGGATGGTGACGGAAGAAAGCCTGCGCATGCTGGAGATAGTCGGACTGGCGGGCTGCGAGCACGAGCAGGCGGGAAACCTGTCTTACGGCAACCAGCGGCGGGTGGAAATCGCCCGTGCGCTCGTCTCCCGGCCCAAGCTGCTTCTGCTCGATGAACCGACCGCCGGCATGAACGCCGAGGAAGTGCAGGAGATGATGGGGCTCATCCGCCTTATCCGCGAGCAGGGCACGACTGTCATCCTCATCGAGCACAACGTCTCCATGGTTGTCGGGTTGTGCGACCGCATCGCCGTGCTGGACCACGGGGTGAAGATCGCCGACGATGTGCCGGAGGCGGTGGTCTCCCATCCGGCCGTAATCGAAGCGTACATCGGCAAGGAAGAGGGAGAGGAGGTGGACAGCGGTGCTGCACATTGACATGCTGAATGTCTGGTATGGGAGCATTCACGCCGTGCGCGACCTGTCGCTCTCCGTCGAGGAAGGCGAGGTGGTGACGCTGATCGGCTCCAACGGGGCGGGCAAGACCACGACGCTTAACGCGATCTGCGGGGTGCTCCCGGCCAAGGGCTCGATCCGTTATGGCGGGAACGAATTAAACGGAGTTCCCACCCACCGCATCGTGCAGGAAGGAATCGTGATGGTGCCAGAAGGACGGCGGGTCTTTCCCAGGCTGACCGTCGCCGATAACCTCATGATGGGGGCGTATTCGCGCCGGGCTTCCAAAGCAGAACTGGAGCGGGAGATGGAGAGCGTGTTCGAATTGTTTCCCCGGCTGGCCGAGCGAAAAGACCAGCTCGCCGGCACGATGAGCGGGGGCGAACAGCAGATGCTGGCGATCGGTCGGGCACTGATGGCCAAACCGCGTCTGCTCATCCTGGATGAGCCGTCTATGGGACTGGCGCCGATCGTAGTGAAAGACATCTTTCAGACGATCCGGCAGATTAAACGGCAAGGCATGACGATCCTCCTGGTCGAGCAAAATGCGACGATGGCTCTCTCTGTTGCTGATCGCGGCTACGTCCTGGAGCACGGGGAGATCCGTTTCCACGGAACGGCTGAGGAGCTAAAGGAGCAGGGCATCGTGAAAAAAGCGTATCTCGGTGGCTAGTGCTGGATCGTGGTGAGACAAGGAGGGGTTTTATTGAAAAAGAGGATTGCTTTGATGAATCCTCCGGAACTGGTGCGCCAGTCCAACTGGCGGGACCGCTATGAGACCAAAGTGGCCCAGTGGCTGACACCGTGGGACGGAGAGGAGCCGATTGACGTCGGGTTTATCGGCGTGCCGCTCTCCAAGACGTCGATCAGCGTGTCGGCGGCCTCCATGACGCCCAATGCGCTGCGGGAGCTGTTTCCCACTGTGACGACGTACAGCATCGATTACGACATCGACCTGACGGCGCTGCGGGCACGCGACCTGGGGGACGTCCAGATGCATCCTACGGATTTGTACCGATGCCACGCCAACATCGAGCAGGCGCTGACCAATGTCTACGAAGCGCTGCCCGACCTGCTCCCGATCATCGCGGGAGGAGACCACTCCATCACCTGCCCGTCGGTCAAGGCGTTTAAGCGGCGGTTTGCCGGAAAGGTGGGCATCGTGCAAATTGACGCGCATATGGATGTACGGAATCTGGAAGACGGCGGACCGACCAACGGCACTCCGATCCGCGGCCTACTGGAGTCGGGGACGGTGGAAGGGAAGCACATCGCCCAGGTGGGAATTCACAGCTTTGCCAACTCCAGGGCGTACAGGGAATACGCGGTTTCACAGGGCATTACCCAGTTTACCGCCCGGCAGGTGGCCCGGGAAGGGATCGAGCCGCTGATTTACAAGGCGATGGAGATTGCCGGCAGCGGCACGGACGCCATCTACGTGACAGTGGACATGGACGTGCTGGATCAGGCGTTTGGACCGGGTGTCCCGGCCATGGTGCCGGCTGGCATGACGTCGTGGCAGCTGCTCGACGCTGTGTACCTGCTTGGCCAAAACCCGAAAGTCAAAGGATTTGACGTGGTCTGCATTGATCCCCTGCAGGACCCGCGCCGGGCGACGGTTCGTACGGCGCTGCACGTAATCCTTACGTTCATGGCAGGCGTCATGACGAGAAAACAATGAGGAAAAGGAGAGAGGACCCTATGGCAGAAACCAAGGCACGCATCATCCGCGCACCCCGCGGCAGCCAATTGAACGCGAAAGGATGGCAGCAGGAAGCAGCCCTGCGGATGTTGATGAACAATCTGGACCCGGAAGTGGCGGAGCGTCCGGAAGACCTCGTGGTGTACGGGGGGATCGGAAAAGCGGCGCGCAACTGGGAGTGCTTTGACAAGATCGTGGAGTGCCTGAAAAACCTGGAGGGGGATGAGACCCTGCTGGTGCAGTCGGGAAAACCGGTCGGCATTTTCAAAACGCATCCGCTCGCGCCCCGCGTGCTGATTTCCAACTCCGTGCTGGTGCCGGCGTACGCCAACTGGGAAACGTTCCGGGAGTTGGAGCAAAAGGGGCTGATGATGTACGGCCAGATGACCGCCGGCAGCTGGATCTACATCGGCACTCAGGGCATCCTGCAGGGGACGTATGAAACCTTTGCGGAAGCGGCCCGCCAGCACCGCGGCGGCACGCTGAAAGGGACGCTCACCCTGACAGCCGGGTTGGGCGGCATGGGTGGAGCTCAGCCGCTTGCCGTTACGATGAATGAAGGGGTGGTAATTGGCGTCGACGTCGATCCGTCCCGCATTCAGCGCCGGATAGACACCCGGTATTGCGACGTGATGGTGCACGACCTGGACGAAGCGCTGAAGCTGGCCCGGGAGGCGCAGGAACAGGGCAAGCCGCTGTCCATTGGTCTCGTTGGCAATGCTGCCGACATTTATCCCGAATTCGTGCGCCGCGGCATCGTGCCGGACTTCGTCACCGACCAGACATCCGCGCACGATCCGCTCAACGGGTACGTGCCCCGCGGCTTTACGCTGGAAGAGGCGGCCGAACTGCGCAAGAACGATCCCGACAAGTACGTCCGCCTTTCTCGCGAGTCGATGGCGGTGCACGTGCAGGCGATGCTTGACCTGCAAAAAATGGGAGCTGTCGTATTCGACTACGGCAACAACATCCGCCAGGTGGCCTACGACGAAGGGGTGAAAGACGCGTTCAACTTCCCCGGCTTCGTCCCGGCCTACATCCGTCCCCTGTTCTGCGAAGGGAAAGGCCCGTTCCGCTGGGCAGCGCTGTCCGGCGATCCGGAAGACATCTACAAGACGGACGAACTGGTGCTCAAGTTGTTCCCGGAAAACGAGCACCTGCGCCGCTGGATTACCATGGCCCGCGAAAAAGTGGCCTTCCAGGGCCTGCCTGCGCGCATTTGCTGGCTGGGATACGGCGAGCGGGTCAAAATGGGTCTGGCCATCAACGAGATGGTGCGACGCGGAGAAATATCCGCACCGATCGTCATCGGCCGCGACCACCTCGACTGCGGTTCGGTGGCGTCTCCCAACCGGGAAACGGAGAGCATGAAAGACGGCAGCGATGTGGTGGGCGACTGGGCGATCCTCAACGCGCTGGTCAATACGGCAGCAGGCGCCAGCTGGGTGTCGGTGCACCACGGCGGCGGCGTGGGGATGGGCTACTCCCTGCATGCCGGCATGGTGGTAGTGGCTGACGGTTCGCAGGAAGCGGAAGAGCGGCTTTCCCGCGTGCTCACCACCGACCCGGGCATGGGGGTCATTCGACACGCCGACGCCGGGTACGACAAGGCGATCCAGACGGCCAAGGAGCGCGGTGTTCGCGTGCCGATGCTGGACATCTGACCGTCTGGGGAAAGACGAGCGAAACAACGCGAAAAAAGCGGCATCCCGAGGGAGGTTTTCCTCGGGATGCTTCCATGGAGGAGAGAAAGCGTGAAGCCGGAACGGATTGATCTGTTGGTACACAACATCGGTGTGCTGGTGACGATGGGCGGCAAGCATGGGCCGCGACGGGGAGTCGAGATGTCGGATGTCGGGCTCGTGACGGGCGGAGCTGTGGCGATTGCGGATGGCAAAATCGTGGCCGCCGGTGCGGAAGCGGACGTCCGGGCGGAAATCGCCGGGCTGCCCATCGAGCAGAGCCTGGATGCAAATGGGCGTCTGGTGACGCCGGGCCTGGTGGACCCGCACACCCATCTGGTGCATGGAGGTTCCCGGGAAAACGAACTGGTGTTGAAACTAAAGGGCATGTCGTATCTGGACATCCTCGCCCAGGGCGGCGGGATTCTCAGCACGGTGCGGGCTACACGGGCTGCGACGGAAGACGAACTGTACGAAAAGGCACGGAAGAGTCTGGATATCATGATGCTGTACGGGGCGACGACTGTAGAGGCAAAAAGCGGCTACGGACTGACGCTGGCAGACGAGCTGAAGCAGCTTCGTGTGACCAGGCGGCTGGATGAAACGCATCCGATCGACCTGGTGTCGACGTTTATGGGGGCACACGCCGTACCGGCGGAGTACAAGGGCCGCTCCGCCGAATACGTCAAGCTGGTGATCGAGGAGATGCTGCCGGAGGTAAAGCGGCAGGGACTGGCCGAGTTTTGCGACGTCTTTTGCGAGCACGGGGTGTTTTCGGTGGACGAGTCGCGGGCGATTCTCGCCGCCGCAAAAGAGCTGGGGTTCGGGTTGAAGCTGCATGCCGACGAGATTGAACCGCTCGGCGGGGCGCAGCTGGCCGCAGAGATGGGCTGCATTTCCGCAGAGCATCTGCTGGCCGCTACCGATGAAGGATTGAAGGCGATGCGGGATGCGGGCGTGATCGCCGTCTGCCTGCCGGCAACGTCATTCAACCTGCGCGCCAAGTCCCACGCTCGGGCCCGAACCATGATCGAGCTGGGAGTGCCGGTTGCGCTGTCCACTGACTACAATCCGGGCAGTTCGCCCACGGAATCGCTGCAGCTGGTGATGACCCTGGCATGCCTGAATCTGAACATGTCACCGGAGGAAGTATTTACTGCCATGACGATCAACGCAGCCTATGCGATTGGCCGCGGAGACCAGGTGGGCAGTCTTGAGCCCGGAAAGCTGGCGGACCTGGTGCTGTTCAACGCCGAAAACCTGGCGTATGTGCCGTATCACTTCGGCATCAACCACGTGGACACGGTGATCAAGAAAGGGCGCGTCGTGGTGGCCGGAGGACGGCTTTTGGAGAAGTAAAAGCAGATGAAACAAGGCACGGAAACAGTTGCTCCGTGCCTCAGCGTGTAGACAATGTTCGCGGCGCATGGAAGATCGGGCCCGCTCGCTCGCTTGACGCCCAGCACAGAAGCGGATGAAGTCCGCTCCAAAACGCGACGCGGGCAGGGGACAAACATCTGGGTGTTTCGATGAAGTGAGACTTGTGTCCCCTGTTGGTCCCCGCGTCTTCGTTTTTCCGCTGAGCCGGTCGTCAAAGGAGCTCGCTTGGCCCATCACTCCATGCGATGTACTTTCTCTCCATCTTCGGTTGATGAATGTGCAGGCCTTTCGGCCTGACAACGATGGACAGATCGTTTCCTTGCGGAACTTCAATGAAAAAGTACAGTTTGTCTTCAGTCTGAGGCACGGAAACAGTTGCTCCGTGCCTTTTTTGCTGTCCAGACAGTGGTGCACATGATTCATTTTCCATAATGGGATTGACTGGAAGATCCGCCTGTGCTACCTTTTTAGTGATAATGATTCTCATTATTGGTGTTTGGGAGGAGGAGTCGTCTCATGCGTACAGACAACGGACAGGCAGCGGACATCAGCTCGTGCAGGCCGAGACGGAATCCCAAAGCAAACCTGGCCAAAATCAAGGAATACATGGACCAGCACTACAACGAACCTCTTTCGATCAAGCAGCTTGCGCAGATGGCGAACATCAGTCCCAAGTATTTTGTGGATCTTTTCAAAAAGACATATGGTCAGAGCGCCATGGAATATTTGACGGATTTGCGCATTAACCGGGCGAAGCGCTATTTGGCCGAATCCGGGGAGCGCTTGCGGGATATCGCCGCAAAAGTTGGGTATAGCGACGAGTTTTACTTTAGCCGCAAGTTTAAAAAGGAAGTGGGCGTATCACCGTCCGATTTCGCGAAACATTTCAAGAAACGCATCGCTGCGTGCTCCGCTGCGGTTACGGGTCATCTGCTTGCGTTGAACGTGGTGCCGATTGCAGCGCCGCTGGACCCCAAGTGGACGCCCTATTACTACAACGCCTATCGCACGCAGATCAAGGCGCATTTAACGCTGACCGACCCGTACACGAGCTGGCAGTTTGAATCAAACCTGGACAAGATCATACGAATTCGACCGGACGCCATTGTCGGAACCGACCAACTGCTGCCCGCCGAGAAAGCCAAATTGACGGACATGGCGTCTTCGTTTTTCGTTCCGACAGAGAAGTTGGGGTGGAGAGACCAGCTCCGCATGATCGCCCGTTTTTTGGACAGGGAGGATCAGGCGGAGATGTGGATCCGGCGATATGAACAGAGGGTTCAGTCGGCTCGGGAGCAGATTGAGGCAAAACTGGGACACGACAGCATTCTGGTGCTGCGTATCTACGGCCAGGCGATCCATGCCTACTGGAACCGCGGGCTGGAGGACGTGCTGCACCGGGATCTGCGGATCAGGACCGTATTTCGGCCGGAACCGTCCGAACATGCGCAGCTTACGCTGGAGCAGGTGGCGGAGCTTGATCCTGACCGGATATTGCTGGTGGTGTGTCCCGAGGCATCGTCGCGGGCGTACTGGCTGGCGCTGCAGCACAAGGCGGCCTGGCGCCAGTTGAAAGCAGTCACAAACCTGAATGTGCACCTGATCTCTGCTGATCCGTGGTTCGAGTACTCGGCGATGTCCATTCTCCGGATGCTGGATGAAGCCATGCTCTTGTTTACGGGAAAATGTCCAAATGTTCTTCTGGATAGAACCCATGGTGACGCTTGAGCGGCATCATCTATAATCATTCTCGGTGAGAATGATTATCACAAGAGGAGGAACACCATGTTTCATCTGGCCAATCGGTTTGGCACTGTCTTTCGTTTTCCGTTTACCGTCTGGCTGTGCCTGGTGCTGGCAGTCAGTTTGCTGACCGGCTGCGGCTCCAATCAGGCTCAACGTGCGGAGTCGTCCGAACAGCCGCAATCGGTGTCAACAGCCGCTGATGCTTCTGCAACGGGAGCAAACACTCCCGCATCGTCTGGTGAGCGAACGGTCAAGGACGAACTTGGCCATGAAATCACCGTGCCAGCGGAACCCAAGCGGGTATTTGCCCCTTATCTCGAGGATTCGCTGCTCAAGCTGGGCATCAAGCCAGTGGTCCAATGGTCCAACGGCAACATGGCACACGCGTATCTGCAAGAGGAGCTGAAGGATGTGCCGAAGCTGGACTTCTCGGGAGGACTGCCGTCTCCAGAGGTGATCATGTCTTACAATCCCGATTTGATCATCCTGCACACCGCGACGTACGCCGCCAATGGCACCTATGAGAACTATGCCAAGATCGCACCGACCTACGTGTTTCAGAATGCGTCCGGCGACGTCGAAAAGTCGCTCGTCACGCTGGGAGAGCTGCTCGGCAAATCTGCCGAAGCCGATCAAGCGCTGAAAGTGTACCGGCAGAAAGTGCAGGAGGCCAAAGAAAAGCTGGATCAGGCGGTCGGGGGAAAAAAGGTCGCGATTATGCGCTTTGCTGCCAAAGGCGTCAGCCTGATGGGAGCAAATTATCTGTGCGGGAATGTTGTGCACCAGCAGTTGGGGGTCGGAAAGTCCAAGCTGGTGGAGAACGCAAACAGTGCGAACGTGACGCTGGAGACGTTATCAAATCTTGACGCTGACTACATATTTGTCATCAATGCGTATGGTCAAGGGACACAGCGCATGAAGGAGATGACGGAAAGTTCCATCTGGAAGAGCATCCCGGCGGTGAAGCAGGGGCACGTGTACGAGGTGAACGACGAGTACTGGCTTGGCAGCGGTCTGATCGCCTATGAAAAGATTATTGACGATACGGTCAAACTGCTTGCCAAATAAGCGGAAGCAAACGCATGTCTGAACGTCTCCCTGTATGGCAAACAAGTGAAACGACATCACATCGATGGGGCCACCTTGCAGCCTGGAAGGGAGATTTTCACGCCGTCCAGATGTAAATGTAAGTGAGGAAAGGTAGGAAATGTCATCCATGTCTTTCGATCATCCTGAACAGCGCGCTGTCTCACTCGAGGAGACCGCGAGCGGCAAGGCGGAAATCCCCCGTTCCAAACGATGGATCATGCAGTCGCGCGCGGAAAACCGCAGCTATCAGATCATGGTGGCCACCCCGGCGGAAGCGCCGCCTCCCTCGGGATATCCGGTCATTTACGTGCTGGATGCCAATTCCGTTTTCGGAACGATGGTGGAGGCCGTTCGCCTGCAGAGCGGCCGCCCGGAGAAGACAGGGGTTGTACCGGCGGTGGTCGTCGGCATCGGCTATGAAACGGACGGCCCGTTTGCCCCGGCCCGGTATTACGATCTGACGCCCATGCCCACCACGGAATTTACGCAACTTCCGAACGGGGCTGCCCTGCCTCCGCAAGGGGGAGCTGAAGCGTTCCTGCAGTTCATTGAAGAAGAGCTGAAGCCGCGGATCGCACGGGAATTCAAGATCGACCGCAGCAGACAAACGCTCTTCGGCCATTCCCTTGGCGGACTGTTCACCCTGCACGTGCTGTTTACGAAGCCGGATGCCTTTCAGTGCTATATCGCCGGCAGCCCCTCGATCCATTGGAACCGGCAGCATCTGATGCAGGCGGAGAAGCAGTTCGCAGCCCGCCTGGAGCAGGAATCGCTGAACATCAAGGTACTGCTTGGGTTCGGAGAAATGGAAAAAGATCACGTATCCCAAAATTGCTATCATGCCCGGGAGTTGTCAGAACGTCTGTCCGCCCATGCTGCACGTGGGCTGCAGGTGGTGTTCAAAGAGTTTGAGGACGAAAACCATGTATCGGTGCTGCCGGTCCTGATCAGCAGGGCCCTGCGTTTTGCCTTGTATCCAGAGAAATAACGAGGCCATGCGGCGCGTGACGAGTGGAGAGTGCGCCGCATCATTGCAGCACCGATGGGAGAAAGAGGAGAGGGACCTTGTATGGAGATTGCGGGAATTACGGGTAAAGTTGCCTTGGTCACAGGAGCCGCGCAGGGGATCGGGAGAGCGGTAGCAGCGGCCCTGGCCGAGCGTGGAGCCTTGGTTGCGGCGGCAGACAAGCAGGCCGCAGGCGTCCAAGCACTCGTGGAAGAACTGCGTGCCGGCGGTCATCAGGCAGCAGCTTTTCCCACAGACATTCGTGACAGCGGCGCCGTCGAAGCGATGGTAGAGCGAATCGAACAAGAGCTCGGTCCGATCGACATACTGGTCAACGTCGCCGGCGTGCTGCGCACAGGGCCAATCGAATCGCTCAGCGACGAGGATTGGGCGGACACGTTCGCGGTGAATGCAAACGGAGTGTTCTATGTTTCCCGCGCGGTCGTCAGGCGCATGGCCTCCCGCCGATGCGGTGCGATTGTGACCGTCGCTTCAAACGCCGCTGGGGTGCCGCGCATGCAGATGTCGGCCTACGCGGCCTCGAAGGCAGCTGCGACGATGTTCACCAAGTGCCTGGGGTTGGAGTACGCCCGGTACAATATCCGCTGCAATGTGGTATCGCCCGGCTCAACCGACACAGCCATGCAGCGGGTATTATGGGCGGATGACAATGGCGCGCAGGCTGTCATCGCCGGCAATTTGGAGCAGTACCGCCTGGGCATACCGCTTGGAAGGATGGCCCAGCCCTCGGACATTGCCGATGCGGTGCTGTTTCTGGTATCCGACCAGGCGCGGCATATTACGATGCACGACCTGTACGTCGACGGCGGTGCAACCCTGGGAATGTAAAAATGGATGGGAGATGACGATGAATGCTGAAACAAGTTGCTGGTTCCGCGACAAGCGCCACAGCGCTGCTTGAAGCATATCAAGCGGGCTCGGCATTCTTTTTCTCTTCGCCCAAGCGTACCCTGCTGGCAGAGGGAGAATGGGCCAGACTGCCGGAGTACGAGGGACCGGATGCGTTGAGAAGCCTGCCCCGAAGAGTTGCCGAGCTGCTTGCCAGCGCCGAGCGGTCCGGGCACGGCACGTCGGTCGCAGTCGGCGCGGTTCCGTTTGATCACACGAAGCCAGCCCAACTCGTCGTGCCGCAAACCCTCCAATGGGCAGGACCGCTTGAATTCACACCGGACGTTTTGGCTGAACAGAACGCTGCATCTGCCTTTGAGATTCGCGAAATACCGGCGCCGGCGGAATATGAGGAGGGCGTAAACCGGATATTGGCGCGCCTTCAACAAGGTGACATTCAGAAGGTGGTGCTGGCGAGATCGCTGCACCTGACCTCCTCTGACTCCGTGAATATCCATCAACTGCTCCGCAACCTGGCCCGGCACAACACGCGCGGCTACACATTCGCGGCAAACCTGACGCCAAAGGGCGTGCGCAGCGCTGCGGCGGACAGCGAAGGATCGCGGACGTTGATCGGCGCCAGCCCGGAACTGCTCGTGGCCAAGACAGGGCCGTACATCATGGCCAATCCCTTGGCAGGTTCTGCGGCCCGCAGTGACGATCCCCGCGAGGATGAGCGGCGCGCGGCTTCGCTGCTTGCTTCCGCCAAGGACCGGCATGAGCATGCGGTGGTCGTCGAGGCAGTCGTCGAAGCGCTCCGTCCCTATTGCAAGCATCTGGACGTTCCCCGGGAGCCTTCGCTGGTGCAGACCAACACCATGTGGCATCTTTCCACGGAAATAAACGGGGAGCTGATCGATCCCTCCACCTCGTCGCTTCAGCTGGCGGCAGCGCTTCACCCGACTCCCGCTGTATGCGGAACGCCTGTCGATCAGGCGCGTGCGGTGATTCAGGAGTTGGAGCCGTTTGATCGAGGGTTCTTTACGGGAATGGTCGGATGGTGCGATGCAAACGGCGATGGGGAGTGGGCAGTCACCATCCGCTGCGCCGAAGTGGAGGGGCGCGTGATTCGTCTGTTTGCCGGAGCAGGTATCGTCCTCGGCTCAAATCCGGAGGCAGAACTTTTGGAAACATCTGCGAAGTTTCGCACCATGCTTCTGGCCATGGGGCTGAACCAGCCGGTGCTGGCCGGAAGAAAGGAGGGGTAAGTCATGCTGTCAGGATGCCCAACGTGGCCCAAGGAATTTGCCGATCGATACCGGGCGGCAGGGTGCTGGCAGGGTGAGACGTTTGGAGAGATGCTGCGGAAGCGTGCCGCCGCTTACGGGGAACGCATCGCCATCGTCAGCGGTGACAGGCGGATCAGCTACGCGGAACTTGACGCCCGGGCCGACCGCTTGGCAGCGGGGTTTCAGAAGCTGGGAATCAAGCCGATGGACCGGGTCGTCGTGCAGCTTCCCAATATCCCGGAATTTTTTGAAGTGATTTTTGCACTGTTTCGGCTGGGGGCGCTGCCTGTGTTTGCCCTCCCCCTGCATCGAAAGAGTGAGATCACCTATTTGTGCGAGTTCACCGAAGCGGTTGCGTACGTCATCCCAGACGTTGAAGCGGGGTTTGACTACCGCGAGCTTGCCGCTCATGTCAAGGAGAGCGTTCCCACCTTGCGTCACGTGATTGTGGCGGGCGACCCGGGACAGTTTGACGCGCTGGATGAAATGCGCACAGATCCCGTCAGTATGCCGGAAGGGCCGAGCGCCAGCGATGTGGCGTTTCTCCAGCTGTCCGGCGGCAGCACCGGACTGCCCAAGCTGATTCCCCGGACGCACGATGATTACGTCTACAGTTTGCGGGTCAGCGCCGAGATTTGCCAGCTTGATGAGAGCAGCGTGTATCTCGCGGTACTGCCTGTTGCCCACAACTTTCCGCTCAGCTCGCCCGGCGTACTCGGGACGCTGTACGCCGGCGGCAGAGTGGTTCTCGCGCGCAGCGGCAGCCCGGACGAGGCGTTTCCGCTGATCGCGCGGGAGCAGGTCACAATTACGGCCGTAGTGCCTCCGCTGGCCCTGGTCTGGCTGGATGCGGCGGCATCGCGAAGGCATGATCTGTCCAGCCTGCAGGTCCTGCAGGTTGGCGGGGCCAAGTTCGCCGCTGAGGCTGCCAGGATGGTCAAACCGACGATCGGCTGCACCCTGCAGCAGGTGTTCGGGATGGCGGAGGGACTGGTTAATTACACGCGGCTGGATGATCCCGAGGAGATCATCGTGAACACCCAGGGCAGACCCATGTCGCCGTATGATGAGATTCGCCTGGTTGACGACAATGATCGCGAAGTCGAGCCGGGCCAGGTGGGACACCTTCTGACCCGGGGACCTTATACCATTCGCGGCTATTACAAGGCCGAGGAGCACAACGCCAAGGCGTTCACTGCTGACGGTTTTTACCGCACGGGCGATCTGGCACGGTTGACTCCAACAGGTCATCTGGTCGTAGAGGGACGTGCCAAAGACCAGATCAACCGGGGCGGAGACAAGGTGGCGGCTGAAGAAGTGGAGAACCATCTGCTCGCTCATCCCGGCGTACATGACGCCGCCGTGGTCGCCATGCCGGACGATTATCTGGGCGAGCGCACGTGCGCCTTCGTGATTCCGCATCATCCGGCTCCCACAGCGGCCGAACTCAAAGCGTTCCTGCGGGAGCGTGGATTGGCGGCTTACAAGATACCGGATCGAGTGGAATTTGTCGATTCGTTCCCCATGACGGCAGTCGGCAAGATCAGCAAAAAAATGCTGCGTGAACGCATCGCCCAGCAATTGCAGTCGCGTACGCACCGACACAAGCAAGGGAGGAGTTAGCATGGCGATTCCCGCCATATTGCCGTATCCGATGCCTGTAGAGTCTGACCTGCCGAAGAACAGGGTGGCGTGGACACCTGATCCGCAGCGGGCGGCTCTGCTGATTCATGACATGCAGCAGTATTTTCTGAATGCGTTCACCGTTACGGAGTCTCCGGTCGTGGAGCTTCTGGCCAATATCCAAAAGCTCAAAGCCTATTGCGCCGAGCAGGGAATCCCCGTCATCTATTCGGCGCAGCCTGGCAAACAGTCCCCAGAGCAGCGCGGACTGCTGCAGGATTTCTGGGGGCCGGGACTGACGAAGTGCCCCGATCAGCAGAAGATCGTCGATGAGCTTGCGCCGGGCGGGCAGGATCTGGTGTTGACCAAGTGGCGGTACAGCGCCTTTCAACAGACCAATTTGCTGGAGATGTTGCAGCAGCGCGGACGGGATCAGCTTATCGTGTGCGGCATCTACGCCCATATCGGCTGCCTGATGACCGCGTGCGAAGCGTTCATGAAAGATGTGCAGCCGTTCTTCGTTGCAGATGCGGTAGCGGATTTCTCTCGGGAGAAGCACATGATGGCGCTGACCTACGCGGCTGAGCGCTGCGCGGTCACGATCACGACGCAGCGTCTGATCGATCAGCTGAGCGGCGTGCAGGCTGAAGCGCCGGCCGCCCGTGAAAGTGACACGCAGCCGATCACGCAGGAAGCGATCCGCGCGCAAGTAGCTGATTTGCTCCAGGAACTGCCGGCAAACCTTGGGGAAAACGACGACCTGATTAACGTGTGGGGGCTTGATTCCGTCAGGATCATGTCGCTGGTGGAGAGATGGCGCCGCAGCGGTGCAGAGGTGACCTTTGTGGAACTGGCTGAGCAGCCGACACTGGCCGCCTGGTGGGCGCTGTTGTCATCACGATTGAAGCAGAGTTTGCCCAATCAGGATTACTTCGTCGTATGAAAGAGGTGATGTTCATGCCGGATCATCAGGATGTACGCTGGCCCTTGTCGGGTGCGCAGAATGGCATTTGGTTTGCACAAAAGCTCGACCCGGACAATCCGGTCTTCAACACCGCCGAGTGCATCGAAATCCATGGCCCCGTCGATCCTGCGCTGTTCGAGGCTGCCCTGCGCCGGGCCGTGACGGAGGCGGAAACGCTGCATCTGCGCTTCGGCGAGGATTGGAACGGTCCGTGGCAGAGCCTCTGCCCGTCAGCTGACTGGCCGCTGCATTTCGTGGACGTCAGCGGCCATGAAGATCCGCAGGAAGCGGCAGAAACGTGGATGAAGCAGGACATGGCCCAACCGGTTGATCTGACCCGCGGTCCCCTGTTTGCACAAGTGCTGTTGAAATTGGCGCCTGACCGGTTCTTCTGGTATCAGCGCATCCATCATATTGCGATTGATGGCTTTGGCTATTCGCTGTTGGCACAAAGGGTGGCACACATCTATACGGCACTCGTCCATGGCCGGCCGTACGACGAGGCGGCCTTTGGGTCTGTTCACTCCATCCTGGAGGAAGAGGCAGCCTATCGCAGCTCGGAGCAAATGGAGCGGGATCGGCAGTTTTGGCTGTCACGCTTCGCCGATGAGCCCGAGGTGGTCAGTCTGGGAGACAGGGCGGCGAGGACATCCCGCGGCTTTTTGCGTCAGTCGGCACAGCTTCCGCCAACCAGCATGACTGCGCTAAAAGGGCTGGCAAGCCAGACGGGGACAACCTGGTCTGACGTCGTGATTGCCGCTGCGGCGGCTTATGTCCAGCGGTTGACCGGCGCAAACGATGTAATTCTCGGCTTGCCCATGATGTGCCGACTCGGCTCTGCATCGCTGCGCGTGCCGGGAATGGTCATGAACGTGCTGCCGCTAAGGTTGACGGTGCGGCCGGACATGAGTCTGGCAGCTCTCCTGCAGCAGGTCTCGCAGGAAATCCACGAGATCAGACGGCATCAGCGTTACCGGCATGAAGATCTGCGGCGCGATCTGAAACTGCTGGGGGACAACCGGCGATTGTTTGGTCCGATGATCAATGTGATGCCGTTTGACTATGATGTGCGCTTTGCCGGCCATCGCGCGACAACGCGAAACCTGTCGGCCGGCCCCGTGGACGACCTGACGATAAACATCTACGACAGATCAGACGGCAGCGGGCTGCATTTCAATTTTGACGCCAATCCGGCGATTTACGGCGCCGACGAGCTGGCGGTTCATCAGCGGCGCTTTCTTTGTTTCCTGGACAATATGGCGTCGGCTGACCCCGGCCAGCCGGTCTCGCAGATTGACTTGCTCCTGCCGGAGGAACGCCAGAAGGTGCTGTTTGAATGGAATGAAACCGCTCATGACCTGCCGACGACCAGCGCGCACGAGCAGTTTGAGCAGCAGGCCTCCCGCACGCCTGAGGCTGTCGCCGTGGAGGTTGAAGGCGTTTCGCTCAGCTATGCCGAGCTGAACAAACGAGCCAATCAGCTTGCCCATCTGCTGATGGCGCACGGTGTCGGACCGGAGCGTGTGGTCGCGCTTGCGCTGCCGCGTTCACCGGAGATGGTCGTCGCCATACTGGCGGTTCACAAGGCGGGAGCGGCGTACCTGCCGCTGGACCCGGACTTTCCGTCCGACCGGTTAGCCTACATGCTGGAGGACGCCAGACCCGTATGCGTCATCACATCCAGACAGGTTGCCCATCGGCTGCCGGATTGTGGTACGGGCTCAAGACTCGTGCTTGACGAGCCGGAAACCATCGACAGGCTGATGCGGCAAGCGATTCACAATCCCGGCAATGCTGATCGAACAAACTGCTTGTCGCCGCTTCATCCTGCCTACGTGCTGTACACCTCCGGTTCGACCGGAAGACCCAAGGGGGTCATGGTCACGTTTGGCAATCTGACCAACCTGATCCTGGCGATGCAGGATCGGTTTGCGCTGGACGAACGGGATGCGTGGCTGTCGGTTACCACGATTTCATTTGACATCTCGGTTCTGGAGCTGTACCTGCCGCTCACGAGCGGGGCCCGTGTTGTCATCGCCGCGAAGGATACGATCATGGACCCGTCGGCTCTGGCGAAAATGATTCGCGAGACCGGCACGACGATCATGCAGGCGACGCCGACCCTGTGGCACGAGCTGGCAGCGAGCAGGCCCGACAAATTTGACGGCCTGCGCATCATTACGGGAGGCGAGGCGTTCCCCAGCGGGCTCAAACTCGCCCTGCAGGAACTGGGGTGCGATGTCCATAATCAATACGGTCCGACGGAAACCACCATTTATTCCACTGCCATGCACCTTGGCGATGAGCGAGCGGGAACACCCCCGATTGGCAGGCCGATTTGGAATACGCGGGTGTATGTGCTGGATGGCGGACTGAAGCCCGTTCCGCCGGGAGTGGTGGGAGAGCTGTACATTGCCGGTGTCGGCTTGGCTCGCGGCTACCTGGGACGGCCGGAGCTGACGGCCGAGCGATTCGTGGCCGACCCGTACGGCGCGCCGAGCTCCCGGATGTACCGCACGGGAGATCTGGTGAGATGGCTGCCGGACGGCTCCCTTGAGTACGTGGGCCGTGTCGATCACCAGGTGAAAATTCGCGGGTTCCGGATCGAACTTGGCGAGATCGAGTCGCTTCTGTCCCGGCATCCTGCGATCGCCCAGGTTGCAGTAGTCGTCCGGGAAGACCAGCCAGGGGACAAACGGCTGGTGGCATATGTGGTCCCGCATGCATCCGCCGGCATAGACCCAGCCGAGCTGCGCCGGCATGTCTCCGCCGAACTGCCCGATTACATGATCCCGTCCGCGTTTGTCCAACTTGCCGAAATGCCGTTGACGCCGAATAAAAAAATTGACCGCAAGGCACTGCCAGCGCCTGATCTCCATACGGTTACAGGGCGCGGACCGAGGACGCCGCAGGAAGAGATGTTGTGCGACCTGTTCGCCGAAGTGCTCGGCCTGGCTCATGTGGGGATAGACGAGGACTTTTTTGCATTGGGCGGTCACTCCCTGCTTGCCGGACGGGTAATCGCCCGTATCCGCGATGTCTTCGGTGTCGAATTGAGCATTGGCAGCCTCTTTGAATCACCCACGGTAGCAGGGCTGGTCAAGCGGCTCGATCATGCGCGGGATGCCAGACCGCCTGTGCGGCCGGTCGCGCGTCCGGAGGCAGTGCCGCTTTCGTTTGCCCAGCGCCGCTTGTGGTTCCTGTACCGACTGGATGGACCCAATCCGGCCTATAACATTCCGCTCGTGGCCCGCCTGTCCGGCGAACTGGATGTACAGGCGCTGGAGGATGCGATTGGCGATGTCGTCGCTCGCCATGAAACCCTGCGCACCATTTTTCCCGACAAGTCGGGCGCGTCGCACCAGCTGGTTTTGGACGCAGCCGACGCTCGACCTGAGCTGATTGTGACGGAAACGAACGAGGCTGAACTGCCCGGGCTGCTTGCCGACGCCGTGCGCTACAGCTTCCAACTCTCGTCGGAGCCTTCACTCCGTGCCCAATTGTTCGTACTTGGGCAAAACGAGTACGTACTCTTGCTGCTGCTGCACCATATCGCCGGAGATGGCTGGTCGCTGACCCCGTTGGCCCGCGATCTCTCCACCGCTTACGCAGCCCGCTGCCGGGGCGAGCTCCCGTCATGGCCGCCGCTGCCGGTACAGTATGCGGATTACGCGGTTTGGCAGGAACAGCTTCTGGGGAGTGAGCGCGACCCCGACAGTTTGATCGCCAGACAGCTTGCGTACTGGACGCGGACACTTGCCAACCTGCCGGATCAGTTGGAACTGCCGTGCGATTATCCAAGACCGGCAGAAGCCAGCTACCGGGGCGGTGTCATTCCGTTCCACATCAGCGAGGAACTGCACGGCCGACTGCTGGAAGTGGCCCGTGAAAACAGAGCGAGCCTGTTCATGGTCCTGCAGTCTGCCCTCGCCGCTTTGCTCACCCGCCTCGGCGCAGGCACCGATATTCCGATCGGCAGTCCGATTGCCGGGCGGACCGACGATGCGCTGGACAGCCTGGTCGGATTGTTCATCAACACGCTGGTGCTTCGTACCGACACGTCTGGAAACCCCAGCTTCCGCGAACTGCTGGCCAGAGTCCGTGAGGTAAATCTGGCTGCGTACGAGCATCAGGACCTGCCTTTCGAGCGGCTGGTGGAGGTTATGAACCCCGTCCGCTCCCGGTCCAGACACCCGCTGTTTCAGATCATGCTGGTGCTCCAGAACACGCCTGATGCGGCGTTGGAACTTACTGGTGTGGAGAGCAGCCTGACAATTGAAAGTGCGGGCACGGCCAAATTTGACCTGACCGTGGAGTTGAAGGAGCGCCGTTCGGCGGATGGCACTCCTGCGGGTCTGGATGGCATTCTGGAATACAGCGCCGATCTGTTCAAACGCAGTACGGCTGAAAGATTGGCGGGCCGGTTCCTGCGGGTACTGGAGGCTGTGGCTGCTGATCCGGGCAAGTCGATCGGAGAACTCGATATTCTGATGCCGGAAGAGCGCCAAAGCATGCTGCAGGAATGGAGTGCGGCTGGAAACGATGTGCCGCAGACCGTGCTGCCGGAGTTGTTCGAGGCACAGGTTGTCCGAATTCCTGAGGCTGTGGCCGTCGTCCATGAGGATGTCTCCCTGAGCTACGATGAGCTGAACACCCGGGCCAATCGGCTCGCGCATCTGCTGATTGCAGAGGGGGTCGGTCCGGAGCAGGTTGTGGCCCTGGCGCTGCCGCGGTCGATTGAAATGGTCGTTGGCGTGCTGGCCGTGCTGAAGGCCGGAGCCGCCTACCTGCCTCTCGATCCGGATTACCCGGCCGACCGGCTGGCATATATGCTGGAGGACGCAAGACCGGTTTCCATTATTACAAGCACGCAGGTGGTCTCCAGACTGCCTGATGCTGGCGGTCTGCCCCTGATCGTGCTGGATGAACCGGAGACGCAAGAGCGGCTCAGGCAGCATTCTCCTGCCAATCCTGGTGACCGTGAACGCCGCGGACGTCTGTCTGCACACAGCCCGGCGTATATCATCTACACCTCGGGCTCCACGGGAAGGCCCAAGGGCGTCGTCATCCCGCATCAGAACGTGGTGAGATTGTTTGCTTCCACCGATCACTGGTTCCGCTTTGGCTCTGACGATGTGTGGACGCTGTTCCATTCCTATGCCTTCGACTTCTCGGTGTGGGAGATTTGGGGAGCGCTCCTGCATGGCGGACGTCTTGTAGTGGTGCCCCATGCGATCAGCAGGTCGCCGGGAGAGTTCCTCCAGCTTCTCGTGCGGGAGGGCGTGACGGTATTGAACCAGACGCCGTCAGCGTTCTATCAATTGATGCAGGCTGATCGGGAACATCCCGACTTGGGTCAGATGCTCTCCTTGCGCTTCGTGATTTTCGGCGGCGAGGCGCTGGAATTGGGACGTCTGGCGGACTGGTATCAGCGCCATCCGGACGATGCTCCCAAGCTGATCAACATGTACGGTATCACCGAGACGACCGTGCATGTCAGCTATATCGAGCTTGACCGTCACCATGCAGCTTCCGGTGCCAACAGCCTGATCGGCCGCCCGATACCGGATCTGCGGGTGTACGTGTTGGATGATTTCCTGCAGCCTGTACCGCCGGGAGTGACGGGGGAGATGTACGTCGCCGGTGCCGGACTGGCCCGCGGTTACGGGGGACGGCCGGATTTGACGGCGGAGCGGTTTGTTGCCGATCCGTTTGGTCCCCCCGGTACGAGGATGTATCGCACCGGCGATCTTGCCAAGCGGCTCAGCGACGGGTCTTTAGAATATTGGGGCCGTGCCGACCAGCAGGTGAAGATTCGGGGGTTCCGCATCGAACTGGGCGAGATCGAGGCCGTGCTCGCCAGACATCCCGCTGTGGCCCAGGTGGCGGTAGTGGTGCGGGAGGATCAGCCGGGAGACAAACGCCTGGTGGCTTACGTCGTTCCGGCCGCGGACACAAGCGTCGAACCTGCTGTACTGCGCCGGTTTGCCGCCTCCAGTCTGCCTGATTACATGGTGCCGTCAGCGATCGTGGAAATGGATGTCCTGCCGCTCACGCCGAATGGCAAGCTGGACCGCAAGGCGCTTCCGGCGCCCGATTTCTCCCTGACTTCAGGCGGGCGCGGCCCCAGAACGCCGCAGGAAGAGGTCTTGTGCAATTTGTTTGCCGAGGTGCTGGGTTTGCAGCGTGTAAGTATTGATGACAGCTTTTTCGAGCTGGGGGGCCATTCGCTGCTGGCCGTTCGCCTGATGAGCCGCATCCGCGAGACCATGGGCCGGGACATCGGCATCGGCGTGCTGTTTGAGGCGCCTACTGTTGCCGGGCTTGCTGAACGGCTTGACATGGACACGGGAAAAAGCGCGCTCCAGGTGCTGCTGCCGCTCCGCGCCCACGGCGAGCAGCTCCCGCTGTTCTGCGTACATCCTGCAGGCGGACTCAGCTGGTGCTATGCCGGGCTGATGAAACATCTCGGCACGGAATATCCGATCTACGGCCTGCAGGCCCGAGGCATTGCCCGGACCGAGGAGTTTCCGAAAACGCTGGGAGAAATGACGGCCGATTACCTTCAACATGTTCGTTCCGTTCAGCCTGCCGGTCCGTATCGGCTGCTGGGCTGGTCGTTTGGCGGCAATGTAGCGCATGCGATGGCCGTGCAGCTTCAGAAAGAGGGAGAAGAAGTCTCGTTCCTGGCCATGCTCGATTCGTACCCCAGCCACCTCCTGCCGCTTCGCGGAGAACCGGATGAAGAGGAGGCCCTGATCGCGCTGCTCGCCTTGGGCGGCTATGATCCGGACAGCCTGGGTGGCGGCCCGCTCACCATGGCCAGCGCGCTCGAAATCCTCCGCAGCGACGCCAGCGCACTGGCCAGCCTGGATGAATCGACCATCATGAATCTGAAACAAACGTATGTGAACTCGGTCCGCATCCTGGGAGCGTATGTACCGGAGCGATACGAGGGAGACCTGCTGTTTTTCCGCTCCACGATCATCCCGGACTGGTTTGATCCGATTGAACCGGATATGTGGATTCCCTATGTAAGCGGACGGATCGAACGGCATGACATCGCGTGCCGGCACAAGGATTTGTGTCAGCCCGGGCCGCTTGCCGAAATCGGCCAGATACTGGCGGCCAAGCTGAAGGCCTTGGACCGTCCGGCATCCGGACACTCGAGGAGGGAATGATTCGATGACCAATCCTTTTGAAAAGGCGGATGGCACCTTTCTGGTGCTGATCAATCACGAGGGGCAGTATTCCCTGTGGCCGGCATTCATCGCAGTGCCTGAAGGCTGGACTGTTGTGCTGGGGCCGCAGACGCGTCAGGAATGCCTGGACTACATCCGCTCACAATGGACCGACCTGCGGCCCCGCAGCCTGCAAGCCGGGTCAGGGGCTGTTGTCAGACAAGGACAATGAAGGCACGTCTGAACCCGAAAGCAGTCGTGTGCGTCATATACGTGGCGGGCTGGCACCAACCCGTGGCTGATTCGCACGCTGTTGTTCGGCGTCGGCGTTTTCCCGGGCCATACGGTCGGAGCGGTGCAGATCGCCGCCTTCGCCAACATTCCTCCGGCTTCCATGGGGCGCGCCTCCACCTCGCCACGGACTTCGTCTACACACTGACAGCCGGTTGCCAAGGCAATCCGGCTGTCAGACTGAAGACAAACCGATTGTACCGAAGGAGAATCACGTTTCCAGGCAGAGCGACTTGTGAGCCCTACTGAGCGGAGCAGCGATTTGCGGGAAAAGGGAGCGCCACCGTTGAACAGGCTGCGTAGCCATGCGGCTTTGGCGATCCCCCGCAAATCGATGCGAAGCGTGCAGTTTGGGCTTTCCTGCTGGGCGAGCACGGAGCGGCTGACGGAAACGTGTTCTCCTCGCAACAGCTACATTATCTACACACTGAGCCGGTTGCCAAGGCAATCCGGCTGTTTTGCATTTCCCTACAGGAGGGTTTCGTACAAGGACGATAGGGAGACGTGCTGGACGTGATCTGGGAGCGCAGCCTTGCACGAGCAGGCCGACAGGATGTGCTCCTCGTCCAAGCTGATGCTTGTAAAATGGAAACCGTCCGCCTCCGGGGAATACCACGTCTGTTCTTCCGTACACACCACGGAAAACGAATCAAGCGGAATGGACAAGCCTTTGCCGACGGCTTTCACATAGCTTTCCTTCAACGTCCATACGCGATAGAAATACTCCAACCGGGCATCTCCCGTTTTGGAGGCAAGCATCCGGTTTTCTTGCGGGGTAAAGAGGTGTTCGGCGATGTGCAGATCCATGCGCACGATCCGCTCCACATCAATACCCGGGCAACAAGAGCTGTCGCCCCAGATCATGGCAATCCAGTTCCCGGAGTGGGAGAGATTGAAGCCCACATCCGGGGTGTTTTGCAAAAACGGCTTTCCATAGGGATTGTAGACAAATTGAAGCGCATCGGGCCTCACACCGGTATGCTCGGAGAGGGTTGAGCGGACCAGCACCTCGCCCAGCAAGGAGCGGTAAGCGTCCTCCTTGCGAACAAACCGGGCGATTTTCTGCCTTCGTTCTGCGGATACCCTGGACAGGAACAGATCCACGTAGTCCGGCGGCAGATTGGCCGGCATGCGTACGACCCGAATCGACAGCATGATTGATCACCTGAACTTTCTGTGTCCGGCGGATGATGAGTTTCATTATAACCAAGCCCGTCCCATGCGTACATAGAGGATGTCATACGCGCTGCTCGTCGATGGAAAATTATGATAAAATTTAATCAGAAATACATACGTTTCGGAACAGGTGAATGTGAAATGAAAATAGGGAAATGGCTAATATCCATCGTGTTGCTCGTCGCGCTTGCCTTGCCGGCTCATCTGGCCGCGCAGGGAGCGGCACAGGATGTATCCAAAAGTGTGATGGCGGGCAGCAAAAAGGTTTCCACGTCTGCCGGAAGCAGAACCGTCCAGTTCGTCACGATCAATCTGAACGATCCCCGGCTGGAAGTCCGTCCGGTACTGGCGCGGGACGAGCTGGGCCGGACGGAAAGCCTGGCGGGGATGGCAAAACGAACGGGAGCACTGGCTGCGATTAACGGAACGTTTTTCATGGCCTACAACAAGGGGGATTACAAGCCGCCCTGGGGATTGATCGTCATCGACTACGAGAAGAAACACGACGGCGTCAGCGGGTCGTCCATCGGATTCAACGGAAACGCCCTGCCGGTGATCGACCGTACCTCCCGGTTTAATGCAGATTCGTTTCAACACGTCACCAGTGCGGGCCCCACTTTGGTAAAGGACGGGAAAATCGTCGTCAATCCGGTCGTAGAGGGAATGAATGATCCCAAGCTGACCAAGGCAAGCGGGCAGCGCTCGTTTATTGGCTACACGGCGAACAATCAACTGGTGATGGGAACGGTCCCCAATGTCACCCTGGCCCAATTGGCCGGCATCTGCCAGTCGATGGGGCTGGTGGCGGCGATGAACCTGGACGGCGGAGCGTCATCCGGCCTTTACGCGCATGGCAAGCTGCTGACGGCGCCGGGCAGGGAATTGAGCAACGCCCTGGTGGTCGTCCCCCGCAAAGTCGCTCCCATCCAGGTCATGCGGCAGTCGGAGAAGATTTCCTTCCTCACGCCGCCCGTACTGATCCGCGGGAGCATCTACGTTCCGACTATGGAGGCCTTTGAGAAACTGGGGGCGGCCGTTCACATAGACCAGCAGGACGGCGCACTGGTGGCAGCCATAGAGGGCACGGTCATCCGGATCACAAAACAGGGCAAGGTGTTTCGCGATGGAAAGGCGCTGCCCCTGTCGGCGGATAAGCGGACAATTGCCGGTACGGAAATGGTCCCGCTCCGGCTGGTGGCGGAACTGCTGGATGGGAAAATCGAGTGGGATCAGCAGAAACGAACCGCCACCATTCAGTTGAAAGCAAGCGCGCCTGAGCGCTGATACGACAAACCGGCATCGCCCGGAAAACAAGGAGGCTGACATCTCCGGATGCACGGAGGATGTCAGCCTCATATTCTCTCGTGGCTCATTTATATCCGATCGCGGCGAGCTTGTCCCGGGTCCCGTCGCCGCAGGCTCGCGGGTGGAAGTGCCCCGTCACTTGATTGAATGGACGTTGTCGGAAACGCTCGGGGCGGTTGTGTACGACATGCCGATCATGACGGCCAAACTGACGGCGATGCCGTACATGATCGGATTCGTCGAGCTGAGACCTTCGATCGCCAATCCGGCCAGCACGACGACGGTGCCGGCAATGATCGAGGAAAAGGCTGCCTTCGCTGTCGCCCGCTTCCAAAAGTATCCGACCACGAGCGGAACGAATATTGCACCGGATAAAATGGCGTACGCCACGTCAAGCGCGACCAGCACGTCCTGAATCCAGATCGAAAAGACAATGGCGAGCGCGCCGATGAACAGCGTCGTTACCCTGGACAGCCGCAGCAGCTGCCGATCGTCCATGTCCCGAAACCAGTACGGCTTCATGATGTCGTGAGTAAGCAATGTGGAGGAGGCGAGCAGCGTCCCGGAGGCGGTCGACATCAGCGCCGAGCAGACGCTGGCCAGCACGAGGCCCAGCACGCCATTGGGCAGAATGGAAATGGCCATGGTGGTGAACGCATTTTGCGGGTTTTCCAGTTGAGGGAAGGCGACGAATGCGCACATTCCGACGATGGTCAATGAAACCGCATACAACATGCTGTAGACACCGGCCAAAACGGAACCGGTACGGGAAATCTGCATCGTGCGGGCGGTAAAGACGCGCTGCCAAATATCCTGGGAGACCACCATGCCGAGCGCGTACAGCAGGAAATATTGAAAAATTTGCTCGCCGCCGATGGAAGTCAGATCAAAATGGGCGGCCGGCAGTCTGGATGCCAGTTGATCCCACCCGCCGACATGCGACAGGCTCATCGGCAGCATGACCAGGAAAACGCCCACGGTCATGACGATGAATTGGATGATGTCCGTCATCGTTACGCTCCACATGCCGCCCAAAATCGTATAGAACAGCACGATTCCGCCGCCGACAACCATCGAGAGAGTCATGTCCCAGCCCAGCAGCACGTTGATGATAGTGCCCATCCCGATCACCTGCGTCACGGCTACCATCAGCGTGTAAATCGCCGCAACCAGGGCGCTCACCAGCCGGGTTTCGGCATTGTAACGCTTGCCCAAAAACTCGCTGATCGTCGTCACGTTGGACTGGGAGATCCGCTTGATGAACAAGGCGCCCAGGAGCATGATGCCTGCTCCAATCATGGTGACAAACCAGATGCCGGAAATGCCGTATGTGTAGCCCAGCTTCGCCGTGCCGATGGTGGAAGCTCCGCCCAAAATGACGGCGGACAAACAGCCGAGAAACATGAACATGCCCAGATTGCGTCCCGCCAATGCGTACTCTTCCGATGTCCGGGCGCGCCTGGAGCCGATGACACCCACCGCAATCAGCAGCGCGAAATACAGCAGAATGACGATCGTATCGATGCTGTTCATCCATTATCCCTCCTGATGTACCTGTTTACGGCGGTGCTTCCACGCGATCAGACTGATCATTTCGTAGGCTACAGCCGCGGCCAGTCCGGCTGTAATTTCGCCAGGGTCGTGCGACGGCAGGACTTCGACCAGGTCAAACCCGACCAGCTGAAGCTTGTCCAGCCCTCTCACCAGTTGAATCGCTTCGTAGCTGGTAGGCCCGCAGACTTCCGGGGTTCCCGTGCCCGGCGCGTACGCGGGATCGACAAAATCAATGTCAAATGACACGTACGCCGGCCGATTTCCCACCCGCTGATGAATGCGGCGGATTGCCTGCTCACCGCCGATGGCGCGCAGTTCGCTCATCGGCATCACTTCATAGCCAAGCGCCCGGGCGTCGTTGATGTCTTCCGGTCCGTAGAGCGGTCCACGCATCCCGATCTGGATGGAATGGGACGTATCGATCAATCCTTCTTCCACTGCCCGGCGGAACGGCGTTCCATGTGTGTACTTTTCGCCAAAATAGCTGTCCCATGTGTCTCCGTGGGAGTCGAAGTGAATCAGGGCGACTGGACCGAATTTTCTGGCAAATGCGCGCAGGCTGCCGAGCGAGATGGAGTGATCCCCGCCCAAAATGATCGGGGTCACGTCGTTGTCGATGAGCGAAAACAGCTCCCGCTCCATGTTGTCGTACGTCTTGTGAATGTTGAATGGAACCACGTCGATATCGCCGTAATCAACACCGGAGCAGTATTCAAAGATATGGATGTCTTGATCGGGATTGTACGGGCGAAGCAGCACCGAAGCGTTCCGGATATGCTGCGGGCCGTACCGCTGACCGGTTCGGTTGGACGCCCCCGTGTCAAAAGGGACGCCCACCACCGCAAAGTCGACACCGTCCGTCGTCCGCACCTGTTCCAACCGCATGAACGTGCGCACGCCGCAAAAGCGGGGGGATTGGGATGAATCCTTGGGTTTGTACCTTACCATAGACGGCCTCCTCCTGTGAAAGTTGGTTACACGGCACTGCTGCCGATGCACAGTATTTCCTGTTCGTATTCCGTAATGGCTTCGTCCAGCATGCGCAGGCCAACGTCGATTTGCTCCTTGGTCACCGTGAGCGGAGGAATCATGCGGATGACTTCACCGCGGTTCCCGCACAGGTAGAACAACACGCCTTTGCTCAGGCACTTGTTCAGGATGGTCAGCAATCCCTCTCCATTGGGAGCCTTCGTGCGCGGATCGACAATTTCGATGCCGATCATCAGTCCGACGGCGCGAATGCTGCCAATCGTCGGGTGTTTCTGCTGCAGGCGGCAAAGCTGTTCCTGAGCGTAGCTGCCCATCACGCGCGCGTTTTCCACCAGGTTCTCTTCTTTCATCACTTCCAGCGTGGCCAGAGCTGCCGCACAGGCGATCGGATTGCCGCCAAACGTGGTGCCGTGGCTGCCCAGCGGCCACTGCTTCATCAGCTCCTGGGAAGCGACCGTGGCACTGAGCGGCAGGCCGGACGCAATCCCCTTGGCGATCGCCATGATGTCAGGGGTAACTTCGAAGGTTTGGGCGGCAAACCAGTTGCCGGTGCGGCCAAAACCGGTCTGCACCTCGTCGAAAATCAACAGGATTCCGTGCCGGTCGCAGATCTCCCTCAGCTTTTTCAGCCAGCCCTTGGGCGGGACAATATAGCCGCCTTCGCCCAGAACCGGCTCGACGATTGCGCAGGCCACTTCTTCGGGCGTCACCTGATGGGCGAACAGTGTCGCCACATCCTTCTCCAGTTGTTCGGCGCAATATACGTCAGGATCGGCCCCTGGCGGAACTTCATCCACTCTGGCGTAGGGGAGCTGGTAGGACAAGCCGCTGGGCTGCAGAAATTTTCGGTACTTGCTTTTCGATGTCGTCACACTAAGGGAACCCATCGAACGCCCGTGAAAGCAGCCGAGAAACGAGAGGACGTAGGGGCGCCTCGTCACGTGCTTGGCCAGCTTGATGGCCCCTTCGATCGCTTCCGTGCCGGAATTGGCAAAGAAAAAGCAGTCCAGTCCAGCCGGGAGCACGGTGGTCAATTCCTTGGCCAGCCGCAGGATCGACTCGTACATGATTACGCCGGACGGACCGTGCACCAGTTGGTCCGCCGCCTGCTTGATTGCCTTCACCACTTTCGGATGGCGATGACCGGTATTGGCGACGGCAATGCCGGATGTAAAGTCCAGATAGGTCTTGCCGTCCAATCCGTAGTAGTAGACGCCTTCCGCCTTGACTACCGGCAGATTCGGGTGGTCTTTGGCCATGCTTGGCGCCAGCAAGGTATGCATCTGACCAACCAAATGACTCCAATCGCTTGACATGCAGCAACCCTCCTCGTTTGTCTGCCGGGAGTGAACTGCAAGTTTCGTTCCAACCCCTTACGTGATTCCGTGTTTTTTTAATTTCCGCACCACGGACGGCTGGCTGATCCCCAGCGCCTGCGCCATTTTCACCGTGGTCTTGTGCGTTCGTTTCGCCTTTAGCAGGACCTGCCGTTCGACCTGATCCAGGATGTCCTGCAGCGGCCGATTTTCATGCACGTCGAACAGCGGCTGATCGTATCGCCGATTGAGGTACGCCGGCAGCAGATCGACCGTCACCACCGGGGAGGAAGAGGTGACGACCAGACGCTCGATGACGTTGATCAGTTCCCGCACGTTTCCTTTCCACTCGTAGTAGATCAGGCGGTGGATCACGGCTTCGTCCAGCGTCCGTTTTCGCTTGTACTTTTGCTCAAACTGCCGCAAAAAGTGCTGGATCAGCGGCAGGATGTCCTCCGTTCTCCGGCGCAGCGGCGGAATGGTTATTGGCACGACATTGAGGCGAAAGTAGAGGTCTTCGCGAAACGTCTTTTCGCTCACGGCCGCTTCCAGGTCCCTGTTGGTGGCGGCAATCAGGCGGAAATCCGCCTCCCGTTCCTTGGTGCCGCCCAGCCGGAAGAACCGCCGCTCCTGAATCAATTTCAGCAGTTTGACCTGGTTGATCAGCGACAGTTCGCCTACTTCGTCGAGAAACAGGGTTCCGCCGGAAGCCAGCTCGGCCAGCCCCAGCTTTCCTTTCGGATTGGCCCCGGTAAAGGCGCCGCTCTCGTAGCCAAACAGTTCCGCCTCAAACAGCGCATCGGGGATCGCTCCGCAGTTTACTTCGATGAACGGTCCCTTGGCGCGTCCGCTGTGATTGTGAATAAACTTGGCGACATGCGATTTGCCCACCCCGGATTCACCGAGCAGCAGGATGGTGGCGTCCACTTCGGCCACCCTGAGCGCCGTGTCGATCACGGTTTTCATTTCCTCGCTGTTGGCGATGATTCCGTCCGCATGCAGATGCTTGTTGCGCAGCATGTCCAGCTCGCTTTTCACGCGCTCGATATCTTCTTCCAGCACCTGCAGGTAGTGCTGCAGGTTGATCAGCTCGGTCACGTCGTGGGAGTAGCTGACGATAAAGATCAGTTCGCCGTTGGGATCAAACACCGGAATGCCCGTGACCAGCAGCTTTTTCCGCTTGTTTGTCGTCTGTATCACGGTGACTTTTCTGCGTTCCTTGATGACCATCGGCGTGACAATCGGCGTAAACAGCCCTTCCTTCTCCAGGTCGTACACCGACTTGCCGATCAAATCTTTTGTGTCCACACCGTAAATCTCCCCGGTTTTTTCCGTGGCCCGCACGATGATGCCATCCGTATTCGTGACCAGCAGATCGTCCTTGAGCGACTGCAGGATGGCCAAATCTTCGCTCCACGTGTGTTGGTCATTCACGTCGCTGTCCCCCTTTGCCCTGTCCCTATCCATTCTTGAATAGATGCCGATGGTGTGCGCTCATCAGGCGCTGAGCTTGCCGTATGATTCACTGTTATGCGTTTTTGTATAATTATTCAGGAATGAATCGCACTCGTCAATTTGTTGCTGATACGCTTTTCACACATGCGCGAAAAACGCCTGTTCTCAGGGGAGAGGGCTTTTTTTTTTCGCCGCCGGGCAGAGATTCCTTCTTTTTTGCAGCCAGGGTTGTATTTTCGTCCCTGTTCCTGCCTATGGAGATGAAACGAAATTCAACAGAGCGGCTTGGGGTGGGGCCGCTTAAGTTGAACACCCCTTCGTTTCTTTCAAATCCAAAACATGAAAGGGGTATCAGACATGGCGTATCCGTATGGTGAACCGTTGACGAATATCGGCAGTGATCCGTGGGATCTCACTGAAATGAAAGGGCGCGACAGCGTTGATTTGCTCGCCCGCATGGTATATGCCGAGGCGCGTGGGGAATCGCTTGAAGGAAAGCGCGGTTGTGCGCACGTGGCCAAAAACCGAAAAGCCAAAAACCTTTCCGAGTTTGGCGGGAATACGTACGAGGGGGTGCTGCTGAAGAAGTATCAGTTTGAGGGAATGACGACGGAAGCGGCTCGGAAGCCGGATCTTTCCTCGCAGGCCTGGAAGGATTCGCTGAATATCGCCATGAACATGTCCACGACGCCCAATCCGATCGGCAACTGCCTGTGGTTTGTGACCAACTCGTACTATGCGACAAGGGTGTCATACAATAACGGTGTCGAATACTTCACCTTCCCTGGTTCCACTGCAAGGAAGGTCGTGGAGAAAAAAGTGATTGGCAACCACACCTTCTTCCGGGTGGAGGGCTATTAAAAAAACCAAAACCGGGCAGCAAAACGCTGTCCGGTTCAGTCTGTAAACAAAGTCTGTGGTGTCATGGGTGATGTTGTCCTCTAGCACTTCTTCTTTAACTTCGTTTGACCAGGCTAGTCCTGCACGAATTCGATAGTCTTTACCTGGAATTGATCCTTGGCAAACTGATAGGTGATGTGAAACTGGCCCACGACATGCGCCGGTGACAACTGGGCGGGAACACGGGCGAGCAGCGCGTCTCCCTGCGTTTCATAGGTCACGATGCCGCCGATTCCAAGAGACGAAAACCAGCTGGATGGTTCCGCAGGGATTTTGTCTGCGGGGATCACCGTTGTCTTTCCGTCAATTGAAATCTCGACGTGGTCCTTGGTGACCTTGCTCGTCATGTGTTGCTTCAGCGTCTCGACCGGATCAGGCACCTTTCGTTCCTCCCATGTGTCCGGTTGGAGGACGTGGACGTCCTGGGTCAGTGCCCCGGTTCCATATCCGGTCGTCAGAATGAAGATCAGCTCGTCTTTTCCGTCACCCGTCAGGTCTTTGGATTGGATCGTTGGCGCGTAGCTGGGGTTTGTTACGCTTTTCCAGTCAAACAGCTTGAATTGGCCCTGGTGTTCTGCCAGCAGCGGAGTATACAGGTCATCTTTTTGTTTCAGGGCATAGAGCGTGGTCTGCTCATGCGGCAAACGGGCGATCGGTGTTGGCCCCTCCGGTTTGCTGACGATCACCGACCTTTGTTTGCTGTCCCAGTTCACTTCAGCGCCCATCGCCTCCGACACCGCGCGAACGGGAACCATGACGCGTCCGTTGATAATCTGCGGGGCCACATCCGTTTCTACTTTTTTGCCGTTGACGATCAATGCGATGTTATCCGTGTTTTTCGCAAGTGCCCAACCGCCGACAGATGCCAGTGAGGCGCACAATGCAGCCGCTACCCATTTTTTCATCGGAATCATCCTCTCGCTTGCTTTCCATATATAGACATATAGACCGCATAGGGACAATCCTATTATAGCTGTTAATTCCTGTAATTGCCAGAAAGCGAGCGGAGCTGCATTGCAGTGGATGGCAAGGTGCGGTTGTCTGCACTCTGGGAGGATAGGGGACGCTCCAATGATTTTTTTCGAGACTTTACCCGTACTTGCGCATATACGCCGCCACCTGCTCTCCGGCCGCAAACACCGGTCCGCCGTGACATACTTCCAGCCGCCTGGGCATCAGCTCCCGCACGATGGCGCTGCTTTTCACCGCTTCCGCCATGTCAGCCGTGAACATCGGCATTGGTCGGCGGAGCTGTCCGTTTTTGGAGGTAAACAGGTCGCCGGCGAGCAGCACGCGGTCCTGCTCATGATAGTAGACGACGTGACCGGGGGAGTGGCCGGGGGTCAGATACGGCTTCAGGCCGGCGATGGGTTGGAGCTGTCCGTCCGCGCTTTCGGCGAGCGGTGCCGCCAGTCCTGCGGCAACGTTGCGCTCCGGTTTCTTGCGGCGGGGATACGGCAGTGCTCCTTCCATGTAGGGAATCTCGATGCGGTGTGCGTATACGGGAACGGCGTATTTGTCCAGAATCCCCCTGATCGCCCCGACGTGGTCGGAATGGCCGTGCGTGAGCAGGATGCGCCGCAGCGGACCGGCGTTCAACCTGTCGATAAACCGCAAAATGCCGGCGGTCATGAACGGCAGGCCGGCGTCGACAAGCGTGACGCCGTCGTCAGCGGTAACGACCCAGACGCGCACGGGGATCAGCAGCCACGCCTTGAGGCTCCAAATGTGCTCGGAGATTTGTTCCGCCTTCATCTACGCACCACTTCCTTTTGTCGCGGTATGGTGAAATCCGGCCAGCAGGACGTCCCAAGCGAGGTCAAACGTGGGTTCCAGCCGCTTCAGCAGGTCGTCGAGCGGCTCGGCGGAGTGGGTGTACGTTCCGATGATTCCATGCAGGGTAAAGAAATAGATGCGGGTGTAGGCCAGCACCCGATCGTCCGGCGTATCCGGCGGCAGACACGCCCGGACCGCCTGCCTGAGCAGGCCGAACAACCGGTTCCGAATCTGCTGGACCTCCAGCGCCGGCGTCTCTTCATCAACGCGGGACGCTTTTGCCATGAAAAAAATCGTGTACATGTTCCGGTTCGCCAGACAAAAGCGGACGAATGTCCGGGTGACTGCCTGCAGGCTGTCTGCGGGAGCGAGCGTTTGGTCGCGCAGGAAGGCCTCCATCTGCTGGTGCAGGGATTGCAGCGGTTCCATGGAGAGATGGTGAAGGAGCGCCTCTTTGTCCTTGAAGTACAGGTAGATGGTCGTGTGGGAGCATCCAGCCTGTTTGGCGATCTCCCGCATGGTCACGGCGTCAAAACCGCGTTCGGCAAACAGCGTTCCGGCTGCTGCCAATATCGCCCGTCGCGTCTCCTCGGAACGGATTTCCTGTCTGTTCGGCATGGGAATTCTCGCTCCTTTCATGTGATTGGACATATGATAACCAATGGTTAGTAACCGTTGGTTATAAAATAACCGATGGTAACCTTGGCTGTCAATCTGGTATGTGCCAGATGAGATAGTGACATAGGCGTCTGGTGTTGCGTATGTATGTAAGTGTAAATCCTACTTGACCTATCGGTTTTTGTATCATATAAATGTATTGTTCCGCATCGGAGCGGAATCAGGAAGTCATGCCGGACAATCGGAGGGAATTATCATGCTGACGTTGTTGTCCATTGTAAACATTGTGTTCATGCTGCTTCTGATGGCCGGATTGTATGCCATGCAGAAGAAGCATGTGTCGTTTTCCAAACGCGTCTTTGCCGCTCTGGGGGCAGGGATCGTTTTCGGTCTGATCCTGCAGGCTGTATACGGCATCAAGTCGGACGTACTGCAGACGTCGATCGACTGGTTCAACATTGTGGGGAAAGGCTACGTCAAACTGCTGCAAATGATTGTCATGCCGCTGGTCTTTCTCTCCATTTTGGCTGCCTTTACCAAAATGAAGCTGTCCGCGAACATCGGGAGGATCAGCACGCTGATTCTCGTCATCCTGGTGGGCACGACCGCAGTGGCCGCAGCCATCGGGATTGGCTTCACATTCGCGTTTGACCTGGACGGCGTGCAGCTGCAGCAGGGAGCAGCGGAGACTGCGCGCATCGAGCAGGTGGAGCAGAAGCTGGGCGAGCTGCAAACGATGACGCTGCCGCAAAAAATCCTGGAGCTGCTGCCGGAAAACCCGTTTCAGGATTTCACGGGAGCACGCCCGACGTCGACGATCGCCGTCGTCATCTTTGCCGCCATCATTGGCCTGGCGTTTTTGGGAGTGAAGCGGAAGCATCCTGACCATGCCGAACAATTCGCCGGCATCGTCGACACGTTTTACACGGTCTTGATGAGGGTGGTGACGCTCATCTTGCGTCTGACGCCCTACGGCGTGCTGGCGATCATGACACGGGTGACCGCCACCAGTGACTACGAAGCCATCTGGAACCTGGGCAAATTTGTCGTGGCGTCGTATGCGGCCCTGCTCGTCATGTTTGCCGTTCATTTGCTGCTGCTGGCTCTGGCGGGATTAAATCCCCTCACCTTTGTGAGAAAGGCGTTCCCTGTGCTGACTTTCGCCTTTACATCCAGGACCAGCGCGGGTACGCTGCCGCTTAACGTCAAGACGCAGACGGACGAACTGGGAGTGCCGGAGGGCATTGCCAACTTCGCCGGGTCGTTTGGTCTGTCCATCGGCCAAAACGGCTGCGCGGGAATCTATCCGGCGATGCTGGCCGTAATGGCGGCTCCTGTTGCCGGCGTCGATCCGCTTTCGCCGTCGTTCATTCTGACGCTGATTCTCGTCGTTGCGCTCAGTTCGTTCGGCGTAGCGGGCGTTGGCGGCGGTGCGACATTTGCCGCTCTGATGGTGCTGTCGACGATGAATCTGCCGGTGGCGATCGTCGGGCTGCTGATCTCCGTCGAGCCGCTCATCGACATGGGCCGGACGGCTCTCAACGTAAGCGGCAGCATGACGGCCGGCCTGCTTACCAGCAGAGTGACCGGTGAGCTGGATTATGACGTGTACAACGAAACGAAACAGCTGCCGGCTGAGGCGTGAGGCACGCAGGCCGGCCGCACAGAGACAAGGAACCCGCGATTGCACACGATCATGGCATCTGCCCTTGACCCGCTGGTGGTTGGGGGTTTTTGCTGCACAAATTGTCATCATTTTCTTTCCTTGAACCTATTCTGGAAGCAGGAAAGAAAAGTATACTTGTCGAATTTGTCGGATTACTGTCTTGCGGACATCACTGCGACGGATGGAAGGGGGAGAACCATGCCAATCAAATTACCTGACGAACTGCCGGCAACAGAGATATTGGCAAGAGAAAACATTTTTGTCATGAAGGAAAGCAGGGCCTTTACGCAGGACATTCGGCCGCTGCGCATCGTCATCCTGAATCTGATGCCGGTCAAACAGACGACGGAAACCCAGCTGCTCCGCCTTTTGGGGAACACGCCGCTGCAGGTGGAAATCGTTTTGCTCCATCCCGGCAGCCACACCTCCAAAAACACCCCGGCTGAGCACCTGTCCACGTTTTACAAGACTTTTGAAGAGATCAAGGACGAAAAGTTTGACGGCATGATCATCACCGGCGCGCCGGTTGAACAACTGCCGTTTCACGAGGTCACCTACTGGAAGGAACTGCAGCAGATTCTCGACTGGAAGCTGACCAACGTCACCTCCACGCTGCATATCTGTTGGGGGGCGCAGGCGGGGTTGTACCATCATTTTGGCGTGCCCAAGCACCCGCTGCCCGAGAAGCTGTTCGGCGTCTTTGCGCACACGGTAAACAAGCCAAACGTCAAGCTGTGCCGGGGATTTGACAGCGTGTTCTACATCCCCCACTCGCGCCATACGGAAAACCGGCGGGAGGACATCGAAAAGGTGGCCGAGCTGGAGATCCTTTCCGAATCGGAAGAAGCGGGCGTTTACATCGTGGCCACCAAGGACGGCCGGCAGATCTTTGTCACCGGCCACTCGGAATACGATCAGGGGACGCTGCGTGACGAGTACGAGCGCGACCGCAGCAAGGGCCTGGACATCGCCATTCCCAAAAACTATTTCCCCAACGACGATCCCAGCCAGCCGCCGGTGGTAAACTGGCGTGCCCATGCCAATCTGCTGTTTTCCAACTGGCTCAACTACTACGTCTACCAGGAGACGCCATACGACTGGAACGCCATCCGCTAGCGCCGGAAGACGCCAACCATCCGGACTGCGGGTGGTTTCTTTTTTGGGGGAGTGGACAGACAGCGACAGTTCCCCGGGAAATCGAATGCGGACCTGGAGGCGGGAGCGGGAGGATTTCTGCGCGCGCTGACATGTGTGGTAAGCTGGAAGGACAGACAAGCTGCGCGAAGAGGGGGCAGAGCGATGGACATCAGGCAGCTTCAGTATTTTGCCGAAGTGGTGAAACAGCGGAGCTTTACGCGGGCGGCGGAGGTCCTGCACGTCTCCCAGCCGTCCATCAGCAAGGTGATCAAAAGTCTGGAAGCGGAGCTCGGGGTGACGCTTCTGGAGCGAAGCGACCGGAAGATGAAACTGACCGATGCAGGCGAATTGGTGTACGAGCATGCGACCAAAATGCTTCAGCTGATGGAGAGCCTCTATGCCTCTGTGGCCGAAATGAGAAACCTGCAGCGGGGCAGGGTCAAAATCGGCATGATGCCGACGGTCGGATCGCTGCTGCTGCCCCAGGTGATTGCTCGGTTCAAACAGGAATACCCCGGCATCGACCTGGAGATGAGGGAGTACAGCGCCAAGCGGCTGGAGGTGCAGGTGGAGCAGGGGCACATCGACGTCGGGCTGACGGTGCTTCCGGTCAACACGCAATCATTTGTCGCCGTTCCGCTCGCGGCGGAGGACCTGGTTGCCATCGTTCACCGGGAGCATTGGCTTTCCGCCAGGGAGTCGGTCAGTCTGGCGGAATTGAAGGACGAGTCGTTTATCCTGTTCACCGAGGAGTACGCCCTGCACGATGTGGTTCGGCAGGCGTGCAGGCGCTCCGGGTTTGAACCGCAGGTCGCCTACATGAGTTCGCTCTGGGATTTCGTCGGGGAAATGGTCGCGACCCGACTGGGCATCTCACTGGTTCCCCGCTCCGTAGCCAGACGGCTCAACAACAGTCTTTTGAAAATGGTCCGCATCTCTTCGCCGCCGATCGACTGGCATTACGCGCTGATCTACCGCAAGGACGGCTATTTGTCGCGCGCGGCACGGGCGTTTGTCGCCTTTGTTCAACAGCACCTTGCATCATAACCACAAGGCATGGAGTTGATGACAATTATGTATTGTACGAATGAAATCGGGACGGCGTAGAATGAACGTAACAATGTGGCATGTCCGTAGGAGGCGGTCCCGATGAAAAAATGGCTGCAAGCAATCCCGCAGATGCTGCTTCTGCTCCTGTTTTCCTGGTTGGGAAAGGCGGTCGCGGCGGTATTTCACCTGCACGTGCCCGGCTCCCTGATCGGGATGATGCTGCTGTTTGTTGCCCTGCAGGCGGGATGGGTGCGGCTCACGTGGGTGGAAGCGGGAGCGGCGCTGCTCTTTGGCGAGATGATCCTGTTCTTTGTGCCGACGATCGTCGGGATTGTGCAGGTCCCGTGGCTGTTGGGGACAAAGGGATTGTTGGTGCTGCTCGTCGTGTTGAGCGGAACCGCACTGGTGATGGTTTCCACCGGTGTCATAGCGGAACGGCTGCACCGGATGAGGGAGGGGAAGCGGCGTGATTGCGTGGAGCGTGTGTAGTTTGCCGCTGACTGTTCTCTTTTATTGGCTCAGCAAGCGGATAAATCGACGCAGACCGGGCCTGCTGTTTTCTCCCGCCGTGCTGACTCCGGCGGCGGTGATCGGGGTGCTGGCTGTCTCCGGTCTTCCTTACGAGGTGTACATTGAAAACGCTTCCATTTTACACGAAATGCTGGGTGTCGTGACAGTGGCGTTTGCCGTCCCTCTGTACCGGAATTGGCCGATTCTTGCCGCCAACTGGCAGATCATCATATTGAGTCTGGCTGCCGGATCGCTGGTGTCCATCATCGCGGGTGTCTCGACGACGATGCTCGTGGGCCTGGGGGAAACGGCGGCCATCAGCGTGATCCCCCGTTCCGTCACCATGCCGATCGCCGTCGGCTTGTCGCAGGCGATCGGCGGAGTGCCGTCGCTGACAGCCGTGTTTTGCATGCTGACCAGTTATGCGGGCGTCTTTATGGCACCGGTGATCATCAAACGCTGCGCGCTTAACCGGCCCGAGTCGATCGGGCTGATGTACGGCATGGGGGCACATGTGCTGGGCATGGTCAAGGCGTTTGAGCGGGGGGATCTGGCGGGAAGCTCCTCGACGCTGGCCGTAATCGCCGGCGCGCTCATCTCGGTCGTGTGGGTATTTCTCCTGCTGCCGGCCATTCAGATGTGGCTCGCCTAGCGAGAATGCACTCCTCGACTTGTGATCCGCAGCAGAGATGGGGGTGATATTCACCGTCTCGTTGCATAGACATTTACAAGGATCCGGTAAGAGAGGGGTGATCGCATGATTACAATCGCAGGTTCGCCGGTCGATCCGTCCGAGTTACTGGGAGCGTGGTCGTTATCCGGGGGACAGCGGGAAGTGGTGACGGCCATGGCGCGCAGCCGGGACGTATACGCCTATCCCTCTGCCCAGGTCTTGCGGTTTGAACTGAAGTTGCGCGAGCGGTTGGTGAAATCAGCAGTGGCACTTGCCCACAGCGGACTGGCATTCGCCACTTTCGAACGGACGAGGTGCAACGAGGAGTTTTGGATCAAAACCGAGTACGGCGGGTGCCTGCTCCGGGAAAACGTGCCGCCGTCCGTCGCCATCGAGGATATTTTCCGCCGCGGCCGGGCCTACGCGCTGGAATGCGCCACGGCGATGGTGGTCATAATCTACTACGCCGTGCTGCAATCGATACGGCGGTCCGACTTTGACCGGCTGTTTTCCGGGTTGCTTCTGTACGATTGGCGGTATGACCAGGACCTGCGGTTGACAACGGTTCGGACGAGGTCCTTCCTGCCGGGAGACATTGTGTATTTTGAAAATCCCGACTTCGATCCGTCCACACCGGAGTGGCAGGGAGAGAATGCAGTGGTGCTGGGAGGAGGGGAGTACTACGGTCACGGCATCGGCATCGGTCCCGCCGAGATGTTCATTCGCCATCTCAACCGGCAGCGGAGACCGGGCGCCACCCGGTCGGCCTTCCTGTCTGATCTGGTGACGCGGCCCGGGTTTGCGTACCTGTCCCAGTTTGAGGGCAGCTCGTTCGCCCAGGCTTCACATGCAGAGCCGCTGCCGGCATGGGAGCTGGTTATCGCTCGGATCGGCTCGTCCGTTTGGGAGGTGTAGCTGTCTGCACGCTGAGCCTCGCCCCTGACTTGGGCGAGGCTGTTTGCGTGCAATTTGTTCAGAAGCGGGTCACTCGAAACAGGGACAGGTCGATCTCTGATGTTCCCCGGGTGATCAACTGGCTGGCTGCTTCTCCCACGGCGCTGGCGAATTTAAAGCCGTGACCGGAAAAACCGGCGGCGATGACGATATGGGGATATTCGGGATGACGATCTATGATGAAGTGTTCGTCAGGCGTATAGGTGTACAGGCAGACCTTGCCCTGGCGAAGCGGTCCGGCAGCCTGGGGCATATACCGTTCCAGGAACGACCGCGTATCCGCTTCGTCCGAGGGATAAAGGCCAAAGGTCCGGTCCAGCTGGTCCGGGTCGGCCGGCTGCCCGCCGTCGTGCCGCCCTATCTTGACCCCCGCGCCGTCCAGGCTGGGAAAACCGTAAAACATCGAATCGGCCAGCGTGAAAAGGAAGGCCGGAAAGCGGTCGCTGCTGTACAGCTGTTCGTCCGCAGCAAACCAGGAGACGGTTTTGCGGGTGGGAGTGAGCGGCAGGGAGAGGCCGAGCGAGACCAAAAGCCCTGCGCTCCAGGCGCCGGCGCTGATCAGCAGCGCGCTCCCGCTGTAGGTGTCGGTTTGCGTTTGCACGCTGACACTGTCGCTCTTTGCCTGAATGCCGGTCACCCGCTCGCCGGTGCGCAGCTCCGCTCCGGCAGCCAGCGCCCGGTTGCGGTAGGCGCGGATGCACTCTTCGCTGTAGAGAACGCCCGCTGTCGGTTCAAAACAACCGAGAAACTCTGCGGGCAGACGGATGCCCGGCCAGCGCTGTCCGACATTCCCCGCGTCCAGCACTTCCAGCGGCAGCGAGTATTGCGCTGCACTCTCCTGCACCTCTCGTAGGAACGGCGCGTCCGCAGGCCCCGCGCTGAGTACGCCCGTTTGCACGAACAGGCGCTTTCCCGTTTCTTCGGCCAGCTCAGCCCACAGCTCTTTGGCCCTCAGCGCCAGCGGCACGTACTGCCTGCCTTCGCCGTATGCGTACCGGATGATTCGGGTATCCCCGTGATGGCTCCCCCACTGGTGAGGCGGATCGCCGGAATCCAGGAGCAGTGTTTTCACTCCTTGCCGGGCCAGGTAATACCCCGCTGCCATGCCCATTGAACCGGCTCCGATGACAATCGCGTCGTAGTGTCGCACGATGGGTTCCTCCTTTTCCCGTTACCCTGTTTCGCAATTCTTTGTCTCTTTTGTGTTTGTTCCATTATCCTACACAAGCGCGCGCAGGTCGAGCTTCCCTTTCGCCCCACTGATTATCTGTGAGGAGAGGCGGGAGTAGTGGAAAGAACAGTTTTCGCCACTATTTGGGCTCATGCGGAACTGGGGAAAACGTACCGGTCACAGACATGGTGTAACGAACGTAAGCCGCACAACACGACTTCCCGTGACAGTTTTCCGCCTCCTGACCAGAGTGCCTGGTCCAAAAAACTACGCCTCCCTGTGCGGGGAGGCGTGTTTCCATGCTGGCGGGACCTAGTGAAACTCCACGTCAATGCGCCGCTTCTCATCCGGATGCGCTTTGGGAATGCGCACTTCCAGGACGCCGTTTTTGTAGGTGGCTTTTACCCCTTCGGAAGAGACACGGGCAGGGAGCGTAACGGAGCGGGAAAAGTGGCCGGAGAACCGCTCCTGCCGGTGCATCCGGTTTTCCTTCACCTCGTTGACCTTGTTGATGCTGCCGGATATGGTCAGGACGTTGTTCTCGATATCGATCTGCACGTCTTCCTTTTTTTCCAGACCGGGGATGTCACACGTCGCGACCACTTCCGTATCCGTTTCGTACACGTCAATGCGGGGAGTGGCCAGGAACCCCTCCGTGCCGGCGAAGAGGCCGGGCATTCCGGTGGTAAAGAAACGGTCCAGCTCGCGGCGCACGTTCTCCAGATGGCGAAATGGTTCATAAGGAATCAGTGACATAACAACCCTCCTTTACGTGCTTACATTGTTATTCTGGCGGTATATGGCAATCGTATGCATCGATTGTGCTGATTTCGTCGTCGTGCCCTTGTGCCGGGAGGGTGGGCGGCTTATAATGGATGTCAGCAAGAAAGATGATAATGAAAATCATTATAGCTGAATATAATGCCAAGGAGAGAACACGAAAGGAAGTCGCCCATGTCCGCCGAATTGAATCTGTCCGTTTTGGAACAAACGTACCGCCTCTCGATCGCAGGCGAAGTGACTGCGCCGCTGGTGTTTGCCGCAGACGGTCTGCTGCAGAAAGAGACCGTCAAGCCGTTTTTGCGCCAGCTGGGTGAACAGATCGGTTCCCCCACGCCCGTGGTGACCGCGTCCATCTTCTTCAAACGCTTCCTGACCGTACTGTGCGGCGGTTTGTACGCCATGTCCGTCTATTCGGCCGGGCTTGATTTATCGCTGGGCAACATTCTTTTGACTGCTGAGAAAAACTGGGCCCTTCCCCGGTTTGTCCTGCGGGATGGGAGTGTCAGCACGCCCGGCGGACAGGGGCGGGACGTCTGGCGGGAACAGGTGCTGCGCCGCTTTTTTGCGGAGACAATTCACCCGCTGATTGCGACCCTGTCTGCGGTTACCGGCATTCACGCCAAGGTTTTGTGGGCGCATACCGCCTACATCGTGCACTACTATTACGAGGAGTGGCAGCAGCGGGAAGAACTGGCTGCGCTTCGCGGTCAGCTTGCCGCCGATTTCCGTTTTCTGTGCCGTCAAGCCGGGCCGGACCTGTTTGGCCTCACCACAGGCAATCCGCTTGACACCAACTTTACCGTCGTCTCGCATCCCAAGCAGCCGGACCGGCAGATTCGCATTCGCCGCCAATGCTGCTTCCAGCACTGCCTGGCGAGCGGCCGATACTGCTACACCTGCCCGCTTTTGAACGAAGAATCGCGGATTCAGCAGATACTTGCTCTCGGACACTGACAGCGCCGTTATTACGGCGCTGTCAGACTGAAGACAAACTGCTTTTATTTATGATGTAGTTTCCCAAGGAACCGATTTTCCCATCGTTTCCAGGCCGCAAGGCCTGCACATTAATCAACCGAAGGTGGAGAAAAAGTACATGGCATGGGGTGATGGGGCAAAGCGAGCTCCTTTGACGACCTGCAAAGCGAAAAGACGCAAGACGCGGGGAATACAGGGGGCACAAGTCTCACTTCGTCGAAATACCCAGATGTTTGCCCCCTGACCGCGTCGCGTTTTGGAGCGGACTCTATCGACTTCGTTGCTGGTCGTCAAGAGAGCGAGTGGGCCCCATTACCCATGCACCACGGACTTTGTCTACACGCTGACAGCGCCGTTATTACGGCGCTGTTTCTGCCTGCAAGCGGGAGCCGGGAGGACCCGGGATTGACGGGCAGCCAAGTGTTTCCTTCTGGTCCGCTCTCCGTGGTATCATGTGGGTATCGTGGACTCAAAGCGCTGGAGGAGTGGGAATGGAACAACTGGTCATCGGCAGTTTGCTGTCGGCGTTGGCGACGGGTTTAGGAGCCTTGCCGATTCTCTTCTTTCATTCGGTGACACACCGCTGGCGGGATATCCTGCTTGCCTTTACAGCGGGCATCATGATGGCGGCCGCCACCTTCAGTCTCATTCCGCAGGCGCTGGCGAACGAGCAGTTTGTCGTCGTCTGTCTCGGCGTGTTGACCGGAACGCTTGTGCTGACCGTGCTGGAAAGCCTCATTCCGCACATTGACCTGGAGCACACGCGCGTCAACATCTCGATGGATACGCAGGCGGTGTTGATTCTGTCAGCCATCACGCTGCACAACATACCGGAGGGGCTCTCCGTAGGAGTGAGCTACTCTGCCGAGCATCCCGGACTGGGCGGTCTGATCGCTTTTGCGATCGGGGTGCAAAATGCCCCGGAGGGCTTTCTCGTCGCGCTGTTTCTGATTAATCAGCAGGTAAGCCGCTTCAAGGCGTTCCTGCTCGCCACGCTGACCGGATCGGTGGAGGTTGTCTCTGCCTTGGTCGGCTACCATCTGACGGCGCTTGTGGAGGGGCTGGTCCCTTACGGCCTGTCGTTTGCCGCCGGCGCGATGCTGTTTATTGTCTACAAGGAACTGATTCCCGAGAGTCATGGAGACGGGCACGCGCGGTCGGCCACCTTTTCGTTTATTCTCGGCCTCCTGGTCATGATCGGGCTGACCCAGTGGTTTGCCTAAAGCCGTTTTGCGTTAGCGGTGTAACAAAGAGTTTCGATTTTTCCTCAACTTCCTCTCACAACCCGGAGCAGAAATACCGAAACCATATATAGAGAGATTTTTGATTACGGGAAGTAGGGAGTGTCACCATGGAAAAGTCGACCTGGATCGGTATTGTACTAGGCATCCTCGCAGTTGGTGTCGGAATGGTGCTGAAAAACGCCAGCCTGACATCGTTAATCAATCCGGCAGCATTTATGATTATCATCGTGGGTACGGCTGCCTCCGTGTTCAACGCGTTTCCCCTGTCGGAGATCAAACGGATACCGGCGCTGTTTCGCGTGCTGTTTACCGAACAAAAGCTGCCGTCCAAGCGGGAGTTGATCGACCAGTTCATGCACTGGGCATCCATTGCCCGCCGCGAAGGCCTGCTGGCGCTGGAAAACACCTCCGACGAGATTGAAGATCCGTTCCTGAGAAACGGCATGAAGATGATCATTGACGGTGGCGAACCGGAGTTTGTTCGCGACGTGCTCAATGAAGAAATTCATTCGATCGAGGAGCGCCATCAAGCGGGCGCGCAAATTTTTTCCCAGGCGGGCAGCTACGCCCCGACTCTCGGGGTATTGGGGGCGGTGGTCGGCCTGATTGCCGCGCTGACCAACATGAGCGACGTAGATGTGCTGGGGCAATCCATCGCGGCGGCGTTCGTCGCTACGCTGCTCGGTATTTTTACGGGTTACGTGCTGTGGCACCCGTTCTCCAACAAGCTGAAGCGCAAATCCAAACAGGAAATCGAAATTAAGAAAATCATGGTGGAGGGGCTGCTCTCCATTCAGGCGGGCGTATCCCCGGCGGCTATTGAGCAAAAGCTCCTGGTCTACATCCCGACCCAGGAACGCGTGGAGGCGAGGGATGTGAAGAAGGAGGAGGAGGCCGTGGTAAATGGCTAGACGACTCAAACGTCAGGTACGTCACGAAGAGCACATGGACGAAACCTGGCTGATTCCGTATGCAGACCTGCTGACGCTTTTGCTCGCGCTGTTCATCGTCCTGTTTGCGTCCAGCAAGCTGGATGCGCAAAAATTTGACCAACTGGTCCGCTCCTTCAACGTCGCACTAAACGGCGGGATCAGCGTACTGGATCAGCCGAGCCCGGTGCCGCTCGATCCCACCCTCCCCCAGCAGACGCTGCACAAGGGGCAGCAGGCCGAACGAAACAAGACGGAAGAAGAGCGAAAGCTGGAAGAGGCGTTTCACAAGGAAACGGAAGACCTGAAAAAGCTGCAGCAGCAGATGGAAGCGTACATTATCAGCAACAAGCTGGGAGACAAGCTGCAGACCCAAATGACCGAAGAAGGGCTCCTGATCACCATCCTGGACAACGCGCTGTTTGATTCCGGCAAGGCCGACCTTAAGCCGGAAGCGCGGAAGCTGGCGACGGAACTGGCAGCGATGCTGGTGCCTCACCCCAAAAAGGTGACCGTCACCGGACATACGGACAACGTCCCGATTCATCGCCCGGAGTTTCCCTCCAACTGGGATTTGAGCGTCAAACGGGCGGTCAACTTCCTAAAAGTCCTGCTGGAAAACAAACAGCTCGATCCGCGCAAGTTCAGCGCGACCGGCATGGGCGAGTACCATCCGGTGGCCAGCAACGATACACCGGAAGGACGGGCAAAAAACAGACGGGTGGAAGTGGCCATTTTGCGCGACCTGATGGCACCGCCGAAAAACAGTGTTCAGCCATCACCATCACCATAAGCAAAGGCAAAGGGATAGCGCGACAAGCGTCTATCCCTTTTTTGACACCTCTTCAGTTTCAGCTTCCGCTTCCGCAAGCCCCATCTCTTTTTTGATCGCAGCCATGCGTTTTTTTCCCCATTCGTACATCATCTGAATGATGGGCAGCAGGGTCATCCCCAGCTCCGTCATGGAATACTCCACACGCGGAGGCACTTCCGGGTAGACTTCCCGATGAACGATGCCGTCCTCGATTAGTTCTTTCAATTGGTTGGTCAGCATCTTGTGCGTAATTTTGGGGAACAGCCGCTGCAGTTCGCTGAAGCGGTGCGGCCCTTCTACCCCGAGATGCCACAGGATGACGATTTTCCACTTGCCGCTGATAATGGACAGCGTCAGTTCCTTCTCGCAGTTAAAGTCTCCGTTGCGGATCTTCTCCTGAATCTCCTTGCGAATGTCAGACATGTCCTTCTCCTCGTTTGCTTGAAATTCGTCAATAGTATCCTTTTTGTAACCATCGCACGAAAAAGTGCATGCTTTCGACGTATGGCATACGTGACTATAATATTGCTTGTCACATAAACACATTGTAAAGGAGTGGAGCCAGAATGTCGAAAAAAGTGCTGATCCTGACCGGTGACGCCGTCGAAGCACTGGAAGTGTACTACCCGTACTATCGATGCCTGGAGGAAGGATTTGAGGTAACGATCGCTTCCCCGACGGATAAAAAGGTGCTCCATACTGTCGTGCACGACTTTGAAGATTGGCAGACGTTTACGGAAAAACGGGGCTACCAGGTGGAAGCCCACGCTTCGTTTGAACAGATCAACCCGGAAGAATACGACGCGCTGATCATTCCGGGCGGGCGCGCTCCGGAACACATCCGGATGCACAAGGATTTTCCCCGCATCGCCCGTCATTTCTTCCAACAGGATAAGCCGATCATGATTCTGTGTCACGCCAGCGTGGCCTTGACGGTGATCGCTGACCAGATCAAGGGGCGTCAGATGACCGCCTACATTGCTTGCCGTCCGGAGGTGGAAGCAGCCGGGGCGACTTACGTGGAAACCCGCTTCCATGTGGACCGCAACCTGATCTCCGGCCATGCCTGGAACGATCTGCCGCAGTTGATGAAAGAGTTTATCAAACAGGTACAAGCTTCCTGATAGACACGCAGGAGAAAGGACAGCGTCAAAACACGCTGTCCTGTCCTTTTTTGTGATGAGCAGTACCACCTGAGTCTTGACCATCATCGCGGACTAATAGCAAGCTGACGTCGGTTTTCTGATGACCGCAAGTGTTTAACGGTATGACAAAATTGTAAATCCACTTACCAAGATATTTACAAATTATTGTAATATATATACAATTTGGAATGGAAAAATCCCAAAATAAGGAGGGAATGTTTTGAAAAAGACAGTTTCATTATCTGTGCTAACCTTAATAACGGTATTTTCTCTCACAGCACCAGTTGTTGTGAATGCTACCCCTGCAGTTTCTAAAGTAAGTACATCTCAGAAGAATGAACAACAAATAGAACAAAAATATTCTTACTTTTACAAGGGCATTAACTTTTCAGGTAATTCACCTCTTTCTGAAAAGTGGTAGAAGAATTCTATAAATTGCTACAAAAACATTCGGTAGAAGAAGATCAGGAAGGAATTAAAACAAATTCAAATAATGGAAAACGCAAAAGAACCATATTTCAAGTTTTTGTATTTTGCTTCCTTATTGGTAACGTTTAAGTCCCATGAATGGTTCGATTTCATAGTTCAAAATAGATTTATTAGTATAACAATAGCAGCAGCAATCCTGTATCTTGTGGTGAAAGTCGTCGACAAATACGTATCAGGTTGGTTGCAAAAGGTTTGCGAAAGATTCAATATAAGAGTTGTTTACTTGTATCTTGTTGCCCTCGTGATTTATTTTCTTCTGTAAAGGGCAGCACCGACTAGATACGGGTGTCGGACACTAAGGGACAATCGGCAAAAGCCCCTCACTTGGAGGGGCTCAGACTGAAGACAAACGGTTCATTGAATAAGCGTCCATAAGAAAATGATTTCCAGGCCGAAAGGCGTGCCCATTCATCAACCGAAACTGTAGACAACGTACATCGCATGGAGAGATGGGCCAAGCGAGCTCCTTTGACGACCGGCTCAGCGGAAAAACGAAGACGCGGGGACCAACAGGGGACACAAGTCTCACTTCATCGAAACACCCAGATGTTTGTCCCCTGCCCGCGTCTCGTTTTGGAGCGGACTTCATCCGCTTCTGTGCTGGGCGTCAAGCGAGCGAGCGGGCCCGATCTCCCATGCGCCGCGAACATTGTCTACACGCTGAGCCCCTCACTCAGAGGGGCTTTCGTTTGCCTGGATGTGGTCGAGCAGGCCGCGGCAGCCGACACAGCAAAATCGGGCGAAGTGACAGCACGGTTGGAAGAAGAGGCTGACGGGGAAAATGGTAACCCGAACTCATTCATACTGTTCGCCAGTGCCCTCTTGTTCGCTTGAGTTTACCCATATATCTTCCCATAAATCTTTTGTATTTGTGATTCGCTCTTTCATCTTCTTCAAGACCGTCTCCGGTGACAATTTTTTGTACGGTGATAAGTTCAATAGCTCGGCTGCCCGGCTGGTCAACCACACTTCCTCTTTATTCTTGTCGACGCTCAAAAAGATTCCGCCGCCCTGGAATTCAAAGTAACGAACATCATTGTCTTCTGAATCATTTTGTTGAATCGCCTTATACAATTTCATCAAGTCTTTACTGTAATTTTCACCCCCCATCTGAATCGGCTCCTTGCTGTCCGCAATTACGATACCTTTTGTCTCACCGTTGTCCTGCATAAACCACAGCCACTGGTCCGATGGCTGTAGAATATCTGACAGTTCCTTTCCCTCGTATGAAGCGATTTCTTCCGCAGTGAGTGTGAAGAAAATGGGGATCGAAAAGTTGGACAGTTTCAGATTGTCTATTGATGCTTGCGCTGACACGCTTTTTTCAAATTGTTTCTGAATACGTTGATAATCCTTCAACGCCTGCTGTTCCGGTTTGTCAGAGGCATAACCGATTGCAAAGAAGCCAATAGCGAGCAATACGATTACAGATGTGAAAAGGATTTTTCGCACATTTGTACCTCCTTATTTTAAATATTTCCAAACCTAAAAGGATCTAAAGTTGTATACTTGACCATACCATGTTTGAGAACTGCTACTTTTAAAAGATTTGTAAGACTTAACAAAATGATCTCCATACCATGGATCCATGTAAGTGATATAATCAGTTGATCCCTCGTCATACCCATCGATATTCACATAGTGTCCACCGCCACTTGTCCATTGAATTAGTGCCATGACAGGATTGTCATTGCTATAGATATTGGAGATCAGGCTAGAAAAAGACATTGGAGATTCGGATACACTTGAATTTACCCCGTAGGCATTGAGCCCTCTTTTCACTTCGTACATCGTTGCAGGCAGATTTAGAGTAGCTCCTTTCACCTTATTCACGAAACTTGTTTGGCTGATACTTTTTCCATAATATTTTAAGACAGACACTGAAGTTCCAGCCCAACACCATTGATCTTTTTCTTGTTTTATATTCGGTACATCCAATGAATATGTAGAAGGATAAGCATTTGCCGTTTTTGCAAGAATTATCAATCCAGCAACTATAGATATAGATAATAATTTTTTACCCGACAGTGCAAAAGTATAAGATTTTCTCTTGAACATATTCTACCTCCTAACAACACGCTTTCGTCCGCATATTAACAAAAATGGTATATAATTACAATACTTTTATTTTCAAAATACAAGTCTAATTAGATCAGGGATGTATTGTGCAAACAATCATTAAAAGCCTGGAATTGACCACCTTTTGAATCCCATTCACCAGTTAGGACGGATAAAAATGGAAATCGTTTCTGTACGTGCAACTAACCCGTATAAAGGCAAAAGCCCCTCACTTGGAGGGGCTTTTGTTTGCCTGGATGTGGTCGAGCAGGCCGCGGCAGCCTGCCTCCACCAACTGGTAGACGTAGTCGAACCGGCCGGTGTAATACGGGTCTTCCACGTCGCTCTCCGGCAGGTGCGGCGCGAAGTCCATCAGACGGTAAACAGTTTTGCCGGGCGGGGCCATGCGCTTCAGCGCGGACAGGTTTTCCTCGTCCATGCAGACGATATAGTCAAATTCAGTAAAATCTGCTGGCGTGATCTGACGGGCCCGCAGGGTGTCATGCGGGATGCCCTTTTCACTCAGGACTTTGCGTGTGCCGGCGTGCGGCGGCTCACCGGCATGCCAACCGCCGATGCCTGCCGAATCGATGGCGATTTGCTCCGCCAGCCCTTTCTCCTCCACCAGCCGGCGGAAGACGGCTTCCGCCATCGGCGAACGGCAGATGTTGCCGAGACAGACAAACAAGACTCGAATCATGGACAAACTCCTTTCGCGCATCTCAATCTCCGATACAGTTGTTATGATAGAATAGGATCACACCAAAGGCAAAAGCAAAAAGGGACGTGATTGATACGTGAAAGCATACCTGTACCGGATCCGCTTTGTCGCCTCCGTCATCGCCGTGACCGTGCTGCCGATTCTCGTTACCGGTGCGGTGCTGCTGAGAGCGGCCGAGCAGGCGCTGCTGGAGGAGAAAAAGCAAAAACTGATCGCGGTAACGGAACAGCTCGACTACGTATTGTCGAAAGATTTTGACGCCGTGCTCCGGGAACGAGGGATGCTGACGGCGCCGCGTGAGCAGCAGATCGAAGCGTTAAACCGGGCGCTGGCACCCCTGACGGACCGCCTCGCCGCTGCACATCCGGGGGTCGGGGTCGGCTATTACGCGGCGGGCCTGGATGCGATCGTGACGTACGGTCCCAGCGAGGAGACGGGTCGTTACGTGGGCGAGCCGATCCCTCCCGACCACCCCGGGCGGCGGGTACTGCGCGACGGCGTCATCGAGGTGGCGGTCGGCCAACAGGTGCGGGGAAACATCATGAACGCGATGCTTCCCCTGATCCGTGACGGCCGGATCATCGGATACGCCTGGGCCAACGAACTGATGAGCAGCATCGACGTGCAGCTGGCAGGCATGCGGAGGAGCATCTACGCCATTCTGGGGATCGGCTGCGTGGTGGCGGCTGCGGCCAGCGGCCTGCTCATGCACCGTCTGGAAACGATTCTGGCCGAGATCAAGGCGGGATTGAGGCGGCTGCGGTTTGACCTGTCCTTTCGCATGAAACGGCTGGACGGAGAGCCGGGGGAGATTTCTGACGCGATCAACAAGCTGGCCAGTGACCTGCAGGCGAGCCGCAGCCATACGGAGACGATCGTGCAGAGCATGGACAGCGGCATCGTCGCCCTGGACCATTGCGGACGGATCACGGCCTGGAACGGTGCCGCAGCCCGGATGACGGGACTGGCAGTAGAGCAGGCGGTGGGGCAGACCTATACGGACATCTTTGCCGAGGAAGAGGTGCTGGTGGCTGCGCTGACCGATGCCCTGCATCACGGTCGGACGGTCCGGGACGCGGAGTGGCGGCCCGCCCGCAGCGGGCAGGGAGCACAGGTTGTCAACGTCACCACCTCCATCTGGCGGAGCCCGGCCGGAGAGATGCTGGGAGCCATCGCACTGCTGGACGACCGGACGGAGTGGAAGCGGATGGAGGCCAAACTGGCGCAGGCGAAACGTCTGGCCGTGGTGGGGGAGCTGGCCGCCAGCATCGCCCACGAGGTGCGCAATCCGCTGACCTCGATCAAGGCGTTTGCGCAAATCCTCGAGGAAGAATGGCCGCCCGGACACGACAACCGCGAGTACACCGGTATCATCGTGGAAGAAGTGGAACGGCTGAACCGATTTGCCGACGAACTGCTGCTGTTCGCCCGCCCCAATGAAGAGCGGCACGTCCCCTCGTCCGTGTGCGACGTGCTGGACCAGACGTTGGCGCTGGTGGAGCCGGGCATGGCCAAGCAGGGCATCTCGGTACAAAAGTCGTACGCCGCTTCGCTGCCGGCTGTATTGGCCTCGCCCGAACTGTTGAAACAAGTGTTTCTCAACATATTGATCAACGCACAACAGGCGATGCCAAACGGCGGCAGCCTCAGGGTGGAGGCGGAGGGAGACGAGCGGGAGGCGCGCATTCACGTAACCAACGACGGCCCGCCCATCGCCGAAGAACACCTGCTGTCCGTGTTTGAGCCGTTTTTTACCACCAAACCGGCCGGGACGGGGCTGGGGTTGGCGATCTCCCAACGAATCGTCCAGGCGTTCGGGGGACAGATCAGCGCAGGCAACGTGCCGGGAGGCGTCCGGTTTACTGTGATGCTGCCGGGGACCGACAGAAAGGAGGAAGAGAATGAAAAAACGGGTGCTGCTGGTGGATGACGAGGCCAATGTGCGAAAGGCGCTGACGACGGCGCTGCGCAGAGCGGGGTACGAGACGAGAGAAGCGTCTGGCGGAGCGGAAGCGCTGGAACTGGTGCGCAGCTTTCAGCCCGAGGTGATGCTCCTGGATCTGCGGATGCCGGAGCCGGATGGCATGGAGACGCTGAGGCGGCTGCAGCAGGTGGATGGGCCGCGTCCCAGCGTGGTGATGATGACCGCCTACGGGTCAGCCGCAGACGTGATGGAAGCGATGAAGCTGGGAGCGTTTGACTACGTGCAAAAGCCATTTGACGTGGCCCGGATCAAGCAGGTGGTGGCCAGGGCGATGCATCAGCGCGAGCCGAACGAATCGGCAGGGGTGGCCAGGAGGCAGACAGAGGAACGGACGGACCAACCGGGGCTGGTGGGATTGAGTCCGGCGATGCAGGAGGTGTACAAGCTGGTCGGGCGGGTCAGCACGACCAAAGCAACAGTGCTGATCCAGGGAGAGAGCGGAACGGGCAAGGAGCTGATCGCCAGGGCGATACACGCCAACAGCCCACGCGCGGCCAAGCCGCTGATTCCCGTCAACTGCGGCGCCATCCCGGAAACCCTGCTGGAAAGCGAACTGTTCGGGTACGAACGGGGCGCGTTTACGGGAGCGGCCGGCCGCAAACCGGGGCTGTTTGAGCTGGCGGACGGCGGTACGCTGTTTCTCGACGAGGTGGGCGAACTGAGCATGCCGCTGCAGGTCAAGCTGCTGCGTGTGCTGCAGGATCGGACGCTGGTTCGGCTGGGCGGCGTGGAACCCGTGCCGGTCGACGTCCGGATCATCGCGGCCACCAACCGGGACCTGCGGGAGCTGATTCGGCGGGGGCGGTTTCGCGAAGACCTGTACTACCGGCTGAATGTTGTTCCCATTCACATGCCGTCGCTGCGGGAACGCAAGGAAGACATCCCGCTGTTGGTGCAGCATTTTCTCGCCAAATACGGTCGGGAACTGGGCAAGGAGGGCTGTTATCTCTCGCCCGCTGCGCTGGACGTCCTGATGGCGTATGACTGGCCGGGCAACGTCCGCCAACTGGAGAACACCATCGAACGCGCACTGGTGCTGGCCGCCGGCTCGGCCATCTTGCCGGAGCACGTGGAGGTGCACCCGATGGAAAACGAACCGGTCGGCGCAGCAGACGGGCTTACCGCGATCCGCATCGAGAATCGGACGATGCGGGACATCATTTCAGAGGTGGAGCGGGAAGCGATCGTCCGCGCGCTGCGCAAAGAGCGGGGCAACCGGCTGCGGACGGCCAAACGGCTGGGCATCTCCCGTCGCGCGCTCCTGTACAAGCTGGAAGCGTATGGGCTGGACGGTCAGGAGTGGGAGTAGAGCGCCGACCGCATGCACACGGGCTGCACCGTTACAAACACGAACTGTGCAAACTGGAGTCAATGTGTGCAAAAAGTAGTCAATGATGCGCAAGCATTACGATGAAAGCGCATACATTTTTGCGGCTCCTGTCCTCCCTGACGATTGGCATGTCTTTTGCTACTTCCAAAAATGAAAGGCAGCCAATTCTTTTGAAAAGGGGGAAACGTCACGTGTTTCAAGCCTTGACCAACGCGTCGGTCCGATTGGTGCAGCGCTACCTGCCCGACGCCTTCATCTTCGCCATCATCCTTACATTCGTCGTGTTTTTTGCCGGGATGGCTGTCAACGGAAAGTCGCCGCTGGAGATGGTAACGTACTGGGGAGACGGCTTCTGGGGACTGCTCAGCTTCACCATGCAGATGGTGCTGATTCTTGTCACCGGTCATACCTTGGCCAGCACGGACCTGTGCAAGCGGGGATTGCGCGCGGTCGCTTCCTCGGTCAAAACACCGGGGCAGGCAATCGTTCTGACCAGCCTGATCTCCTGTTTGGCGGCGTGGATCAACTGGGGATTCGGGATCGTCATCAGCGCTCTGCTGGCCCGGGAAATCGCCCGGCGGGTGGAAAACGTGGATTACCGTCTGCTCATCGCCAGCGCGTATGGCGGTTTTGTCGTCTGGCACGGCGGACTGTCCGGCTCCGTCCCGTTGACGGTGGCCACGGAGAACCACAGCCTGCAGGACGTCATCGGCGTGATTCCCACGTCGGAAACGCTCTTTTCGCCGATGAACCTGACGATCGTCATCGCGATCATGGTCGCCCTGCCGCTGATCAACCGGATGATGATGCCGGCGAAAGAGGATACGGTGGTGTACAAAGGGCCGGGCATCGATCATGAGGAGACGGCAGCCGCGTCTGATGCGACAGCAATGGACAGCCCCGCCGCCAGGCTGGAGAACAGCCGCATCGTGTCCATGCTCGTCTCCGCGTTGGGTCTGATCTTCCTGATTGCCTACTTTGTGAAAAACGGCTTCAAACTCAACCTGGACATCGTCAACTTCGGATTTTTGTTCCTCGGCATATTGCTGCACGGCACACCGCGCAAGTTTCTCGACGCCATGAACGAAGCGGTCAAGGCGACCGCCGGGATCGTTGTGCAATTTCCGTTTTACGCCGGCATCATTGGGATGATGACCGGATCGGGGCTGGCCGCCAGCATCTCCCAGTGGTTCATCAGCATCTCCACGCCAGCCACTTTCCCGCTGTTTACCTTCTGGAGCGCGGGTCTGCTCAACGTGTTTATTCCCTCCGGAGGCGGTCAGTGGGCAGTGCAGGGGCCGATCATGATGCCGGTCGCCACGGAACTGGGCGTTTCCCATGCCAAAGTGGCGATGGCGATCGCCTGGGGAGATGCCTGGACGAACCTGATCCAGCCGTTCTGGGCGCTGCCGGTACTGGCCCTGGCGGGGCTGGGGGCGCGGGACATCATGGGGTACTGCCTGATGATGCTGTTCGTCACCGGCGCGATTATCAGCCTGGGATTCCTGCTGTTTTAGCATCCCGCGACACATACACGCTATCCATCCGGTCGAATACGTCTGTCCCCATGAAAAAGCCGGCATCTGTCACATGCAGATGCCGGCTTTCGGTCGTATGCTGTTACACTGCGGTCAATGGCGATTCTTGTTGGTCTGCTTCGGGGGGAACCAACTGTGTGATGGCGATCCGCGTCACGCGGTGATTGTCCATGTCGGTCACCGTAAACAGGTGGTTTTCCCACTCAACGGAAGCGCCGACGGCAATCTCCTCTTCAAGCTGACTGTACAGCCAGCCGCCAATGGTATCGACGTCATCGGACACCAGTTCAAAGGGCAGGTGATCGTTTAGATCAGCCAACAGGGTTTTTCCCGCGACGGACAGGCCTTCCGGCGTTTTTTCGATGTCGGGACGTTCATCCGTGTCAAACTCGTCCTGAATGTCGCCGACAATCTCTTCCAGGATGTCTTCCATGGTGACCAGACCCGCCGTCCCGCCGTATTCGTCGATGACGATTGCCAACTGCGAGCGTCTTTTCTGCATCAGCCGCAGCACATGGCTGATCTCCATCGATTCCGGCACGGTCAGCACGGGGCGGAGGTAATTCTCCAGCCGCACGTCCTTGTTTTCCAGGGCGGCCAGGTAAAAGTCGGTCGCGTGGACAAACCCGATGATGTTGTCCTTATCTTCGTTCGCCACCGGAAAGCGCGTGTGGCGCTCCGTGCGAATAATTTCAAGGTTTTCCTCAAACGTGTTGGAGGTATACAGGCAAACCATGTCGATGCGCGGGATCATGACTTCCCGGGCCAGGGTTTCGGAAAAGTCAAACACGTGCTCCACGAGCGAAAGTTCGGTCTGGTCGATGTGGCCGCTTTGATGGCTCTGCGTGACCAGCAGGCGAATCTCCTCTTCCGTGTGGGCCGCTTCGTGTTCGGACACCGGTTCCAGTCCGGCCCACTTCAGCAGCCGGTTGGCCGTTCCGTTCAGCACCCAGATGGCCGGGTACATTATCTTGTAAAACAGCATCAACGGTGCTGCCACCCACAGCGAGGTCGCTTCCGCTTTCTGAATGGCCAGCGATTTCGGCGCCAGTTCGCCCAATACGATGTGCAGGAACGTGATGAAGGCAAAGGCCACGCCGAACGAAATCGCGGAAATGACGTAGTCGGGCAGTGCGAAGTTGTGCAGCAGCGGCTCGACAATCATGTGTGCAATGGCCGGTTCCCCGACCCAGCCCAGTCCAAGCGAGGCCAGCGTAATTCCCACCTGGCAGGCGGACAGGTAGGCGTCCAGCTGTTGCGTCACTTTTTGCGCGAAGCCGGCCCGTTTGTGTCCTTCATTGACCAGTTGGGTCAAACGCGTCTGGCGCACTTTGACGAGGGCAAATTCAGCCGCAACGAAAAAACCGTTCAGAAAGACGAGAAAAGCGACAAGCAAAAGGTTCAGCACTAGCGGAATACTCTCCAAGTAAACAGTCATCCTCTCTGGAATATTTTGATGTATACTTTTATGTTACAAAATTGGAACCCTGATGCACAAAGCCGAAAAACCGTCATTCCGCCCCCTGGGGACCCGCTGTCCGGAAAAAACAGCGGTAAGGTGGCCGTCTCACCCGTTTTTGCTCCCGCAACCGACCGCAGAGGCCTGTACGGAAAAAAGCAGCTTGTCAGCGCACGCCCAGCAGGTGCTGGCCGTAGACGAAAAAGGCGGAGAGTACGCCGGCCAGGGCGAGATAGGCGACCAGCACTTTCCACTTGGTGGAGGCAGGTGCCTCGTAATACGTGGTCAGACGGTGCAGCTGCTCCTCCACCCGGGCCAGCTGTTGGCGGGTGGTCTGTTCTGCTTCGGTGAGCAGCGGAGAGGGAGCGGGACGGGACGGATCACCGTCTACAAACAGCACCGGTTCGTGCTCCCACTTCCGGAACAATTCCCAGATCCGATCCGCATACTCTTTGTCCATGGCGATGCGTTCGCGGACAAAACGTTTGTCATCCTGCAAAAACGGGATAGCGAACCCTTTGGGAACCGGGATGGCAAAAGCCTTCTGTTTTTCGGCGCTGAGCCGTTCCCGGGTCTCAATCGACGAGTCGAGCTGCGGCCAGTGGGCAATCTCCTGCAGTACGCCTTCCAGCTTTTCCTTTTCATAACGCAGCACGCGCTGCCGGTACCCTTCCCGCGCACGGCTCCACCAGGTCATCGCTCCGAAGATAAAAATGATGACGATCATCGGGCTGGGGCTGACAAACATCATGAACCCCAGCGCCAGCAGGCCGATCAACCAGATTTTGGTGGACAGCACAGAGACGACCCGTCCGCCGTCCAGCGGCGATACGGGCAGCAGGTTAAACAGGTTGAGCAACGCACCGAGATAGATGACCAGCACCCAGAACGGATCATGCGTCCACCAATAAAGAGGAAGGGCAGGCAAAAAGGCAAGCATGCCAGCCAGCGGTCCGCCGTATGCCAAATACGCTTCAGTGGCGGCGTCACGCGGCTGGTCCTTTATCGCAATAAACGCGCCGGCAAAGGGAATGAACACCGCAGGCGATACCTTGATCCCCTTGCGTTTGGCAGCGATGACGTGCCCCATTTCATGGACAAATATCAAATAGACGAGAGCCGCTGCGAATTTCCACCCGTACATCCAGGCGTACACCCACAGGCTGATGAGCATCGACAGCAGCGTCGTGCCGAACTTTGAAAATTTTAACAGTCCTACAACCCATTTCAGTTTGGTCAGCAGAAAAACGCCAAGGATTACCAGAGCTGACCTGGTTTTGTTCATGCCAGTTCCTCCCGAACGGTAATGCTAGACTCTATTCGGTATACGTACAACGGCGGGAAAAGTTTCCCGGCAAGGGGGCGGCTGATCTCGGGCCCGGTCGGGCGGCTGCTGAAGTGTCTATGTGTCCAGCCGCGGATTGTGAAAGGTAAAGCCGTATTCCCCGTACAAGGCGTTGTAGCGCAGTTCGGCGCCGTCAAAGTACCAGAAGTCGTTCGGGCGAATGACAAAGCGCATACCCTCCACCTCAAAGATTGCGTCGCCCGGCTGCTCCTCGTCTTTTTCAATCGCATAAAACAGGCCGCCGGTGCCGGGACCGCCCGTGCGGACGTACAAGCGCAGCGTGTCGCCGGGGCGGAATCCAGCGTATCGCTGGTAGGCCTGGGCAAACGCCGGTTCGATGGTCACGTGGATGCTCATGATGGAACTCCTCTCTCACAGATCATGTCCATCTATTGTACCATATACGGGAAAAAGCGCCGCTGATGGCACAGCGGCGCATGTTCTCGTCAATCCTTGCCCATGCTGACGTCGTGAGTCGGGTGCATGAACGGCACTCCTTGGGGCGGCTTGTCTTCCAGCAGCTCCTTGTTTTCCGTCGTATTCCAGCCGATGTCATTGGTCGGGTGAACCCATTTGTCGCCGGCCATGACGAACGGGTCTGTCTCCGTGCTCCACTGGTTGAGCGGCGATTCGGGTGAATTGTAAAAGCTGTCGCCGATCACGACGCCGTGTTCGTTGACGAACGGTTTTTGCATGGAGCGGGTCGAGTTTTTAAAATCAGGTGCGTTAATCTGATGGGGAAGCGTGCCATCGATCGAGACGTCTTTATTCACTTCCGTCTTTTGTTCCGTCTTTTGATTGCGGTCCATCGTGAGCACCTCCTCCGGGCGAAGGTTTTGCGCCTGTTGCTCTTACCGGTTTTCTTTTAGCCGCTCTTGTGGTTCACTATTGATGGAGCCGTCAGAGCGGATCGCTTCGGACTGGGCTTTCGGCCTGCTGATTCCGGGGGACTTGCCGAAATCTTTTTCCTTATTGCGTACCATCATCTGCCCTCCTCTTGTGTCGCTTGGTGTTAGTATGACCGGAAGCAGCAGTAATGATGAACAAGCAAACGGTGAAAGGAGAGAATGGACCATGGCGAAGAAACAGCGGCGCCAACCGCAGCGGCCGACGGCACAACCGGCTGCCGCGGAGGTGAAAACGGGTCTGAACCTGAAAGAGATGCTGAGCCAGGAAGCGTTAGACAAGCTGAAAATGCTGGAGCGGGAGGTAAAAGCGGCCCGCGAGCGGGAAGAACAGGAAGCAGCGGAGCGCAGACGGCGGGAGCAGGAAGAGCGGGAGCGCAACAAGAGCTTTGCCGAACTGCTGGAAGAGTATGAGAAAAAAGGCGGAGGCAAGTACAATTGACGGCGGGCGGGGACGGACGGAGGCAGCGGCCGGACACGTCGAAAAACGGCCTGATGAAAAAGCGGCAGCTCACACTCAAGGATGAATCACTCAAGGAGCGGGGACGCGAAATCTTGTCCCGACTGGGGAAAAAGGACAGATAGGCGTACAGGGATTTTTTCCCCGCCTTTCCCATATAGCTATAAGAAGGGAAGGGGGGAGCCCCATGGGGACAATCCTGCTGTTTGTCAGCATCTTCTGCGTGGCGGTAGGCACTTGGCGGCTGATCGGCATATACAAGGAGGGCAAGCCCGAAAGCAAATGGCTCTGGTGGACGGTGGCCAGCGTGGGGATAACGCTCTTTTTTCTCCTGAAACTGGTCACGGACACTCCGGCGCTCTATTGAAAAAGCACCTGCAAGCGCTATGGTCAAACTCCCATAGATGCAGACATGAAGAAACGCCCTGCCGTTGGGCAGCAAGCTGACGCCTGTACGCTGCAGGCGTTTGCTTTTTTGTTGAGCTGAAGACGTTCTTCGTGCGGCGGCGAGACATGCTGATCTGATCAGTCTGCAATATGGAGTGCACTTCAGCGCTTACAGGTGCTTTTTTTGCGTTCGATTCGGGATATGTCCATCAGGCAGGCGGACGCTTCCGTGCGGTTGGGCGAAAGTGCCCCGCGAAGGCGTCGTTATTCGTATCGCAGCGCCTCGATCGGGTCCAGCTTGGCGGCCTTGTTGGCCGGGTAGAGGCCAAAGAAGATGCCGATCGCGCTGGAAAAGGCAAAGGCGATCAACACGCTGTTCCAGGACATGAGCGGCGGCAGTTTGGCAAAGTAGGAAATCAGCGCGGCGGTGCCAAGACCGAACAGGACGCCGATCAGCCCGCCAATCAGGCAGACGATCACCGACTCGATCAGAAACTGGACGAGAATGTCACTTCGTCGCGCTCCCAGCGCTTTGCGAATGCCAATCTCGCGGGTCCGCTCGGTGACGGAGACGAGCATGATGTTCATGACGCCCACGCCGCCGACGACCAGCGAAATGCCCGCGATCACGCTGAACACCGTCGTCAGTATGCCGGTCACCTGGTTGAACTGGCTGACCTGCTGCTGCATGCTCACGGCCCGGTAGTGGCTTTCTTTCTGGTGCTTGCGGCTCAGGTACTGGATCGCCTGCTGCATGGCGGCATTGACCGACTCCTTGTCGGTGGCCTTGCCGATCAGGTAGCTGACCCATGGCTCTTCGTAGCGGCTCTGGTCAAACCGGATGGGCAGGTAGGCGCTGTAGGACTGCTCCACGTCAAAGCGAAACTTGTCTTCCTTGAACGTGCCGATCACCACCAGCGAGGTGCTGCCCATGCGGACGCGCTGGCCCAACGGGTTCATCTGGCCGAACAGCTTCTGTGCCAGTTCTTCCTCCAGAACGATCACCGCCCGCAGTTCCTTGTCATCGGCGGCGCTGAAAAAACGTCCTTTGGACACTTTAATGGTCGGCTGCACCTTGGGAAAATCGGCCGTCGTGGCATACAGGTTGACGCGCTCTTCCTTTTTTGGTCCCTTGAGCATTGCCATGGATTGGTTCATCGGCACGATGTGTTCGATGTTGGGACTGATTTTGCTCAGCACGTCGGCGTCCTCTACCGTAAGGTCTTCCGGCGCATGCTCTTGCTTGCTGTTGTAATCAACAAAGACGTTGAACGAGTTTTGACCGAATTTCTCCATCTCGCTGATGATGGCTTTCTGTCCGCCTTCCCCCAGGGCGGTGACGGCGATCACTGAAGTAATCCCGATCACGATCCCCAGCATAGTCAAGCCGGAGCGCATCTTGTTTGCCCAAATGCCTTCCAGGGCGGTGCGAAAACTTTCCCAGACGTTCATGTCGTGATCACCTCGTCGGACGGAACGGCAATCAGCCGGTTTTCCACCCGTTCGTCGCGGATGATGACGCCGTCCTTGAATGTGACGATGCGTTCCGCGTGCTGGGCGATGTCCGGCTCGTGCGTAACCAGGATGATGGTGACGCCCTGGCTGTGCAGTTCCTGAAACATGGCCATGATTTCGGTGCCGGAGCGGCTGTCCAGGTTGCCGGTCGGCTCGTCAGCCAACAGGATGGACGGCCGATTTACCAGCGCGCGGGCAATGGCCACGCGCTGCCGCTGCCCCCCGGAGAGCTGTGTCGGCTTGTGGTGGACGCGTTCAGCCAGTCCGACCCGCTCCAGCGCTTCCAGTGCCCGTTTTCGCCGTTCCGACCGTCCTACACCGGCGTACATCATCGGCAGTTCCACGTTGTGCAGCGCCGTGGAACGGGGCAGGAGATTAAAGGATTGAAAGACGAAGCCAATTTTTTGATTGCGCACCTGCGCGAGCTGCTTGTCGGACAGTTTGCTGACTTCAATCCCGTCCAGCGTGTAGGTGCCGGAATCAGGTCTGTCGAGGCAGCCGAGCATGTTCATGAATGTCGATTTGCCGGAGCCGGACGGCCCCATGATGGCGACGAATTCCCCTTTTTCCACGGTGAGCGAGACACCTTTCAGGATGGGCAGTACCGACTCGCCCGTCTTGTACGATTTTGTCAGGCCTTCGACGTGCAGCATCGGTCGACCTCCTTTCTTCCGAACAGGTTAGATGCCCGAATTCTGCGGTTCCTCGGATGACAGGACCGGTGCGTTCTCCTGGAGGGTGTCAAACGGACCGAGAATCACTTGTTCGTCCCCTTTCAATCCCGACGTGATCTCAGCGAACAGCTCGTTTTCCACGCCCACGGTCACTTTCCGCTTTTTCGCCGCGCCGTTTTCCGCCACCCAGACAAACGTGCTGCCGTCCGCTTCCTGCTGCACCGCTTCGATCGGCACCTGCCGGGCGTTGTCGATCTTTTGCACGGATATGTCGATGTCGACGTGAAAGCCAGGTTTCAAGGCGGACAAGTCTCCGCTTGGTTCCAGCGTCACTTTTACCCGGGTCTTTTCTCCTTGTCCCGAGCTGTTTGGCGTCGTGACGGCGATCGGGGAGATGCGGATCACCTTGGCGTTCAGCCTTTGCTTGCCCAGCGCGCTGCCTTCGATCACCGCAGTCTGCCCGAGTTTGATCTTGCTGACGTCGGACTCGTTGATGTCCGCTTCGATCAACAGGTGGTTCAGATTGGCGATCGTCAGGATTTCCGTTCCCTTGTTCACGTATTGGCTGTTTTCTGCGGCCCGGTCGATGACTGTGCCGTCGGTCGGGGCGACCAGCACGCTTTGCACGCGTTCTTTTTCCAACAGGGCCTTCTCCGCCAGGCGGGAGTTGATCTGTGCCTGCAGGGAGGCGATCTCTTCCTTGCGCGGCCCTTTTTGTTTCAGCGCGTACTGCTGCCTGGTCACGTTGAGTTGAGACAGCGCCGAGTCCAGCTGCGCCTTCGCCTTGTCCAGCTCCTGCTGGGTAGTGGCGCCTGACTCATGCAGCTGCCGGATGCGCTCGTACTCCCGTTTGGCATTGTCGTAATCCCGCTCCGCCTGGGCGACGCGCTCCCGCTCCTGCTCCAGTTCTTCCGGTTCGCTGCCGGCCTGTGCCTTGGACAGGTTGGCCCGGGCCAGTTCGATCTGCGCGTCGATCTCCATGATCCGGCTTTCCACGTCAGACGTGTCGATCTTGCCGATGACCTGTCCCTTTTTGACGACATCCCCCTCCTTCACGGCAAACTCGCGCAGGATTCCGCTGACATTGGCGTATACCCGTTGCTTGTCTGCGACAGTGACGATCCCGGAGGTGAGTACCTTGGTCTCCAGCGCGGCCGTGGTGACCTTTCCCACGCTTACAGGCATTCCTGCTCCCTGCGGTGAGCCCAACAGGGCCATGCTTGCGGCTCCCACGCCCAGTACGACAGCGACGGAGCCGACGATCCACCAGCGTTTTTTCATACGATCCTGTCTCCTTGATCCATCATGATATAAGATTCAAATGATAAGATTCGAATGGTTTTACGCGGCTGAAGGGAAAAGGTAACAATTGGGCTGGAATCGTTCACAAAATGTTCACAATTATACGGCAAATTTCTTCGCCGCAGGACAGATCCGACTTCTTTCTCTGCCGGCTCAATGTCAAACATGATAAGATGAGAAACAGATACAAACATGTCTTTTTATGGAGGGAACCATGAACCAAGTTCTTCGTTTCGACTGCTCGAATGCTCTGGGCTTTGTCCGGCCGCACGAATGGACACAGCTTGCCCCTGCAATCAAACAGGCACACGAGTTGTTGCACAACAAGACGGGGGCTGGCAGTGATTTTCTCGGCTGGGTCGATTTGCCCATTCACTATGACAAGGATGAATATGAACGGATCAAACAGGCAGCCGCGAAAATTCAAGCGGAGTCTGATGTGCTGCTGGTCATCGGGATCGGCGGTTCGTACCTGGGGGCCAAAGCCGTCGTGGATGTGCTGGGCCACCACTTTTACAACCTGCTGCCCAAGTCCAAACGGCGCACGCCGGAAATTTACTTCGTCGGCAACAATATCAGCCCGGTCTACGTCTCCCATCTGATGGATGTTCTCGAAGGGAAAGACGTGTCCATTAATGTCATCTCCAAATCGGGCACCACGACGGAACCGGCCATCGCGTTTCGTCTGTTCCGCGCCTGGTTGGAGAAAAAATACGGACGTGAGGAAGCGAAAAAACGCATCTACGCGACTACGGACAAGGCGAAAGGCGCGTTGAAACGGCTGGCTGACGAGGAAGGGTACGAAACGTTCGTCATCCCCGACGACGTCGGCGGACGCTACTCCGTGCTGACTGCAGTAGGTCTTTTGCCGATTGCCGTGAGCGGCGCCGATATCGATGCGCTGATGCAGGGCGCTGCTGCTGCCCGCGAGCGTTACCTGACGCCTGTTCTGGAAGACAATCCGTGCTACCAGTACGCGGCTGTCCGCAACGCGCTCTACCGCAAAGGCAAAACCGTCGAGCTGCTGGTCAGCTACGAGCCGCAGTTCCGCTATTTTGCCGAGTGGTGGAAGCAGCTGTTCGGCGAGTCGGAGGGCAAGGACGGCAAGGGGATTTTTCCTGCATCTGCCGAGTTCTCCGCCGATCTGCACTCGCTGGGACAATACATCCAGGACGGCATGCGCCACCTGTTTGAAACAGTGGTGGCTGTGTCCAAGCCGGCGGTGGACGTTACGATCAGCGAAGATCCGGACGATCTCGACGGGTTGAATTTTCTCTCCGGCAAGGGCATGGACTTCGTCAACAAAAAAGCGTTTGAAGGAACGCTCCTGGCCCATGTGGACGGCGGTGTGCCCAACCTCGTGGTGGAAATTCCGGAAGCGACGGCCTACCATCTCGGTGAGCTGATCTACTTCTTTGAAAAGGCATGCGGCATTAGCGGATATCTGCTCGGGGTCAACCCGTTTGACCAACCCGGAGTGGAAGCCTACAAGGCGAACATGTTCGCCCTGCTGGGCAAACCGGGGTATGAACAGCAAAAAGCAGCACTGGAAGCGAGACTGCGTGGAAAGCAATAAGACGTACCTGACTGTGTCCGAGACCGCTGCCTACCTGGAACTGCCGGAGACGTTTATTCTGGAAAAAATCCGCGAGGGACGCATCCGTGCCGTTCACAACGGCGAAGAATACCTGATCAACAAGGACCAGTTTCAACATCATCTGGAACAGATCCGCAAACTGAGGGAATGGGAGGAGGCGACCCGAAACGAGCCCATTCCTGAAAGCTACGATGTGAAAGACGAGGACTGAGCGCCGCGCTCTTGCCAGGGAGCGGCCGCAGGTCTATACTGAAGGGTGTAAACGACATAACGGAAAGCTACTGGGGGAGTCCATCACGCAGGGCTGAGAGGACGGAAGCGATGACCGTCGACCCTTTGCACCTGATCCAGATCATGCTGGCGCAGGGAAGTGGTTGCAAGCAAAAGAGCAGTCTGTGTTTGCGGATGTGCATCGGCCCACCTTTCCTGCCGGGGAAGGTGGGCTTTTTGCATGCTTTCGTCCGGTGGGGCGGCATCAGCGGGGTGGCAGGAGAACAGCGCGTTTACCCAGGCTTCGCCGCTTGAGCAGGGCGGGGCGCAGTTCCATCGAGGAGAGGAAGAACCATGACGAATTGTTTGATTGTAGGCGGAGGCATCATCGGATTAAGTTTGGCTTACGAGCTGTCGCGGCGCGGGTTGTCCGTCACGGTGGCAGAGCAGGGGGCGTGGGGCGGCCAGGCGTCTTCCGCAGCGGCCGGCATGCTGGCTCCGCTCAAGGAATTTTCCCAGCCAGGCCCGCTGCTTGATTTGGGCATCGAGTCGCTTCGCCTCTACCCGGAATGGGCGGCGGAGCTGGAAGCAGAGGCGGGCAGAGATGTGCAGCTTTGCATCGACGGGCTGTTGACCGTGGCGTTGACGGAAGAGGAAGCGGAGCAGTTGCGCGCAAAGTTCACCTGGCAGCGGGAGAGCGGTTACGATGTCCGCTGGCTGACCGGAGCGGCCATCCGCGACGTTGAACCGCTGTTGACGGATCGGGCGATCGCGGCGATCCACTCGCCATCCGAAGGGCATGTCAACAACCGGATGCTGCTGCAGGCACTGGTGACGGCGTGCAAGCGGCGGGGCGTGACGCTGCTTTCCGGCTGCGTGGTGACGGGCTTCGTCACGGAAGGAAGCCGGGTGGTGGGCGTCGAGACGACTGCGGGATCGCTCTTTGCCGACGAAACCATTATCGCCTCCGGGGCGTGGGCCGGCATCGCGATGGGCTGGCTGGGGCTGTCCATTCCCGTTCTCCCGGTGCGTGGACAGATCGCAGCGGTCGACTCGGCGGGGATTCCGCTGCAGACAGTGATTTTTGGCAGCACGGGCTATATCACCCCCAAACGGGACGGCAAAATCGTCCTCGGCGCTACGGAAGACGAGGCCGGCTTCCAGCGGGAGGTCACGCTGGAAGGCTTGACCGGCGTGCTGAACGGCGTGATGCCGTATGTGCCGGCGCTCTCATCGGCCCCGTTTTTGGAAGCATGGGCGGGACTGCGCCCGGCTACCGCCGACGGCAAACCATTGTTGGGGCCGGTGCCGGGATGGTCGGGATTGTCGCTCGCCGGCGGACACTTTCGCAACGGCATTCTGCTTTCTCCGATCACAGCCAAGCTGATGGCGGATTATCTGGAACAGGGACGGACAGAACGGCTGGAACCGTTTTTGCCCGAACGCTTTACGAGTGTCGTGTCACAAGGCCGCAAAATGGGCTAGACTTGCCTGGAAAAATAGACACCTCCCCACACACAGGCGTATATCGTAATACAGAAACGACAAAAGGGGAGGAGTTTTCATGGAGTCGTCGCAAAAACAACTGTTTCAGGCTGAACCGGCGGCGGTCAGCATGTTAAAGGATATGCGTGAAACCGTGCAGGAGATTTGCAAGAAGCACGCGCGGCAAAAGGTACGGATCGAAGCGATGGACGGTCGTGTGTACGAGGGCAAAATTCTCGATGTTGACGATTTCCACGTCTACGTGGAAATTGAGGAAAACGATGAGGGGCCGGCCGATGTTATGGGAGCTGTGGAGCCGGTCTCCAGCCGGTATCCGCAAAAATCACGACCGCAAGACGGATGTCCGCCTCGGGAGAGTGCCGTCAGTCCATACGGTACGACAGGTCCCAACGTCAGTCCGTACGGGATGGTAAGTCCCTACGAGATGGGGCCCGGCGTCAGTCCGTACGGGATGGTGAGTCCCTACGAAGTGGGGCCGAATGTCAGTCCGTACGGGATGGTAAGCCCATACGAGATGGGGCCTGACGTCAGCCCGTACGGGATGGTAAGTCCTTACGAGATGGGTCCCAACGTCAGTCCGTACGGGATGGTAAGTCCCTACGAGACCGGCCCCGCTGAGAGTCCGTACGGGATGGTGAGTCCCTTTGAGTCAGCCGGTCCGTCCGGCAAATCTGAGGGAATGGTGAGCCCCTACGAGCAAACCGCACCGTTTGAACAACCTGCCGAAATGGTAAGTCCGTACGAAGCGGTCAGTCCCTACGAAACCGCTGGACCCCAGGGCAACGTCACGCTGCAAAACAACATCAATTTGTATGGCAACCCGTATTCCCAGGTAAGCCCGTATACTGATTTCAGTCCATACCCATACCCCAGCTATCCATACTTCTACCCTGTTCCGTTCGGCGTGTTCAGAGTGCCTGTTCACAAGAAGAAAAAGCGCCGTTGCCGCCGCAAGGTGATTCCTCTGGCCCTGTTTACCCTGCTGTCGATTTCCCTCATTTGACCATAACACCAGCACGAAGCCTCTGCCGGGCTGTATCCGGCGGGAGGCTTTTTCCATTTTCACCGATGTTTGAGTACAACCGCGCCGTTTGTCGCACACTACCGGGTAGAATCCGAAAAAGGCAGGGATGGAGATGCAACCGATTGAAAGCAGTTTGGCGGGTACGAGAGGCACGTTTGGATTCTTTCGCGAATCGCTCGAACCGGACGGCTTTACCCTGGCCAACTGGGATTACCACCGGGGGTATTTTGACCGCAAGCTGGACGATCAGGGGATGGTGTATCTGCGGCTGCCGGTGACGGTCATGGAAGGGGAACTGGACAGCCCGGACGCCTGGTTGGAACTGGGGACGCCGTTTGTGCTGAAACACGTCTACCAGACCGGTGTGGAGGAAGACATCGGCTATTACTCGCCTGTCGCCTCGGCTGCCATGAACCAGTTTCAGGAGCCGGTGGACAAGGACGCACCTGTGGAACAGGTCTGGATGCGCAAGGCGGAGGCGATTGTCCGGGAGTTGGAAAAACGGTTTGCCTAGCATTAACGGGCCCAGAATAGGGCCCGTTTTTTGCGAATAACACCGGATTGCAATTCCTGATTCTGCCATCTGGCACTGCGCTGACCTGCCGTGTGCCTGCTATGGCGGTGGATTTCGCGGTAGTGTAGAATGGTAGCAACAGGAATGGAATCACAGGGAGTGGAAAACGATGGCCTGGTACTACCCGCTGCTCAAACTGTATTGGCGTATCCGCAGGCCGCTGACGCTGGGTGTCCGGCTGATTGTCACGGACGATGAAAAAGGCGTGCTGCTGGTGCGCCACACGTATGTGAGCGGATGGTATTTGCCGGGCGGAGGAGTGAAAAAGGGAGAGACGTTTTTGGAGGCGGCCCGGCGTGAGCTGTGGGAAGAGTGCGGCATAGAGGCGAGCGAGATGAGGATCTGCCACCTCTACTACAGCGAGCGGGAAGGGAAGCGGGATCACATCGCGCTGTTCCACGTCACCCGGTACCGCCAGCATGAACGGCCAAAGTCTGACCCGGAAGTGGCGGATATGCGCTTTTTTGCTTGGTCAGAATTGCCGGAGCAGTTGTCGCCTGCGACGAGGCGGCGGCTGGAGGAGTTTCGCTCCGGCCGTTTTGCGGCGGAGCGCTGGTAGCCCGCGTCGGCATCCCGGCCACCGGAGTGTTCCTGTAACATTGTGAATAGCAGGCATGTATGTGCGTAAAGTGAGGGTAGACCACCATGAAAATTGCCACCGTACTGCGGAATGACGACTACTCCCGGGAGGTAGAACGGGAGCTGAAGGAAAAACTGCTGGGCGAGGACAGCCCGTACTGCTTTGTCCGGGAAGAGGGCGAGACGCCTGATCTCGTGCTCTCCATCGGCGGGGACGGAACGCTGTTGGAAGCGGTGCATCAATACGGCTTTGAACCGACATACGTCGGCATCCACACCGGCCATTTGGGCTTTTACGCGGACTGGCGGCCAAACGAGCTGGATGCGTTCGTACAGGCTCTCAAAGAGCAGACGAAGCCGTTTGTCGCCGAATACCCCACCGTTTCGTGCCGCATTCTGACCCGCGACGGCCGCATCATTCACAAATGGGCGCTCAACGAACTGGTGATCCGCAATGCGTCCCTGTCCACGCTGGTGGCCTGTGTGTACATAAACGGCGACGAGTTTGAGACGTTTCGCGGAGACGGCCTGATCGTCTCTTCCCCGTCTGGAAGCACGGCGTACAACAAAGCGGTGAACGGAGCGCTCGTCCATCCTTCCATCGAAGCGATTCAGCTCTCGGAGATCGCATCGATCAACAATCAGGCCTACCGGACGATCAACAGCTCGCTGGTGCTGCCCAAGCACCACGAGGTCGAACTGATCGTGATGAATCCACAGATCATGATCGGGTTGGACCGGGAGCAGGCAGTCTGGCAGGACGTGTGCTCCATCACCTGCCGCGTCGGCGTGGACAAAGTGAAGTTTGCCCGCTACAAGCGGCTCACGTTTTGGAGCCGGGTGCGCAATTCGTTCATTACGGGATAGAGAAACGCTGGAAAACAGGCGGAGGAGGCGGCTGGGATGAAAAAAGCGGGGACGCTTGCGGCGATTTTTCGTCATCCCGTCAAGGCTATGGGCGGCGAGCGGCTGACGACGTGCCGCGTGGACGCATTTGGCGTGTACGGCGACCGGGGCTATTACTTCCGGGACAGGAACGGCAAGTATCTCAGTGCGGATGCAGTTCCGGGCGTCTTGGGCTTCACCGCCCGGCTGGCAGCGGAGAGCGGCGAGGACGCCTATCCGGAGGTGCGCGTGACCGCGCCGGACGGTACCGTGTACGGCTGGGAGGAGACGCTGTTCGCCAGGGTGGCTGAGACGACGGGACGGCCGGTGACTGCTGTGCGCAGCACACCGCGTGAAGGCGGAGAAAACTGGGAAGATCACATCCTGCTGGTGACCGATGCCTCGCTGCGGGAGATCGCCCGCCTGATTGGCCGGGAGAGTCTGGACCCTCGCCGCTTTCGGGCCAATTTTGTAGTCGTGCTGGATGAGGACACGCCGTTTGCCGAGGATGCCTGGCTGGGCAGGCGGCTGCGCATCAATGACGTGGAACTGCAGGTGAACAAGCCTTGCGAACGCTGCATCTCCATCAACATCGACCCGGATACGCTGGAGCTGCATCCGGCTGTGCTGAAAACGGTGGTAAAGCGGCACCGCAACCACTTCGGCGTGTACGCGTCCGTCGTCACCCAGGGGCGGGTGTCGGAAGGCGACGAGGTATTTGTGGAAGAACCATGACGGAAGGCTGTCCGACAAGACTGACGGACAGCCTTTTTATCTGAGTTCCTCGTAGATCTCCCCCAAATCGGTATATCCCTGCTCAATCGCCTTTCTCAGGTAGATCCCCCAGAGCGAGGCGGCGGCGACGGCATCGCAGTAGGCGTGGTGACGGCGGGAGATGTGAATGCCGTGGGCGGCGCACAGGGCGTCCAGCGAGCTGTTGCCGATCACCTCGCCCGACACGCGGACCAACAGCATGGTGTCCAGCAGCCGATGCGTAAACCGCCGGCGGCCATGTTTCCATAACGCCGCCCGAAAAAACTGCCGCTCGTGGCGGGAGTGGTGGGCGACCAGCGGCCGGTCGCCGACAAACTGGAAAAAGCGCTGGAGCGCGGCAGCCGGATCGGGCGCGGTGCGAACCATCTCGTCGCGTATCCCGGTAAGGGAGGCGATGTGGGGAGGAATCGGCCGGCCGGGGTCGACCAGGCTGTAAAACGATTCTCCCAAAAGCAGTTGGTCTCCCCGCATCGCCACGGCACCGATGGAGAGGATGGTGTCACCGCGGTCAGGGGAAAAGCCAGTCGTCTCCAGATCGACGACGACCACTTCCAAATCGGCGAGCGGCAGCCGGCCCTCCGCTTCCTTTCGTTCGCGCCGCAGCGAGCGGAGAAAGGCGATTAGCCCCGGATTGCCAAGGTCCCGGTCCGCTGACGGCATTCGAACTGTCTCAGCGGCCCGGCTCATCTGCCGCAAGCGTTCCCACAGGTCTCTGGTGTGCATGCCGGCACCTCCCTATTCCGGGTACGCGGCCAGCATTTTTTTTGTCCATTTCTGCAACCGCAGCGCCAGCTTCATTGCCTCGCGCAGCATTGAGAGCGTATCTGACGACAACTCCGACAGTTTGACGTAGCTGTTGCTGGCGTAGGTGCCGTCCCGCCAGTGCAGCGGAGCGATCAGCCTAAGGCCCAGCAGCAGCCGGAAGTGGTGCTCCACCTCCCGGCAGAACGCCACCGGCCAGATGCCTGCTTCCCGCAGGGCAGCCAGCCGCTCCAGCGTGGAGGCGGCGTGAATGCCGTGAGCCAGGGCGAAGTGGCGGACGACGTTGACGATCGGCAGATACACGCCGTATTTTAGGTTGATCGCGCCCTGGTAGCGGCCGGTGATGTCCGGAGCGATCCGGCCCAGCCACGTGAGCGGAATCCGGTGGAAGCGGGTGTTGCTCACAAGCCTGCCGATCAGAATCGGGTTGTGGGCGAGCAGCCTCCGGTACTGCTTGATCAGCGGGGCGACCACATCCGGCTCCCCCCAGAGGATGCGGGCGTCGCCCACCAACAGGAGATAGCGGGCGTGCTCCCACACCGGATCGGCAGCCCAGGCGGCGAGGCGCTCCATCCATTGGTCCGTGCTGCCGCGCCAGCGGGCCGACACGCAGGTGACGTTGCCCCGGCAGGGCGGATAGCCTACTTGTTCCAAGCCCTGCACGATGGCAGCCCCCAGCAGGTGAAAGTAGTTTTCCACACGCTCCATCTCCCGTTTGTCCATGCCGTCAAGAATCCGGTAGACAAGTCCGTTGTCCTGATCGCTGATGACGGCCTGTTCGCTTCGCCCGCCGCTGCCAAACTGGAGAAAGGCGAACGGGACGGGCGGCGTGCCTACGCCCATTTTCGCCAGGTGGCGCACGGCGAGCAGCACGCCCTGGCGGATCACCTTGTCGTGGATCAGATTGACAGTCACGGCGTACGGTGCCATTTCCCCGGCCCGATTCATCCCTTCCAACCGGGACAGGTTCAAGAGCTCCCGGCGCAGGGAGAGCAGTTCCTGAAACGAACCGGCGTCCGCGATGCGGTGACAATCCTCAAGTGAGAGAATGAGTGGATCGCCTTTGTGGGGCGGAAACGTAAGGGCGTTCCGATTGCAGCAGTTCGGGATATCCGTATCCCCCGTGTTCGCTAAGGTCAAGGCCCATCACCTCTTCTTCTTCGGTTACGCGAAGTCCCATCGTTTTCTTCATGATGGCGAGAATGACGTACGAAGCGACAAGCACATACACCAGCGCGGCAAATACACCCAACGCCTGAACGCCCAGTTGGTGGAAGCCGCCGCCGTAGAACAGGCCCGGCATCCCGACGCCCACTTTTTCTACCAGGGCGGGAGCGGCAAAAAAGCCGTTGGACAGCGTTCCCCAGATGCCGGCGATGCCGTGGACGGAGAAGGCGTAGATTGGATCGTCAATGCCCATCCGATCAAACCAGATGGCAGTATAGAATGTAAGAATACCTGCCACGGACCCGATGACAATCGCAGCCCACGGTTCCACAAACGCGCAGGAAGCGGTGATTGCCACCAGGGCGGCCAGCACGCCGTTCAGCATGCTCGGGATGTCTGCTTTCCCCGTGACAGCCCACGCGATGCCCAGAGCGGCAACCGCACCGGACGCGGCCGCGAGGTTGGTCGTCAGCGCCACATGGCCAAAGAGGCCGGAGACGGAGCCAAACGCAGACCCCGCGTTGAAGCCAAACCAGCCAATCCACAAGATGATGACCCCCAGCGTGGTGTAGACCTGATTGTGACCGGGTATCAAGTTGGAACTGCCGTCTTTGTTGTACTTGCCGAGGCGCGGCTTGAGCAGGATGGTGGCGACGAGAGCGGCGGTTGCTCCGGTCAGGTGGACGACCGTCGATCCGGCAAAATCCTGTTTGCCGTGGTCCGCCAGCCATCCGCCCCCCCAGATCCAATGGCCGACAACCGGATAAATTAAGATCGTATACAATATTCCGAAAACGACGTAGACAGAAAGTTTGGCGCGCTCGGCGAAGCCGCCCCAGGCGATGGAGAGGGAGACGCCGGCAAAAGCCAGTTGAAACAGGAACTTGATCCCGACCGGAATGTTGGCGAAGGAAAGGGATTCGTAGGCCGCAGCCGCCTGTTCCTCCGTTCCGTTGAAGAAAAAGCCGGTCAGTCCGATGAACGAATTGCCGTTGCCAAACGTCAGGCCGAAGCCCAGGGCCCAAAACGCCAAGGTGCAGATTCCAAACGTCAGGACCGTCTTGCCGGCGATGTGTCCGGCGTTTTTCATGCGCGTCGACCCAGCCTCCAACAGCGCGAATCCGGCCTGCATGAAGATCACCAAAATGGCGGAGACCATCACCCAGGTGGCATCCACTGCGGAAGCGAGAAGAGGCAGTGTCGGTTCCATGTAATCCACTCCTTTTTTGTGTCAGATAATCTGACATGTTAATTTTTTATGTTAGATTATATGACGTGAGATGGTGGAATGCAATCATTTTTTCGCAAGGCTCGTACATCTCTGCAAAGAAATGAAATGATGACAATCACTGCACCATCCGGGACGAACATGTCGGTGTCGGGTTAAGGTACACGTCAAGATGGAATCCGCAATGATACAATAAAACAAAATATGGGAATCCCTGGGGGGAGCATCTGATGGGAACCAATCTGTATCTTGTGCGGCACGCCCATTCCGTTTATACGCCGGATGAAAGAAACCGGCCATTGTCCGAGCGCGGCTGCCTGGACGCGAAAAAAGTAACCGAATTGCTCAAGCGGAAAAACGTCGATCATGTCATATCAAGTCCGTACAGACGAGCGATTCAAACCGTCGAAGGCATAGCCCATTCCATTGGGAAAGCGGTGGAGATCGAGGAAGGGTTCAAGGAAAGAATCTTGTCTGATAAACCCGTGGAGGATTTTCAATACGCTGTCGCACGGGTGTGGGAAGACGAGCATTTTTCATGGGAAGGCGGGGAGTCGAATGCCGCTGCCCAAAAACGGGGAATCAAAGCAATCGAGCAGGTTTTAACCAGGTTTTCCGGAAAGAACGTCGTCATCGGCACCCATGGCAATTTGATGGCATTAATCATGAATGTGTTTGACAAACGGTACGATTATCATTTCTGGCAACAACTTTCCATGCCCGATATCTACCGATTGTCATTTGACGGCACAGAATTGCGGGAGGTCAGCAGGGTGTGGGAAGGCTGACAAACCGGGTAACTGCGGGAAGCGATTCGCTCCCTCGGTACCAAAACAGCCGCCTTGTATAAGACGGCTGTTTGAGAGACAAGCGGTCCTTACATGGGCCGGGGCTCGGGCTGCTCCTTCTGCTTGCGCTGCTGCGAAGTTCCCTGGTTGTCTTCCGTGTGCGTGTCGTCAGCGATTGTGCTGCTCGTCAGGCCGGTGACAGCCAAGCCTTTCTGGTTCAAATTTTTGGCGCTTTTCCACTGTGCCATGGTGCACGCTCCTTTCCCCCTGGTTCACCTCTAGCTTCCCCCGGCAGGCGTCTGTGTTACGCAGCCAGATGTTCCCGGCGGTCTATTTCCGGCCGCTTTTGGAACGGGTATACTAAACGTATCACCTCGCTGGAAAAGGAGGCGTGGCCGCGTGGAAGAACGTGTCATTATTGTCGAGGGAAAAACGGACAGGGAGCGGCTTCTGCAGGTTTTGGCCGAACCGGTATTGATTTACTGCACATACGGGTCGTACAGCGCGGACAAGGCGGGGCGGCTTGCGGAAAAACTGGAGACGGCCGACGAGGTGTACGTGTTTACGGATGAGGACCACAGCGGAAAAAAATTGCGCAGGCAGCTATCGGACGATTTTCCCCACGCCCAGCATTTGCATACAAGGCGGATGTTTGCCCAGGTGGCCAACACACCGTTGGATGTGCTGGCCGAAATTCTGGAGCGGGCGGGCTTTCAGGTGCAGGACCGACAGAGGGACCCGGAAGTTTGGCCGGACGGGGATAAGAAGCGGCCGCAGGGGCAATAACAACAGTATCTGCACAAGTGGGAGGTGTCTGTTGGTTGCGCAGTCTGGTCGCCTTTATCAACCGGATGAACATCGGGATCTGGCTGTTGGGCATTTTTGTCGCTCACGTCCTGCTCTACCTGTTATTGGGGACCGCCACCTGGCTGGCCACATCGCTCCTGGCTACGGCGTTTTACGGCCTCGTGCTGCTGGTGGCCAAACTGGTGGCCAGCCGGTACGGAGACAAGGAGCACATAAAGTGAAAGAGCCGGCGGCAGCGCCGGCTTATTGTTTGGCTATCCGCCGAAATACTGCATGCCGAGGATGATAATGCCCAGGACCCAGACATAAACGGCAAAGCCTTTCATCGAGCCGGTGCTGATGATCTTCAGCATCCAGCGTATGGCCACGTATCCGGCGATGGCGGCACACATCGTACCCACCAGCATCGGAATCATCGCGGCCGTTTCCACCGGTTGCCTGACCAGCTTGAGCGTCTGCAGTCCGGTTGCTCCCAGAATGGCCGGAAGCGACAGCAAAAAAGAAAAGCGAGCTGCATCGGCGCGATTGATGCCGCGCATAAGCGAACCGGCAATTGTCAGGCCGGAGCGGGAGATGGCGGGCAGGATGGCGGCGCCTTGCAGCGTACCGATGATCAGGGCGTCTGTGTAGTTGATCTCGTCGAACTTCCGCGTCCCCCTGCGCATTGATTCCACTCCCCAGATAATCACGCCGGTGGCGAGAAACTCCCACCCGATCGTCACACCGGTCCGGGAAATCTCCTCAAAATAGTCTTCAAATGTCAGGCCGATGACGGCAGTGGGAATGGTGCCGACGACCAGCAGGCGGGCCAGTTTGCCGGTCGGGTTAATCAGGACGTGACGAATCTCCGGCCAAAACACAATGACGACGGCGATCAGCGTCCCAAAGTGAAGCATCGTGTCAAAGAGCAGGCCGGCTTCCTGCAGACCGAACAGCTTGCGGAACAGCACCAGATGACCGGTGCTGGAAATCGGCAGGAACTCCGTCAACCCCTGAACAATGCCGAGAATGATATGTTCCAGAAGCACAAGCATCACGAGTCGCTCCCATCTATTTAGACTGGAAATAACTGCTGGTAATTACGACAGTCGTCATCAGTTGGTTACACATCAAAACAGGTACAACCGGTACAATCCATACATATTGCAACCGTCGGCCGGACTTGCCTGATTAGCCGAATTTTCTGCGGGATGGGCAAAAAGGTGTGGAATGGATTGCCGCCGGTTGGGTATAGTTAGGATGCAAACAGGAGAGAGAGGAAAGGACGCAAATGAACAAGAGGCACAACAAAAACCGGGTGCACACCGCTCTGACCCACCTCCAGGCGGGCATGACCGTGACGATGACGGTGGCGCGGCAGACGGATTTCGGCTATTTTCTTCACGAGGGAGAGGCGGAGGTGTTTCTCCACCGGAGCGAAGCAGACGGTCCGCTCCGGGTCGGTGAAGAGGTGGACGTCTTTCTCTACCACGACCATGAAAATCGATTGGCGGCTACCATGCAGATGCCCTATGTATCGTGGGGCGAGTACGGCTGGCTGGAAGTGGTGGATGTGTCCCCGCGCCTGGGCGTATTTTTGGATAACGGCATCAAGAAGCACCTGCTGCTGTTCGTGGACGATCTCCCCAAGATGCGGCAGGAATGGCCTCGCGCGGGGGACCGCCTGCTGGTAACGCTGAAGCGGGACAAGCAGGGACGTCTGTTGGCCAGGCCGGTGTCGGAGGAGGAAATCAGCCGGATTGCCGTCCCGGCCGACAACGACATGCACAACAAGTGGGTAGAAGGCACGGTCTACAAAGTGATCCAGGAGGGAGCGTTCCTGTTTACGGACGACGAGCATGTGCTGTTCGTCCACCGCGACGAGATGACGGAACCGCTTCGCCTGGGGCAGTCGGTCCGCTGCCGAGTGAGCTACGTGCGCGCAGACGGCCGGTTGAACGGCTCGATGCATGCGCGCAAGGAAGTCCGGTACGCAGAAGACGCGGACAAGCTTCTCCACTACCTGATCGACCGGGGCGGGGCGATGCCGTACACGGACGACACCCCGGCCGACATCATCCGGGAGAAGTTCGCGATGAGCAAGTCAGCCTTCAAGCGGGCCCTGGGCAAGCTGATGAAGGAGCAAAAGGTGGAGCAGGACGAAGGCTGGACAAGATTGATTCGCAAGTAAAAAGACGGGTCCCTAAACAGGGGCCCGTCAGTGTGTAGACGAAGTCCGTGGTGCATGGGGTGATGGGGGCGACTCGCTTGGCCCAGGACATTTCATAAAAGTCATACCCCCCCCGGAAAAATTCATTAATGGAATAGATTACAAATTTTGATATTTTAATAGTGACCACGAGAGGAGGAGGTTGGCAATGAAAAGCAACTGGTTTCAAATATGGGTAGGAATTTTACTTTCGATACTTACAGTGGCGGTTGTTTACGGAATTGTTTCGATTGCAGAGACTGCAAAAGAGACGTCAAGAGAAATCATCTATCATCTTCAGACGAAACCGCAGTTATCAGAGCCGCTCTTCGCTCAGGATGGGGCGTTGTCCAGCGGTGATGCTGTCATGATGCATTCCACTTCGGCGAATGGCGACAAGTTTTTATGGATATACGACACCACGAGCAAAAAGATGGTTCTGTACCGATTTACACTCGACGGATCCGTTTATAAAAAAGGTGAAAAAATTCTTGAGCAAATGTTAGAGTAACAAGCTGTGTTTAACCGTTTTCAGCTTCCGATTTGGCCAAACCACCCCGTGAAACATGAAGGGAAATCCAAGACCCTTATTCACCCCATTGGACAATACTGATGCAGCGTGATAAAAAAATGTAGCTCTCCGACTTGGCCCGTCTGGGATAAGAGGAGAGCTATTCAACATCTATGTCCGCTCCAAACGTGCGGGTGAACGTGTAAAGGCAAGCGTGGAGCGATACTTGACCAGGGTTCTCAAACTCAAGGTAAATCAACAGAAAAGTGCGGTGGATCGCCCGTGCAATCGGAAGTTTTTCGGCTTTAGCTTTACTCTGGGAAAGAAAGCACGGATACGCCTGCACCCCAAATCGATCACCCGGTTGAAAGAACAGATTCGCCAATTAACCAACCCACATTGGAGCATGACCATGCAGGAGCGGATTCAAAAACTCAACCAGTACCTCATGGGATGGATCGGGTATTTTGCGCTAGCCGAGGCGAAAACCCATCTCCTGCGAATAGAGGAATGGATTCGCCGAAGGCTCCGACTCTGTCTATGGACGCAGTGGAAACGAGTTCGTACGAGGTACCGCGAACTTCGTTCGCTTGGCCTTTCTCACAACAGAGCACTGGAAATCGCAAACACCCGAAAGGGGGCATGGCGGACAACAAAATCCCCGCACATGCACAAAGCCCTTGGTATTGCCTACTGGCAACAACAAGGGCTGATGAGTTTGATACAGCGATATTTCACACTTCGTCAAGCTTGGTGAACCGCCGTATACCGGGTCGGTACGTACGGTGGTGTGAGAGGACGGGGGTTAGCCACCCCCTCCTACTCGATTAGACAAAATGTCCGTTGCGGGGAGAACACGTTTCCGTCATTCGCTCCGTGCTTTACCCACCGAACACAAGCTAATGCTCGCGTTCGGCGGGGCCCGTGCTCGCCCAGCGGGGAAGCACAAACTGCACGCTCCTCATCGATTTGCGGGGGAGCGCCAAAGCCGCATCACTACGCGGCCCATTCAGAGGTGGCGCTCCTTTTTTCCGCAAATCGCTGCTCCGCTCGGTAGGGCTCACAAGTCGCTCTGTCTGGAAACGTGATTCTCCTTCGGCACAATCGGTTTGTCTTCAGTCTGGACGGGTCCCTGGAGAGGGGACCCGTTTTCCATGTCGGGTGTAAATTGTGGTGGTTCTGCAAACAGGATGATCCCGCGAAACGCGCCTGTAGATGGAGAAAGACAGGCATCACACACTTATGATGAAACGAAAGTGGTCTTGTGTCCGTCAAAAATTGTAAATAGTATCGCACTAAAGGATGCACCTGGAACCTAAATGAATGTCTCTCATTCCACAAGCTGTACATTCCGCTTTTGTTCCCTGTCCCGGAAACATTTCGCGAACACATTTTTCAGAATCCCCTTTGCATCAAAGAAATACATATCGAATCGTTGCTTTGTTGCTCCAGAAATTGGTACATCAAGTTCCATTGGAGGATGTGTACAGACGGCAACGGTGTCGTAAGCAAATTACAAATTTTTGGTTATTTTGAAAATATAGGATTCACACACTCATCATGGATGTGATAACCTTTTATATGTAAATTTTGTAAAAATACTGGAAGGGTTTATGTGAAAAAAATGAAGATGATGATGTTGGCCATAAGTCTAACCAGTGTCGTAGCTACTTCAGCATATGCGGCCAATATTTATTTTGAACAGGGAACAGGAGTTAGTATCTCATACGACAGTGATAATACACAATGGAGAAGTGATGCAGTTACCATTGGTTCGTATGGGACAAAGTATGCTAGAGCCTATACAGAAATATGGGGGGCGGTAAAAAGCGAGGATACAAAGAAAGCAAGAAAGAATCAGGGACAACAGCTTATGCTAGTGCATACTGCCCAATTGGATTGGATGACACTTATGCCACATCGAATCATAGAATTTGGTGGTCTTCTAGTGACGCTGATTCAATTACTACGTCGGATCGAACAGAACTTTAGTTAGGCAAATTTCGTGAAATCACTTAGAAAAGAGGAGGTTTTTTCGTTGAAAAAGCGCATGGTACTTTTACCTTCACTGCTCACAGTGGCAATACTAACAGGTGTCGGAATTGGAATTGCACCCTACTATGTTGAAGCGCAAAAGAAGGAAAGCAAAAAAATCAAACATGAAGACAAAATAAAGAATCATCGATCAGAGAAGACAAACAAGTTGCTGGAAAAGACATGGAATACCGCAATGAAAAAATTCAACATCGATACAAATGGCTTGGAGCAGGTAGATTATGCGGACAACCATCATATTTGGGACAAACTTGATACGCGCGAACAGGTCAGCTACACGGAAGCATTGCATCAAGCAATGTCTCACCATAAGATTGGCGACTATGAGCCTCTTTTGTTAGTCGATAAGGATGTAACCCAAACAACGATCCTTTTCCAACGTGGGGACGACAAAACATCAGTGAAAATAGAATTGAAGTCCAAGACTGGCGACAACGGTAAGGAATGGTTTGTTGACGGCCAACCGGAAGAAAAGTAGTCAAAAAGGGAAACGAAGTCTCACCCCATTGGACAATACTGATGCAGCGTCATGAAAAAATGTAGCTCTCCGACTTGGCCCGTCTGGGATAAGAGGAGAGCTATTTTTTTGACTGCTTCGCGTAAAAAAGAAACAGGCTGTCGAAATGGCATCGACAGCCTGCAGTTTTATGAAACCATTAGCACCTGGCTTAGGAAGCGATCTGAATCTGCTGATTTTCCTTGCGCCCCCTGAAGTAGGAGAGACCAAACACGAGCGCCAGCAGGGCGAAACCTGACAAGTCGGTGGCAAGTCCGGGCATTACGGCCAAAACGCCGCCTGCGACAGCCAGGAGACGCTCCAGCGGATTCAGCTTCGACATCCAGAAGCCGATCAGACCGGCGCCAACGCCAATCATGCCGAGCGTGGAGGTGATCAACACCCACACCGATTCCCAAAACGTGGTGTCGATCAACAGCAGCTGCGGCGACAGGACGAAGATGTAGGGCGCCATAAAGGCTGCGATGGACAGCCTCGTCGATTCCACGCCAGTCTGGATCGGTTTTGATTTGGCGATACCGGCCGCAGCGAACGCCGCCAACGCAACTGGCGGGGTAATGTCGGCAATAATCCCGAAGTAGAAGGTGAACATGTGCGCGGCGATGTCCGGCACGCCCATCTGGATGAGGGCGGGAGCGGCAATCGTCGATGTAATGATGTAGTTGGCCGTGGTCGGTGTGCCCATCCCCAGGATCAGCGACGCGATCATGGTGAAGAACAGGGTGAGCAGCAGAATGCCGCCCGCCAGGTCGATCAAGCCGTTGGCCAGTTTCAGCCCGATACCGGTCAGCGTGACCATCCCGACAATAATGCCGGCACAAGCCGTTGCCGCCACCACACCCAGAGCGGTGCGGGCGCCGGAAGCGAACGCTTCCAGAATGTCCGCAAGCGACAAGCGCGTCTCTTTGCGGAATGCGCTGACCACGATTGTGGACGCGATTCCGATGATGGCGGAACGCTCGGCAGAGACGCCCATCATCAGTACGACGATGATCACCAGAATCGGCAGCAGCAGATACAGTTTCTTCAGCACCTCTTTTTTGTTCGGCAGCTCTTCCGGGGTCAGACCGCGCAGCCCGAGGCGCTTGGCTTCAAAGTGCGTCATGATCCAAATGCCGGTGAAGAACAGAATTGCCGGCAGCGCAGCCGATTTGGCGATCTCCATGTACGGAACGTTGATGAACTCCGCCATCAGGAAGGCGGCGGCGCCCATGATCGGCGGCATGATCTGACCGCCGGTGGAGGATGACGCTTCGACGGCGGCGGCAAACTCGGAGCGGTAGCCCAGGCGTTTCATCATCGGAATGGTGAAGGCGCCGGACGTCACCACGTTGGCGACGGAGCTTCCGCTGATCGTTCCCTGCAAGGCGCTGGAGAAGACGGCCACCTTTGCCGGTCCGCCGATGCGGCGCCCGGCGATGACGAGCGCCAGATCGTTAAAGTATTCGCCTACGCCGGTCTTTTCCAGGAAGGCGCCAAACAGGATGAAGAGAAAGATGAACGTGGACGACACCCCGAGCGGCGTGCCGAGAATCCCTTCCAGCGTGTAGAAGGAATGACCGATAATCCGGCTGACGTCATTGCCGCGGTGCTCCAAAAAGCCGGGCATGTACGGCCCGAAGTAGGTGTACAGCAAAAAGAAAGCGGCGATGATGGTGATGGGCAGGCCCACGACACGGCGTGCGGCCTCCAGCACCAGGAGGATGGCCGCGCCTCCGATTACCATGTCAAACGTGGTGTAGTTCCCGGTGCGCAACACCAGCCCGTCGTAGTCGAAAACCCAGTACAGCGACACCAGAACGGCGACGATGGACAGGATGATGTTGACGATTCCCACCTTGCCGTCAGCTTGCCCTTTCGAACGTCCGGCGTAGAGCAGATAGACCAGCCCCAGGCCAAACGCCAGGTGGATGGGGCGGTGAATTTGCGGCGGCAGCGTCAGGAAGAGCGTGCTGACCAGTTGGTAGACGGAAAACAGAACCAGCAGGACAAAGGTGACCCATTTCATCGGCCCGGACAGCTGACGCACGGCGGATTCCTTGTCGTACTGAGCAATCAATCGTTCCATTTCCTGTTGACTCATCTGTTGCGTGCTCATCTAGTACCCTCCAATCGCTTGCAAAATGGAGCGCTTCTCCACCCGGATCGTTACCGCCGCGCCGGGATTGTCCACGTCGGCGAGCGGAATTTCCCGTCCGGAAAAAAGCAGTGTATGATTAGCCCTTACCTGTCCGATGAACAGATGGAGGGCGGGGTAGGCGCGGTGCATGTTGACGATGCGAAACAAACCATTTTCGCTGATCAGTTGTTCATCGTCAGCCAGTTGGGTTTCCATGCCGATCCCGTAATCCTGAAAGGTCAATTCGGATAAAATGATCTGCCCGTTTTGGACGCGGTACGTCTCCACGACGGGCGTGCGGTTGATGGAATGAGTCCAGCGTATGGCAAATGTGCCGTCGTCGGCGATTTGGCTGCTCCACACCAGCCGGTTCGTCTCCGTGTCGCGGATGACCAGAGCGGGGAAAATGGGGATGAGAGTCGCCAGAATCACAGCGGTCAATAAAAGGAAGGAGAAAAGGCGGAACGACGTCCGCCCTTTCCCGGTTCCTACCTGGTTGTGCAGAAACATGGGGTCTTACTGTACGCCTTTTTCGTCAAAGAACTTTTTCGCGCCCGGGTGTACCGGCAGGCTGACGCCTTTCAGCGCGTCCTCAATCTTGATTTCTTTTGCCTTGGCATGTCCCAGTTTGTCCGTGTTCTCAAAGATCGCCTTGGTCACCTTGTACACCAGGTCTTCACTTAAGTCAGAGCGGACGATGAGCATCGACTTGACGGAGACGGTGTTGACTTCTTCCGGTACGGTCTGGTAGGTGTTGGCCGGGATTGTCGTTTTTACGTAGAACGGATACTTCTGGATCAGTGCGTCAATCTTGTCATCGTCAACCGGAATGATCGTCACGCCTGTCGTGGCGGCCAGTTCGGTAATGGCTGCAGTCGGTGTGCCGGCCGTCTGGAACGCGGCGTCCAATTGGCCGTCCTGAATGGCTCGCGCAGAGTCGGCAAAGGAGAGGCGCTGCAGCTTCAGATCGTCAAAAGTCAGGCCGTACACCTCGAGGATTTGCTGGGCGTTCATTTCCGTTCCGCTGCCCGGAGAGCCGACGGAGACGCGCTTGCCTTTCAGGTCAGCGACACTTTTAATGTTGCTGTCTTTGGCGACGACGATCTGAATGGTCTCGTTGTAGAGGGCGCCCAACGCCTGGAACTTGTCGATTTTGCCGTCCTGCTGGAACATGTTGGTGCCTTGGCTTGCGTATTCGGCGATGTCGTTTTGGATAAAAGCAATATCTGCTTGATTGTCGCGGATGAGACGGACGTTTTCTGCCGAAGCGCCGGTTGCAGTCGCTGTGGCCGTTACCCCGGTGTTTTTCTTGATGAGATCGGCCATGCCCCCGCCAAGCGGATAGTAGGTGCCGCCGGTACCGCCGGTTGCGATGATCAGTTGGCTCGGATCGCTGCTGCCACCGCCGGCATTGCCGTCCTGGCCCCCTTGCGCATTGTTCCCGCCGCCACATGCCGTCACGAGCGACATCGTGAGGAGCAGCGTCAGCGAGAGAAGCAGACTGCGTTTTTTCATGAAAATTCCCCCTTATGCAAATAGTCTTTCCATAACCTTATAGTACCCTTTTTTTGTCAGAATACAATCATTTTGCGGGATGAAAGGGACTATCTACCCACGAGTGTAAGCGCTTCCCTACAAAAAACTACAAAAATCTATGCAAAAGTTATAGTAAAATAAAATAATGTCGAAACCTTCTTGCAACGAAAGTGGAAAACCGATGAGAGAAAGCGTATACATTTTGATGCTGATGCTGATCGCCGTGCCAATCGCAGGCGAGTTGAAATTTCATCCGTTTCAGGACGATTTTCGTGTGAGTTTTGGCACGACTGCTTTTTTCTTTTTCCTGTTGTGGCTGCGCAAGGTTCCGGCGTATGTGAGTGGGGGGCTGACGGGCTGCCTGGTGGTGCTGTTTCGGGTTGCACTGGATTGGGCTGTGTCCGATCGGTTTGATCTGGTTTCCTCCATTCACATGCACCTGCCCGCCTTTTTCTTTTACGTGACGTATTCCTGTCTCTTCTCCCTGTTTCGTGTCAATGAATGGCACCACCGCCCGCTGTTGGTCGGCGGGCTGGCGACGCTGGCGGAGATTGGGGGCAATCTGGTGGAACTCTGGTTTCGCGCGTCGTCGTGGGAGGCGGTGCTTCAACTTTCGGTAATCTGGCCGGTGTCGGCGATTGCGCTGATTCGCAGCTTTTTCGTGCTCAGCTTTTTCAACGTGATCCAGCTCCGTCAGGCGAAGTGGATGGAGGAGCAGCAGCGCATCCGCAGCGAGCGCATGCTGATGCTGATCGCCAGCCTGTACGAGGAGTCGATTTATCTGAAAAAAACCTTGCAGCAGGTGGAGGAAATCACGCGGGAGTGTTACGATCTGTACCGCAAAATGAAGGACACCGCCCGCGACGAGAACGACGAGGCCTTCGCCCGGCAGGCGCTGCGCATCGCCGGGCAGGTGCACGAGGTGAAAAAGGACAACCAGCGGATTTACGCCGGTCTGTCCAAGCTGATTTCCGATGAAAACGCCAGGGACTACCTGCCGCTGGGAGAGCTGATCCGCATCATCGTCCGCGCCAACGAAAAGTATGCCCGCCTGCTGGGCAAGGACATTCGCTTCGAGGCTCGCGTGGATATGCCCCATTTATCCTGTCACATCTACACGACCTTGTCGTTGGTAAACAACCTCGTTGCCAACGCCGTGGAAGCGATCCGGGAGCGCGGCACGGTGGCCGTCTCCGCCACAATGGACGAGAGACAGGAGTGGCTGCGGTTATCGGTCAGCGACGACGGCCCGGGCATTGCTGTCAAAGACAAGGAACTGCTGTTCAAGCCCGGATTTACCACGAAGTACGACGTGTCGGGCCATCCGTCCACCGGAATTGGACTTTCGTATGTCAGGGAAGTGGTGGAAACCCTGCAGGGAAACATCGAGATTTGCGAAAACACAGACGGGTACGCCACTGTCTTTATCATTCGCCTGCCGGCGGCCCATCTCGTGCAGAAAGGATGATGACATGCGCTATTTTATTGTAGATGACGATCCGGCCATCCGTTCGATGCTGGCACATATCATCGAGGATGCAGATCTGGGGGAAGTGGCCGGTGAAGCGGAGGACGGTTCGCTGATAGACAAAAACTACCTGGAGTTGAAGGGAGTCGACATCCTGCTGATCGACCTGTTGATGCCGAACCGCGACGGGATTGAGACGGTTCGCCACTTGTCCGGCTTTTCCGGCCGCGTCGTGATGATTTCCCAGGTCGAATCCAAAGACATGATTGCGGAGGCGTACTCCCAGGGCATCGAATACTACATCACCAAGCCAATCAACCGACTGGAGGTGATCAGCGTCCTGCAAAAGGTGCGGGAGCGCATCCTGCTGCAGCGCTCCATCGAGGGCATCCAGCGATCGCTCAGTGTCTTGACCCAAGGCGCGGGCGGCGAGCGAAAAGAGCAGCCAGTGCCGGACAGGACGATCCGCACGGCGGGCAAATTCCTGCTGACGGAATTGGGGATGATCGGGGAAAGCGGCAGCAAGGATTTGCTGGACATGCTGGACTACCTCTACCGGATGGAAAAAGAAGAAGCCGGCGATTACAAGTTTCCCGCCCTGAAAGACATCTTTGCCAGCGTGGCTGCGGAGAAATTGGGCTGGCAGGCGGCGGCCGCCGACGTGCAAAAAGAGGTAAAGGCTGCGGAACAGCGGGTGCGCCGGGCAATCTATCAGGCGCTGACCCACCTCGCGTCACTCGGGTTGACCGACTACGCCCACCCGAAGTTTGAAAGCTACGCGACTACCTTTTTTGACTTTACCGAAGTGCGCAAACGGATGAAGGAGTTGGAGACCCATATCGAACCGGCTCCGTCGTCCATCCGGATCAACGCAAAAAAATTCATCCTGGTGCTGTATCTGGAGGCCAAACGGCTGATCGGATAGTTTGCTGTTCCCCGCATGGCGTTCTTTCCTCCGTCCATTCTTCCGTCCATGCCTGGTGGCAGAAGGTGTTCCCCTTCTTTTCGGAAGGTGTGAAGAAATTGGCACGCACGCGGCAACAATGAGGAGAAGAGAGGGTATTTGTGGTAAGATAGTGCTATGTGTATAAGGAGGGAATGACGTGAGGGAACTACGACATCCGTGGCAGCTGTTGTACAGGATCTACCGTCATGTTCGTCCTGTGCTGGAACGGGAGTTTGCCGCCTGGTACCGGCGGGCGCAGGCGATTCCGGACCCGGAACTCCGCAAGCAGGCGCTGTCCAGCATGGAGACCAAGAAATTCCACTGCGAGGGCGGGTCCGTCTACGCCGCTCAGGTGGTCCCTCACGTTGAGGTCGTCGTACCGCTCATCGTAGCCTACCAAACGATCAGCGATTACCTGGACAATCTCTGCGACCGCAGCACGTCGCTCGATCCCGAAGACTTCCGGCAGCTTCATCTGTCCATGCAGGACGCCTTGACACCCGGTGCTCCGCTGCAGGATTACTACCGGTTTCACAAGGAAAAGGACGACGGGGGTTTTTTGGCCGACCTCGTGCTGACCAGCCAGCGCCATGCCCGGCAGCTTCCCGGCTACAGCAAAATCATGCCGCGCGTGCTGGAACTGTCCCGCCTTTACAGCGACCTGCAGGTGTACAAGCACATCGCTCCCGATCAGCGGGAGAAACAACTGCTCGCCTGGTGGGACGGGCACAAGGAGCGGCACCGGGATCTGTACTGGCAGGAGTTTGCCGCCGTTACCGGATCGACCATCGGCATCTTTGCCCTGTTTTGCCTGGCGACAGAGCTGCACGTCCCGGACGAAGAGATCGAGGCGGTCACCGCGGCTTACTTTCCATGGGTGTGCGGGCTGCACATCCTGCTGGATTACCTGATCGATCTGGAAGAGGATCGCTTGGGCGGCGATCTCAATTTTGTCAGCTATTACGCCTCGGAGCAGGAAGCGACGGAGCGGATGCGGTACTTTATACAACAAGCAAAGGCAAGCGTCGACCACTTGCCCAATCCTGCGTTTCACCGTATGATCGTAGACGGCTTGGTCGCCTTTTACCTCGCCGATCGCAAGGTAAACCGGAGCCAGCCGCACATTTACACCATTGCCAGAGAGCTGTTGAAACAGGCCAAGGGGTTTACGTCCGTGCTGTTTTACGTGAACAGCCTGCTCGTTCGGCGTTGAGGCCATAGGGTCAGCGCATGTGTTTGCGCTTGTAGGTAAAGCCGAGTCCCATCAGGACGATCGCTCCGACGATTCCGACCACCACGCCGAGCCAACTGCGTTCACCGATGGCCACTCCTACTCCGATGAAGCACGCGGCCACGGCAAGTGCCAACGCCAATGTAATCCATTGATAACGACTCATGGGTTCTGTAACCTCCTATCTGTCAATGTTCCCATTATACCTCATTTTCCGTGAAAACGATCGCGTGAGTCTTTCCGGAAAAGCCGGCAAATTTTAGTGTGAAGTGGTGGAGACTGCAGATGGAATGCATCTTGCAAATTCGAAAAGGCAAGCAATTATTTGAAGGCAGCGTTATCTATGAAGAGGGCGACCTCATCGAGGCTGTCTTTCCCGACCAGGTGGACGTGACGGTGGGGGACCAACTGCCTTGTGTGCGAACCAGCGACTACGACACCATCAACAATTTTGAGGCGGTGGTGCTGGCAAAAGAACGCAATCGTCTCTTTCTGTTCCACTCGCCGACCGTCATGGAATTTCGCGAGCAGCGCCGTCGATATCCGCGGTTTGACATGGACGTCCAGGGATGGGTCCAGTATCAGTCCGTCGATTCCGCAGCGCCCAATGCCTTTTTCTATCAAAAGGTGAATCTCGTCAACCTGAGTCTGGGGGGATTGGCGATCCGCGCCAACAAGCCCGTTCCCGACGAACGGAAGCTGTGCTTCTACGTGGAGCTGTACGGCCGCAATCGCGCCGATGGCATCGTTCAGGCTGACCTGCAGGTGATCCACGAGCGTGTCGAGGGACCGCATTACTTCTACGGCTGCAAAATTGTCGGCATTGGCTCCAGATATTTTCACACGTTGCGCAAGTACCTGCTGCAGCGGCAGTTGGCAGAACGGAGGGTGGCTCAACCGGAATAGCGGAATGCAAATTGGTTCTGACAGGGAACCAATTTTTTTCTGTCTGCCTAAAAGAGAAGGTTAGGGGGCCGGCGCCCCTCATGGGAACGCCGGTCCGCTTGTCAACGGCTTTGACGAGACTTGCCATCTGCACCAAAGACATGCCGGAGCATGGTGTACCGGACAGCAGAGACGCTGCGGAACACGAAGGCAACGTGATCCTCGTGCGGCTCCAGATGGTAACGCGTAATGCCGTGGCTGGTCAACACCCGGATGAAGTGCACCGCGTCCTGGAGACGAACGGCAAAGTACAGATGCTTCGTCATGGCAATCACCTCCTTTCCGAGAGAGAGGTCATTACACATGCGGATACGGAAGGCCGTCAAAGCCGAATGTCCGGAAAACAAGTTGGTATTGGCGTGCGGGCAACTCCGGAAACACCAGGGCTACGTAGCCGTCTGGGATGCTGATGATGCGGTGTGTCTCTTCCAGCACAAACGGAATTCGCAGGCGGATCAATTTGCGCGTATAGCGGGGAAGACGACTTTTCCGCACCAAGTAGAAGCAGGAATGCACCATGAATCACGCTCCTTCCGAAAGGGAGCGTAGCAGAAAAGGCTGGAAAAAAGTATAAAAAGCCTGCGGGAGTTTTGTTCAGGAGGCGAAATGACCAAACTGACTGAGAAGATGGCTGTCGGAGGGATGAGATGAGGAAGTGGATGATGGCAGCTGCTGCGGCTATCGCCTTGACGGCTGCCGGCGGGTGTGAAGCAAATAACGCAGAACGGCAGGAAAGACCAGCTGTGGAACCGGTCGTCGCGGCGCCCCGTCCCACGGTGCTGGCGGATGAGGAGGTGCCGTATACGCCGGAGACGCTGGCAGACAACGTGAACGTGCCCTGGGCGCTGGACGTCGCCCCGGACGGGCGCATCTTTTTTACAGAACGGCCAGGGAGCGTGCGCGTGATCCAGCAGGGCAGGCTGCTTCCGGAACCGCTTATCACCTTTCCCGCGCCGTTCACGAGCGAAGGGGAAGGCGGTCTGTTGGGGCTGGCCGTCGATCCGGATTTTGCCGCCAACCACTGGCTGTACGTGTACCACACCTATCGCCAGGGAGACAGCACCTACAACCGTGTCGTGCGGCTGCGGGAGGAGAACAATCGGGCACGGGTGGACAAGGTGCTGATCGACGGGATTCCGGGGGACGTGATTCACAACGGCGGACGACTGAAAATCGGCCCGGACCGTCGGCTGTACATCACCACCGGCGATGCCCGCGTCCCGGAACGGGCACAGGACCTCTCCAGTCTGGCGGGGAAAATTCTGCGCCTCAACCTGGACGGTACGATACCGGCAGACAATCCGTTTCCGCAATCACCGGTGTACAGTTGGGGTCACCGCAATCCGCAGGGGATTGGCTGGAGTCCTTCCTCTGGCCGCATGTACAGTTCGGAGCACGGCCCTTTCGCTCACGACGAGCTCAACCTGATCGAGCCGGGGGGCAACTACGGCTGGCCGGTCATCCAGGGGGATCAGCAAGCTGCCGGTATGACTGCGCCGATCCTGCACAGCGGCGACACCACCTGGGCCCCTGCGGGAATGACATTTGTGACCAGAGGACCGTGGCGAGGACGGCTGTTGGTCGCCAATTTGCGCGGTGAACAACTCCTGAATGTCGCCCTGGACCCGGGGAACCCTTCTGTCGTCCAATCGTTTTCGGTGTTTTACCAAAACAAATACGGTCGGCTTCGCGATGTCGTGGAAGGGCCGGACGGTTCGCTTTACCTCCTGACCAGCAACCGGGATGGACGCGGTGAGCCTGGGCCCGGAGACGACCGCATCATTCGGCTGAGACCTGGACGTTAGCTGCTTCGGTGCGGCGATGATCGACAAAAATGCCCAATCGTTTATGATTGGGCGTTCAGCGTGTAGACAAGTCCGCGGCGCATGGGAGAGAGGGCCCGCTCGCTCGCTTGACGCCAGCACAGAAGCGAATGATGTCCGCTCCAAAACGAGACGCGGGCAGGGGACAAACATCTGGGTATTTCGAGGAAGTGAGACTTGTGTCCCCTGTTGATTCCCGCGTCTTCGTTTTTCCGCTGAGTAGGTCGTCAAAGGAGCTCGCTTGGCCCATCCCGCCATGCGATGCACATTGTCTTCCGCTTCGGTTGATGAATGGGCAGGCCTTTCGGCCTGGAAATCATTTTTTGTGGACGCTAACTCAATGAACCGTTTGTCTTCAGTCTGATGCCCAATCGTTTATGATTGGGCGTTTCTTTTTGCAGCAGGCAAGCAGATGCGATCATGAACAGGTACTAAGCTGCAGCGTCCCCTTACCGCTCATGGCTGATCCCGTACTTTCTCATTTTGTTGTACAGCGTGCCGCGCGAGATGCCGAGCAGGTCGGCCGCCGCCTTTTTGTTTCCGTAGGTGCGATCAAGCGCGGCCAGGATGCGTTCCCGTTCCGACAGGGCCGAGTCCGGAGCGAACGGGTAGCCCGCCGGTGAAGTCTGGGAAACGGGCGCATACGGGGGTGTCAGCGGCACGGCAGGCGGCGCTGCCAACGTCAGGGAGCGGATGGCGGAAGGCAGGTGCTCCGGCAGAATGACACCTCCTTCCTGCAGGATGGACAGGCGCTCGATGACGTTGCGAAGCTGGCGGATGTTGCCCGGCCAGGTGTGGTCAATCAGGGCCTGCATCACGTCCGGAGTGATGCGCGGGACAGGCTGATCGTTGGCGATGGCGTACTCGTGCAGGAACAACTGCACCAGCTCGGGAATGTCCTCACGCCGCTCCCGAAGCGGCGGAATCTCCAGCGTAAAGACGTTCAGACGGTAGTAGAGGTCTTCGCGAAAGCGGCCCTCCGCCACCATGTGTTCCAACTGGCGATTGGTAGCGGCGACGATCCGGGTGTTGACGGTGATCGGCTCGGTGCCGCCCACGCGGTAAAACTGCCGCTCCTGCAGGGCGCGCAGCAGCTTGACCTGCAGTTCCAACGGGAGTTCGCCGATTTCATCCAAAAACAGCGTTCCGCCGTGGGCCAGTTCCAGCTTGCCGGGCTTTCCCTTTTTCTCCGCTCCGGTAAACGCTCCGCCCTGGTAGCCGAACAGCTCGCTTTCAAACAGCGCAGCCGGGATGGCCCCGCAGTTGATGGCGATAAACGGCTTCTCCCGCCGTCGGCTGGCCTGGTGGATGGCCTGGGCGAACAGTTCCTTGCCCACGCCGCTCTCGCCGTAGATGAGGACGGTAGCGTCCGTCTGAGCCACCTTGCGCGCCGCTTGAATCGCCGACTGAATGGCGGCGGAATGTCCCTTGATCGTGAAAAACGGGTCGTCGGCCGCCTGAAAGCGGCTCATCTCCTGTTGCAGATTGTGCAGGTGGGCGGTGGTGTGGGACAGTTCCTCGTTGAGCCGCACCAGTTCGGTAATATCCTGTTCGATGGATATCGCGCCGATAATATCCCCTTCCTGCCGGATCGGGGCGGCGTTGATCAGCACGTGCCGGTCCGGCCGGGGGATGTGGTAGACCCGCTGCACCGAGGTGCCCTGCTTGAGCGCGTCCAGAAGGCGGATGGACTCGCTGTCAAAATGGGCGTCCAGCGGCGTGCCCACCACCTGCGCGCGGTCGATTTCGTAAATGTTCTCGGCCGCCTTGTTCCAGTAATGAACCACGTTGTGCATATCGACAATCGTAATGGCCTCGCTCATCGTGTCCAGCAGCGTGTGCAGCAGGGCGGACTGGTTTTGCGCCAACGTGACGAAAGCGCTGAACAGCCGATGAGCAGTCACCAGGCCGGAGGGATTGTTTGCCTCGTTGAGCGTCACCAGATCGGGCACAGAGGGGCGTTTCCAGGCAAGGAGCCGTTCACCCGCCTTCAGCAGCGTCTCCTTCTCCGGGACGACGAGAACGGCAGCGTCGCGATCGCCGAGGTGCAGCACACCTTCCGTTTCGCCATCACGTATACTGACAGCAGCGGAGCCGATTGGCTCGGCCAGACAAGCCAATGGACAATCGAGAGAAAATAACGGTTTCAAAAAATCACTTCCTATCCAAACTAAGAAGTACACGCATGGTACAGGCCAACCACCGGATGGACAGTGTTTTACCTTGTAATCAAAAGTGTACAAGAATGGACACAATCTGTACATATGTGTGTAATTTCCTGTGCGTCAGCAAGCTGAATCGCTGGCATCTGTCCTGTTCATCCTGTTTGGCACGATTCCTGCTAGGTATATGGACACAGATCCCTGTTGAGGAGGAGACCGATTTCTCATGGAACAACTCATGAAAGACTTTTTCCTGTTCCTGTCCAAAAACAAGACGCTGAACGCTGCGGCGAAAAAGTGGGGCCTGCGGTTCGGCGCGAGCCGCGTCGTCGCCGGTGAAACGATTGCCGAAGCGATCAAAACCGTTCGCCAGTTGAACCAAAAGGGGCTTGTCTGCACGCTGGACCACCTGGGCGAGTTCGTCTACAGCGTGGAAGAGGCCAACGAGTCGGCAGACTACTGCATCAAAACGCTGGAAGCGATTCACCAATCCGGCGTGGACTGCAACCTGTCGCTGAAAATGACCCAGCTTGGCCTGGACATCAGCCGCGATCTGTGCATGAACAACATGCGGCGGATTTTGGACGCAGCCAAGAAAAACGGCAACATTTTCGTGCGGATTGACATGGAGGACTACGCACACAACGAAGTGACGCTGGAGATTCTGGACGAACTCCTGAAAGACTACGACAACGTGGGCACCGTCATCCAGGCCTACCTGTACAAGTCCAGCGAAGACGTCGAAAAGCTGAAAGAAAAGAAGGTCAACCTGCGACTGGTCAAAGGGGCGTACAAGGAATCGCCGGAAGTGGCTTTCCCGAACAAGGCAGACGTCGATGAAAACTACAAGAAGATCATCAAGCAGCACCTGCTGAACGGCTGCTACGCCGCGATCGCCACGCACGACGACAACATCATTGCCTACGTGAAGCAATTGGAAAAAGAGTACAACATTCCGCGCACGCAGTTTGAGTTCCAGATGCTCTACGGCATTCGTCCGCAGTCCCAGATCGAGCTGGCGCGCGAAGGATACACAATGCGCGTCTACGTGCCGTACGGCAACGACTGGTACGGATACTTCATGCGCCGTCTGGCCGAGCGTCCGGCCAACGTGGCGTTTGTGATCAAAGGGCTGTTCAGCAAGTAAGAAGCCGCCAAACGATCCTCGCCTGCCCCGCGTTGGGCGGGCGAGGATGTTTTTTCCCACAGGCATGGTTCAGGAGTCCTTTTACGTTTTGTTGCCGTGTTGTCACCAACCGTGTGACATACGGCCTTTTTTGGTGTAGGCTGGATACAAGCACGACGGGCTGGATGTCCGCGCAGAGAGGAGCGATGTGTGTCGATGGATGGTTCCATAATTGCCGTGAAACCGCCGTATTCGTTTGAACGGCTGCTGAAGAGGCTGGAAACGCACCCGGACCCGCAGATGCAGGTGGAGGCGGAAGCGCGAATGATCCGCCGCGTGTTTCGCGTCGGACAGCGGCCCGTGGTGGCGGCCCTGCATTTTACCGGGGATGTGGAACAACCGGCGATCACATGGCGGACGGATGCAGCCTTGACCGCCAGTGAAAAGATGGCGCTCGAAGCGACGATCCGGCACATGTTCAGTGTCGACGTGGACCTGGAGCCGCTGTACCGGCACATGCGGCAGGATGATGTCCTGCGCCCGCTGACGGAGCGCTTTCGCGGGCTTCGCTTTCTGTTGGACGCCGACTTGTTTCAGTCGATGGTCCGGACGATCATCGGACAGCAGGTGAATCTGCCGTTTGCCGCTGCTTTGACCCGTCGGTTGCTGGAGTTGGCGGGAGAGAAGCTGCAGGACGATCAAGGCCGCACTTATTTTGCTTTTCCCACGGCCGAGGCGGTCGCCCGCCTGGAGCCGGCAGACCTGCGGCCGCTGCAGTTCAGTCAGCGCAAGGCGGAATACATCATCGACTTCGCCCGCGCCGTAGTGGATGGCCGTGTCGATCTGGACAGTTTGTGGAGGATGGAGGACGAGGAGATTTTTGCATATCTCACACCGCTGCGCGGTATCGGCAGATGGACGGTGGAGTGCCTAATGATGTTTGGCATGGGCCGGCCGGATCTGCTGCCCGCGGCCGACATTGGACTGCGCAACGGCATCCAGTTGGTGTACAGCCTGCCGGGCAAGCCGGACGAACAGGAAATCCGCCGGATTGGCGAGAGCTGGGCACCCTGGCGCAGCTATGTGTCGCTTTATGTGTGGGAAGCGGTCGGCGCTGTCAAACGAAAGGAAGATCAGAACGCATGACGCCTCTGGGCGTCTTTTTTTGTCATTATTTGGACTTGAAAAAAACGAACGTAAGGTATATAGTTAACACTCGTGTGATACCTGAGCGTTTCACAGGGACTTTAAAAAATTTCAAAAAATTTCAATTTACCTGAGAGTTGGGGAGGAAAACCATGAGAGAATTAACCCATAGAGAAACCCTGACCATCGGGCTGATGCTGTTTGCCCTGTTCTTCGGAGCGGGCAACATGATCTTCCCGCCGGCCTTGGGGCAAGCCGCGGGTACCCATGCATGGGAGGCCATGGCCGGGTTTATCATCACTGGTGTGGGGTTGCCGCTCCTGGGTGTCATTGCCACCGGGATGAGCGGCGGAAATTTGCAGATGTTGGCAGGCCGGGTTCACCCGGTATTTGGCGCCGTATTTACCGTTGTCGTCTATTTGGCCATCGGGCCGTTTCTGGCGATTCCTCGGACCGGAACGGTTGCCTTCGAGATGGGCGTGCTGCCGTTTCTCCCTGAAAGCGCGAAGACGAGCTGGGTGCCGCTGTTTCTCACTACACTGGTCTATTTTGCCGTCACCTTCTGGCTGAGTTTGCGTCCTTCCAAACTGGTGGACCGCATCGGAAAGGTGCTGACGCCGGCCCTGCTGCTGATCATTGCGGTGATGTTTGTCCAATCGTTCCTGCATCCCATTGGATCAGCGGGCGAGCCTGCCGAAGCGTACCAAACGGCGCCGTTCTTCAAGGGCTTCGTGGAAGGGTATCTCACCCTTGACGCCCTGGCTGCGCTGGTGTTCGGCATCGTTGTCACGTCCGCGATCGAGGACCGCGGCATCACCGGACGCAAAAAGCTCGGGTGGGCCACTGTCAAGGCGGGAGTGATCGCCGCCACCGGATTGGCGCTGGTCTATCTCGCCCTTGCGTACCTGGGGGTGACCAGCCACTCGCTGGGTCAGTCTGAAAATGGCGGGCAAATCCTGACAACGGTGGTTCAGCACCTGTTTGGCGGGAAGGGACTGCTGCTGCTCGGAGCCGGTGTCATACTCGCCTGCCTGACGACGTCGGTCGGTCTGGTGACCGCCTGCAGCCATTTCTTTTCGGAACGGCTGCCGGGCGTGTCCTACAAAACCATGGCGCTGATCCTGAGCCTGTTCAGCGCGGCAGTGGCCAACGTCGGCTTGACCCAGTTGATTGCCATTTCCGTTCCCGTGCTGCTGATGATCTATCCGATCGCGATTGTGCTGATGCTGCTCTCCTTCCTGCATCGCCTGTTCCGCGGATACTCGGAAGTGTACGTCGGAGCCACCATCGCTACCGCAATTATCAGCATCGTCGATGGGCTCAAACAGTTCGGGCTTTCGCTTGACGGGATCACGTCGGTATTTGCACACCTTCCGCTTTACAACGAAGGCATCGGCTGGCTGCTCCCCGCAGTATGCGGAGCTGCGATCGGCTTCCTCGTGGGATGCGTTCGTCAGCCAGGGGGCGCGAAATACCAGGAAACAACAAGCGGCACACCCTAATGGGGTGTGCCTTCGTTTTTCTCGTACGATTCCGCTTGCTGCAGGTTGGACAGGGCGACGCCGCCAAAGATGAACGCGGCTCCCGCAAAAAAGCCGAGGCCCAGATGCTCGTTCAACAGCAGCCAGCCGAGCAGCGCGCCCACGACTGGCTGGATGAAGAAAAATCCTGCCCCGCTGCCCGCCTGCATCAGCTCAAATCCTTTGTTCCACAGGTAAAACGCCCCCGCCGTGGAGATGATGCCGATGTAGAGCACGCCGGCCCAAATCTCCCAGCCGAACCCCCAGGTGACGGGCGTCACCGACAGTTCCCACACCATTAACGGACTGGTAAAGATGATGCCAAACAAGGCCACGTAAGTCGTCACCGACAGGGATGAGTAGCGGAGCGTCGCCTTTTTGCTCAACACCGTGTACAATCCCCAACTGACCGCTGCCAGCAGCAGAATCAGGTTGCCGATCAGGGACGATTGGGCATCAGCCTCGTCCGGGACGCCGATCACGATCAGCACGCCCACGGTGGCCAGCAGGATGCCGGTCAACTGCCGTCCATTTATCCGTTCCTTCAACAGCCAGACGGCAAAGAGGGCGATGAAGGCGGGCGACGCCGAGGTAATCAGCGCTCCCATGTGGGCGGTAGAGAGTTTGGTGCCGACAAACTGGGCGGCAATCGAAATCGTGACGCCGACAAACGCGACGGTCATGATGAGCGGAAAATCCCGTCTCGCAATAAACTCCCGCCGCGCTGCGACAAAGGCGCCCAGTACCACCAGCGCGATGGTGAAGCGGATGATCAGGAGCGTAAACGGCGGAATTACATCCAATACCACTTTGCTGACGACGTATACGCCGCCCCAGATAGCGGCGGCAAGCGTGAGGCACACGCCTCCAATCAACTGCTGTTTCCACTGTGGATTCATCATGTTAGCCCCTCCCGGAAATGTGGTGTGTTGCGTGTCGCGTGCCGGGGGGACATCCGAGGATCGTTCCCGCACCGGCTAGGTGAGGGGAACGCCGGGTACATCGCATTCAAACAGGGTACGTGCCATTGTGTTTCACCTCCCGGAAGATGGGAAAACGTCCGGCTGCCTGCGCACCGGCGCATCACGCCGATCCGGCCGGCGTGCAACCGGTGTGGTAACCAAGCTGTCCCAACGCCCGCCTGACAGGGATCAGGTCCCTTTCAGCGTGCGGTTCCCTCATGTGTCTGTACGCTTTCATTATAAGGAATGTGAGAAGAAAAAACAGCAGAATCCTTCTGAATATTGCGAATGAATATTCACTCAGCGGCGGTCATTCGCTATACTGGAAAAAAGACAGGCGAAGGAAGAGAGGGGCGATGGGGATGCTGCATCTGTTTGATCTGGTCGTTCGTTCGACCGACATCGACGTGATCGGGCACGTCAACAACGCCAAATACCTGGAGTACATGGAGTGGGCCCGGTTTGACTGGATGTTTCAGCAGGGGTTTACGTTGGAGGAGCTGAAGCGGCGGCAGATCATGCCGGTCGTGGTCAGCATCCAGATCAACTACCGCAAGGAACTGCGGATGCTGGAGCAGGTGCAGGTGCGCACTTCCGTGGTGAAAATCGGGGAGAAAAGTTTCGTCATCCGCCAGGAGCTGTACAATCAGCAGGACGAACGGGCGGCAGACGCCGACGTGACGATGGTGATGATCGACACGGTTGCGCGACGCTCGGTCCCGCTGCCGGACGATCTGGCCCGCGCGCTGGCTGAGGCGATGCCGAGCGGGCAGACCAGCGGATAACCAACAACATGGTCAGCCTGACAACAATGGCCTCTCCATTTTACCCGTTTTTCTTCTACAATGGGTAAGATGGGGGCTGTTTTTTTGCGCACAACCGGCGCATCGATGAAACGCTTGCAAAGGAGGAGGGCCATGCCGGACTTTCAGCTGATCTTGTTTGATTTGGACGACACGCTGTTTGATTTTTCAGCTTGCTGGGAAAAGGGCATGCGGCAGACGATCGCATCCCACCCGCTGACGATCGGGCTTGACCCCGATGCCGTGTACGAGGCGCTGCAGCGGCACAGCGACGCCTTGTGGGCGGACATCCGGGAGAAGCGGATCAACTTTGACCAACTGCGCCGCCTGCGGCTGTCGCGCACCCTCGCCGAATTTGGGCGCCGGGCGGAGACAGACCGGCTGGACGACTTTCAGGAGCAGTATGTGGCCGCCTGCATGGCAGCCGTCGTTCCCGACCGCGCCGTTCAGTCGCTGCTGACGCAGCTTGAAGAACGGTACACCCTGGCAATTGTCACCAATGGACCTGCGGACATGGCGTTTGAAAAAATTGAACGCCTGGGGCTCACCCCCCTCTTTCCCGCTGAGAGGGTGTTCGTCTCCGAGCAGATTGGCTGGCACAAGCCGGACCGGCGCATTTTCGCGGCTGTACTTGAGCGCTTGGGGGCTTCCCCGGCGGAAGCGCTGTTCGTCGGGGACAACTGGACAGCTGACATCGCCGGCGCGATGGATGCAGGCCTCTCGGCAGTATGGCTGAATCCCGCCGGCGTGCCGCCTGCTACGGATCACAAGCCCCTCGCTGTGATCAAACGGTTGGAAGAGCTTTGGGAAATTGTCGCCTGAGGGGGGGCAGCGCGCGCATCCTTGAAAATCATTCGATTTTTCGATAGGGTGATAATGATTCTATTTGTTTTTCAGGAGGGTGAGAAATGAGCGTATTGCCCAAGTTTGTTCAAAACAGCGCCGGTTCGTGCTGGCTGACCGAGAACGAACGGGAGAACCTGATGATTCGTTACCGGATTCGTGAAGTGATCCACGAGGAACAGTCAGCGTTTCAGCATGTGATGATTCTCGATTCCTACGATTTTGGCCGGATGCTTGTCTTGGACGGAGTTGTGCAAACAACATCAATGGATGGATTTATTTACAATGAAATGATTGCCCATGTGCCGCTGGCGTTTCATCCCCAGCCTCGCCGCGTTCTGGTGATTGGCGGTGGAGATTGCGGGGCGGCCCGTGAAGTGTGCAAATATCCGGAAGTGGAACAGGTTGATTTGGTGGAGATAGACGAGTGCGTTGTGCAGGTGTGCAAACAGCATCTGCCCGAAGTGTCGGGCGGCTTGTCGGACCCCCGCGTCCGTTTCCTGTATCGCGACGGGGTGGAGTTTGTCCGCGAGATGAAAGATACCTACGACGTGATCATCGTCGATTCGTCCGATCCCATCGGCCCGGCGGAGCAGTTGTTTTCCTATTCGTTTTACGAGCATGTGCAACAGGCGCTGAAAGCGGACGGGCTGATGGTCTGCCAGAGCCAGTCCCCCATCTTTCACGCCGATGTGATGGGGCAGACGTACCGCAACATCAGCCAACTGTTTCCGATCACCCGCATGTACACGGCAGTTGTGCCCACGTACCCGGGAGGCTTGTGGAGCTTTACCCTCGGGTCGAAGACGTACGATCAGCCGGTAGCCGGGCGCGTCTCCGGAAAGGATACGCGGTATGTCGATGAGGGCATCATCCATCAGTGTTTTCATCTGCCGGTCTTTATAAAGCAAACGTTAGGAGAGGGATAATCCCTCTCCTTCGTCATTCCTCGAGAAAAATGCGCTCCAGGGACGGCTCCTCCACGTGGACGCCGTAAATGTCCACGCGGGCCTGCACCAGCGCCCGCACCAGCGCAGCCACGTTCTGGTCGTCGTCCACCTGCAGGGAGAACCGGCCCTCTTCCCACTGAAGATGGCGGCCGATGCATTCGGCGAAGGCGACCAGCTCGGGCTTCTGTTCTGCGGCCAATTGGGAGTGGCGGACACGGACGGTGCGCCAGGAGCGATGCGCCGCCTGCAGTTCAGCCAGACTGCCCAGGGAGGCAATCTTCCCCGCCTTCATAATCGCGATCCGCGTACAGATTTTTTCCACCTCATGCAGGTTGTGCGAGGTCATGAATATGGTTTTTCCCTGCTTGTGCAGCCTGAGCAGCAGTTGCTGAATCTGCAGCGCCGACTCCACGTCCACGCCGGAGGTCGGCTCGTCGAGAAACAGCAGCTCCGGATCGCCCGCCAGCGCCTGGGCGATGCCCAGCTTTTTCTTCATCCCGAAGGAAAACGTCTTTGCCTTTCGTCCGGCGTGTTCCGCCAGACCGACGTCCTCCAGGATGCGCTCGCACTCCTTTTTGCTGAGACGGATGCCTTTGACCCGTGCCAGATAGCGCAGGTGGTCCAGAGCCGTCAGTGAGTCGTAAAAGGTGGAGTAGTCGGGCAGGACGCCGATCCGCCGCTTCCAGTCATCCGGCTGGCCGACGCCGTCAAACATGCGGATCGTACCGGAAGTGGGGCGGATAATGCCCGTCAGCATGTTGATGAACGTCGACTTGCCAGCCCCGTTTTTTCCCAAAAACCCGAAGATTTCGCCGGCGTTTACGGACAGGGTGACGCCGTCGACGACCGTTCGCTCGCCAAAACGCTTGGTCAACTGGTTGGTTTCCACGAGTGCCACTAGCAATCCCTCCGTTGAAACAGATAGACGGACGCACTGAGAAAGAGCAGTGCGTACAGCCAGATGACGCCGGTGAACGCGCCCCCTTTTTCGATGTAGAAGTAGGGGGTCAGATAGCCGATCCACTTCGCCGTGGCATGGGAGGAGACGAGCGTCCAGAGGCCGAGAAAGGGCAGTCCCAACCCCAGGACGATCCCCGCAAACATCGTGTAGCTGGGGCGCGGCACCGCGATGGACATCAACAGCGCGAGGGACGTGCTGTACACCAACAGCGTCATGCACTGCCACAGCGTGTTGGCGTCAAACGTGCGGACGGAGGCGAACAGGACGCCAAACGTGACCAGCATGCAGCACGTCCAGAACAGCAGGACACCGAACCATTTGCCGAGCACGATGCTCGCCCGCGAGGTACGGGTAAGCAAAAACCGGATCGTCCGGCTGGACAGTTCCCGGTTCATGATGTCATGGGACAGGCCAAACACAAACAGCGGCCCGAAAAGCATCACCAGCACGAACACGCCCAGCGCATGTCCGTGCGCCAGCTCCTTTTCCGAGAATATGTCTGCTACCTGATTGACCAGATCGGAGACCCAATAGGAGATCCCGACGATCACAGCGACGGTAATGAGCGACTTCACGCTCCGCAACAGACGGGTACACTCTTGAAAGCAAACTTCCCACATGTTGATTCCTCTCCTTTCACGATTCAGTGTAAAAGGAGAGCCTTATTTCTCCCCAATCGCTTCCTTATCGTTTTCTTAAACATGCCGGTCGTCACCCGCCCGCGCTCAATCACGTGGTATGATGAAAACACAAGGAGGGAACGGCTGTGGAACACCAAGCGCACATATTGCTGGTCGATGATGAAGAAGCGATTTTGCAGATGCTCAAAACCGTGCTTGAAAAAGAGGGGTTCCGCAACGTGGACACCTGCACGCGTGCGGAAGAGGCCATCCGGCTCATCGAGAAGAAGGCTTACGACCTGCTGATTCTGGACGTGATGCTGCCGGATAGGAGCGGGTTTGAGCTGTGCACCGCGATACGGCAGCGAACGCAGGCGCCGATTTTTTTCCTGACCGCCCGCGACTCCGATTATGACAAGCTGAGCGGCTTTGCGTACGGAGCGGACGATTACATCACCAAGCCGTTTCATCCGCTGGAAGTGGTGGCGCGGATGAAGGCACACCTGCGCCGGACGCTGTCCCAGTCCAGGGAGCAGCCATACGATTCCGGCCGCGTATACGATTTCGGCCGGTTTCAGGTAAACGTCGCGGCGGCCGAACTGATCGTCGACGGCAAGCAGGTGGAATGCTCCGCCCAGGTCTTTCGCCTGCTGCTCTTTTTTTGTGAGCGTCCCAACCGCGTCCTCACCAAGCAACAGATATACGAGCACGTCTGGAACGAGTACGGCTTCTTTGACGAAAACACGGTCATGGTCCACATTCACAAGCTGCGGCAGAAAATTGAAGAAAATCCGAGCCAGCCGAAATACTTGGTCACGGTAAGAGGCTTGGGCTACAAACTGGTGGCTGACGGGAGGAAGCGATGAGGCTGCGCCGCAAAATGATCGTCCATCACTTCCGCCAGCTGCTCCTGTTTTTTGTGGTGCTGATCGTCGTGCTGGTGATCTCGCTCGCATTGTTAGGCTACCAGCTCACAAAAAGGGAAATGGCAACCGATTTAAGCCTCCTCAGCGCCAGCGACTTGTCCTTGTTCTTCATTGCTGTGGACAAAAATGGCGTCCGCGTCGACGAGGACGTGGAGCACAGCGTAAAAAATCAAAACGGCTGGCTGCAGGTCATCGACAGAAACGGCGAAGCGGTCTACGCCTACAACTGTCCGCCTGATGTGCCGCGCCGGTACACGCCGGGCGAACTGGTGGGGCTTGCTCAGCCCGAAAGCGGCTTTCCGCATCACACCCGTATCTGGACGATCCGGTCGGGAGAGGAGAGCTATTTGGTGCTGTACGGCACCCCGGCGCCGGAGGTTCGGCTGCTGCATCTGGTGCTGCCGCGGGAGGCCGGTGAAAATGCTGTCTCCCGTCCGGCGCCAGGGAGCGAAGTGCAGGAGGCGTTTCGCCAACACAACGCCTGGCTGGCCGTGTACGACAGACAGGGGAGCCTTGTGGAGCAGTGGAACAATCCGCAGGCGGCCAAACGGCTGGAGGCGGCTGAGATACTGCAGGCGGAACAGGAGCGGAGAAGCCGGCCGGTCAATATCATCAGCCGCTACGATGAGGCTACCGGCCGCACGTTTGTTGTCGGCGTCCCCAATCCGCTCTACCGCCCCGGCACCTCCGCCGCCGAGAACAGCGATCGCCTGGTGCAGGAGGCGTTGTTAAAAATCGTGCTGATCCTGGTGCTGGTTGTGCTCGCAGCTGCTCTGTGGTACGGGCGCAGGGTGGGTCAGCCGCTCTTGCACATGATGAACTGGCTGGAACAGTTGGCAAACGGACGCTATCAAGAACCGACAGGCCGAAACGGCAGGCTCGTGGGCACCACACGCAGGGGCAGGCGGAAGAAGTCGTTTGCCGTGTTTCAGGACATCTTTGACGCTCTGCAGCATTTGACGGTCGTCCTGAGCGACAGCGAACGGCGGAGAAAGGACATGGAACGGACCCGGGAAGAGTGGATCACCGGCCTGTCCCACGATTTGAAGACGCCGCTCAGTTCCATTTACGGCTACGCGGCCATCCTGGAATCGGACCAGTACGAATGGGGGCCCGGCGAGATTCGCCGGTTCGGCGGGATTATTCGGGAAAAGGCCGACTACATGACCGGGTTGATCGAGGATTTGAACCTGACGTACCGGCTGAAGAACAACGCCCTGCCGATGGTGAAGAAAACAGCGGAGATCGTGGAACAGGTGCGGCGCATCGTCGTCGATACGGTCAACGACCCCGGGACGGAGCGGCACGTCATCCGCTTTCAACCGGAGGTGGCGTCGCTGTTGGGGCAGGTGGACGGCAAATGGTTCCGGCGGATCGTCGCCAACGTCCTGGCCAACGCGGTGAAGCATACGCCGCCCGGAACCAACGTGCTGGTGTCAGTCGGACCAAACAGCGGCGGTGGGTTTGTCGTGAAGGTGGCAGACGACGGCCCGGGAATGGACGAAGAGACGAAGGAAAACCTGTTTGAACGGTACTACCGGGGAGGTCACACGCAGGAAGACGCCAGCGGGTCCGGCCTGGGCATGGCGATTGCCAAGCAGTTGGTGCTGGCGCACGGTGGAGAGATACGCGTCGAGAGCGAACCGGGCAGGGGGACGACAGTGGCGATGCTGTTTCCGCCCGCCAATGATCTGAAGGAACGGGACGAGGTGAAACAGGAGCGGGTGATCCGCTCTGGATGCTGAATCTGTCTCCGCAGGCATTGGAACAGGCGAGCCGGGTGGTGTCGATGCTGCCGCAGAAGACGGGCGGACTTACAAATCAAATTATAAAGAATACAAGACAGGAAAAAACGAAAACCGTGCCCCTCTGCACCAGCAGGCACGGTTTTCCTGTCAAACGGTTAGTGAATATCCCTCTTTTTAAACTGCCCGCCGCGAACGTCGTGAATGTTGCCGACGGCGAGAAATGCGCCGGGGTCCACTTCCTCGACAATCAGCTTCAGCTTGGCTTCCTCCAGGCGAGTGATGATGCAGAACACCACTTTTTTGTCGTCGCCGGTATATCCGCCTTCTCCGCGGAGGTACGTTACACCCCGTCCCAGCCGGGCGACGATGGCGTCTCCAATTTCCTTGTAGTTGTCGCTGATGATCCAGACCGATTTGGAGCCTTCAAACCCTTCAATCGTCAAATCAATCATCTTAAAGGCGATGTAGTACGCCATCAGCGAATACATGGCACGGTCCCAGCCGAACACGAAACCGGCGCTTCCGAGAATAAACACGTTGAAGAACATGACGATCTCACCGACGGAAAACGGTGTCTTTTTGTTAAACAGGATCGCCACAATCTCCGTGCCGTCCAACGATCCTCCGTAGCGGATGACCAAGCCCACACCAATGCCGAGAATGATGCCGCCAAATACGGTTGCCAGGAGCGGGTCTTCCGTCAACGGACGAACGTCGTGCAGCATCGTGGTTCCTATCGACATGGCTGTAACGCCCAACAGCGTTGAAATTGCAAACGTTTTTCCGATTTGTTTATAGCCGACGATCAAAAACGGCAGATTGAGCAGGAACAGGAACAACCCGAGCGTCCAGCCTGTCAAGTGGGACAAGATGATAGATATCCCGACTATTCCACCGTCAATGATGTGATTTGGGACCAGAAAGATTTCCAGCCCGACGGAGACGAGGCCAGACCCGATCAGGATGAACAGCGCCCTCTTGAGCAGTTTGCCGAGGGTCAATTTTTTATGAGTGGCATGTTGTTTGAGCGTTTCTTCCATTCATTCCCCTCCTACGATAATAATTATGTTTTTATTATACCATTAACTGTCCAATCGCTTGCGCATTTTCAGATATGTTCAGAATAGAAAAAATAGACGGAGACACGATCTTTTCTCCGTTCGCCTGCGAATGGATACAAGCACACCTTGACAAAATTATAGACAAAACAATAAAATGTCTATAAAAATATAAACAAAACAAGGGTGTGTTTGTGTGATTGGCGTATCGGAACTGTTTTGGAACGCCTCGTTGGAGGAATTGAAACGCGGGTACATTCTGCAGGACGAACATGTTGTATGCCTGCTTTGCGGCAAGCGGCTGGAGAAAGGCGTCGTCTATCCGGCTGACGGCGTTTTCTATGAAGCGGAGCGGTATATGCGCGTTCACATTGAACAGGCGCATCAGTCCGTGTTTGACTACCTGATCCGGCTGGACAAAAAGCTGACCGGCCTGACGGACCATCAAAACCGTCTGCTGCGCCTGTTTTACCAGGGAAATAGCGACGCGGACGTGCAGAAGGAGCTGGGCATCGGCAGCGCTTCCACGATCCGGAATCACCGCTTTGCCTTGAAGGAGAAGGAGCGTCAGGCCAAGGTGTTTTTGACGTTGATGGAGCTGTTGAAAGAACGGGACAAGTACGCGCCGACCTTCATTGATGTGCATCACACCGCCAGAATGGTGGACGATCGGTACAATGTGACGCTGGACGAGTACGACAAGTTATTGAAAAAGTACTTCCCGGCAGGAACCGATGGATCATTGAAGACTTTCCCCTCGAAGGAAAAACACAGACTGGTGGTGCTGCGGGAAATCGCCAAGCGGTTTCAGCCTGAGCGCATCTACACGGAAAAAGAAGTCAATCAGATCTTGCAGGCGGTGTATGACGACTACGTTACCGTCAGACGGTATTTGATCGACTACGGGTTTCTGGATCGAAAGGACGACGGCAGCCAATACTGGCTGAAAGCGTGATTTTGAGGGAAAGGAAGAGATACCGATGGATCGACGAGCGGAACTGAAACAACTGTACAAGGAAATGAAGACTGAGGCGGGTGTCTACCGGATTACCAACCGACAAAACGGGAAAGTGTTCATCGGCAGCACCATGAACCTGAAGACCATAAACGGCACGCAATTCCAGCTGAATTACGGCAGTCACAAAAACAGTAAGCTGCAGCAGGAGTGGAACGAATACGGGAAAGACGCCTTTGACATTGAGGTGGTGGAGCGCCTGGAAGTGAAGCAGGACAAATACCAGGAGACCAAGGACAAGCTGAAAAAGCTGGAGGAAACCTGGATGGAAAAGCTGCAGCCGTTTGGCGAACGGGGCTATCACTAGGGGGGCGGCAACCGCCGTTCCCGTCAAAAAACAAGGATCGTTGCGGGATGTCCGCACGATCCTTGTTGATTTTTCCGCAGGTTGTCTACAGAGGCACTATGTGTGTCAGCAAAGCCGTCGGCTGCAGGTGACGTGAACCGCGCCGCTTCGGCTCTTGGCCCGTTGTTACGGGGTTTGCGCCGCATAGTACTGTTTCAGGCTGGAACCCACCCCTGCGGTATTGTTCAGAAGCGTTTTGGCGCTGAAAAAGATGCTGCCTTTTACCTGGGGATACGCCTTGTTGAGTTGGAGCTGCTTGATCAGCGCATCGCTGGTCGCCCAGTCGGTCGTGTTGCTGCCCACGCGGTACGCGGCGTGACCGATGTAGAGTTTGACGGGGGTGCCGTTTGTTTCCGCCGCCCACCAGTGGACGAGCTTGTCGTACGCGGCCGGCTTGTACCCGATGCTCCAGTAGAGCTGAGGCGCTACGTAATCGAGCCAGCCGCTGCGAATCCACGTGCGGACGTCGGCGTACAGGTTGTCGTAGGAGCTTTGGCCGTTCGTGTCCGAACCGGTGGGGTCGTCCTTCGCGTTGCGCCAGATGCCGAACGGGCTAATCCCGAACTCCACCTGCGGCTTTACGCGTTTAATCGACTGGTACAGGTCGCGGACGAAGGTGTTGATGTTGTCGCGGCGCCAATCGCCTTTATTGGCAAATCTCCCTTGATTGTAGGCGGCATACGTCGCATCGTCCTTAAACGCTTCCTGCCCGTACGGATAAAAATAATCGTCCAGGTGCACGCCGTCAACATCGTACTTGTTCACCACTTCCAGAATGGTGGCGATCACGTGCTGCCTCACTTCCGGAATGCCCGGGTTGAAGATCAGTTGGTTATTGTGAGGCACGACCCAATTCGGATGCAGTCTGGCGGGGTGATTTGCCGCCAGTTTTCCCGGATCTTTGTTCGTGCTGGCCCGGAACGGGTTGAACCAGGCGTGAAACGCCATGCCGCGCTTATGCGTTTCTTCGATCATGAAGGCGAGCGGATCATAGCCCGGGTGTTTTCCCTGCGTGCCGGTCAGCCATTTGGACCAGGGAACGAGAGCGGAAGGGTAGATGGCGTCCGATTCCGCTCTCACCTGGACGATGATGGCGTTCATGCCGGTCGCTTTCAGCTCGTCCAGCAAGCGTATGTACTCCTGTTTTTGCGCGTCGATGCTCAGGCCCTGTTTCGACGGCCAGTCGATGTTGTACACCGTGCTCACCCATGCGGCGCGCATCTCCTGCTGGGACTGGTTCACAGGGGTGCTGCTCCCCTCGGCACCGGCGTTCGGATTGATGACAGGTTGCGGAGCCGTTCCATTGACGATGTCCGGCGGGACTGTCGGGGGAATCGATTGGCCGACGGCAGCATTGGCGGTCACCCCTGTGCTCGTCTGCGGCTGAGCTGCCGTTGCGATCGGCTGCAGCCCAAACAGCAGGAGGAGCAGACTCATCAGCAAGCGGTATCGTTTCAATTCACAATCCTCCTTATTGCGTGAAAAATGTTCCCGTACAAGATCTGCCGTGTAGGCGGAAGAAATCTACCAATCTAGTAGACGTTTGAGAGAGACATTCGTTGCTTTCGGACTGCAAAAAACGGCAAAGATGGGTCTTGTGTCCTATGGTGATCGTTTCCTGGTTCGGCACATGTTTCACGGAAGACTTGATGGCGTTGATCGTACCGCTGGCCGAGCACATCGTTTTTGGCAAACAACTTTACAGGAAGACGAGATAGCGATAACGTTGAGGAAGAGTGTGAACGTGCATGAAGGTTGGAAGGATATACGCATCATGAATGAGGAGAGATCAGAGAGATGAAGATGGACCCGCAAACGGGATCGCTCGAAGGTATCGGTCACGAACGGCGGAAAGCGGACATGCGCGTGCTCGTGATGACCGCTGTTCCGGCAGAGAGAGACGTGGTCTTGCGCGGACTGCGCGGCGACCGCCGCTTTGACGTGCTGGCAGGGGGCGTCGGCGCGGCGGCAGCGGCAGCCAGTACGGCGCGGGCCCTGGCTGTTGGCCCGTACGACCTGGTCGTGTCTGCCGGCATCGGCGGCGGTTTTACGGGACGGGCGGAAGTGGGCTCCCTGGTGGTGGCGAACGAGATTATCGCCGCAGACCTGGGGGCGGAGACTCCGGACGGCTTCTTGAGCGTGGACGAGCTGGGATTCGGTTCTGCCCGCATCCAGGTCCCCGCTGAGTGGGCGGCCCGTGTGACCGAGGCGCTGCGCGAGGCGGGGCTGCCCGTCAGCACCGGCCCCGTCCTGACGGTAACGACTGTGACAGGCACCGCTGAGACCGCTCGTACATTGGGCGTGCGTGTGCCCGGGGCGGCTGCTGAAGCGATGGAGGGCTATGGCGTGGCTGTTGCCGCCCGTCAATGCGGCCTCCCCGTCCTGGAGGTCCGTGCCATTTCCAACCCGGTCGGACCGCGTGACCGTGCCTCCTGGCGCATCGCGGAGGCGCTGAACGCATTGGAGGCAGCAAGCTCAGTATTCCTGGAGGTGCTACGATGAGAATTGCCTTTTCGCCTTGTCCCAACGACACGTTTGTATTCCACGCCTGGGTGCACGGCCTGATCCCCGGCGCACCCAAGCTGGATGTCACATACGCCGACATCGACATTACCAACGGCCTGGCAGCGGCACCCAACGGGCCGGACGTACTCAAGATTTCGTATGCAGCCCTGCCGTGGGTGCTCAACGAGTACGCGCTGCTCCCGTGCGGAGGGGCGTTGGGCCGGGGGTGCGGACCGCTGGTGCTGACCAAGACTGGCAGCAACGATCCGGGGGTGCTGTCCGGTCGTCGCGTGGCGGTCCCCAGCGAACGCTCAACCGCCTACCTCCTGTTCCGCCTGTGGGCCGCCCGCAACGTGCCGGGAGGTGTTGGCGAGATCGTAGTGATGCCCTTTCACGAAATCATGCCGGCGGTGCGTGACGGCTTGATCGACGCCGGATTGGTCATCCACGAGGCGCGTTTTACGTACCCCTCGTACGGACTCAGCCTATTGGCCGACATGGGAAGCTGGTGGGAAGAAGATACCGGCCTGCCGATTCCGCTGGGGGCGATCATCGCTCGCCGTTCGCTCGATCAAAAGGCCATCGCCGGCTGGATCCGCGCGTCAGTCGAATACGCATGGGCTCACCCGGAAGCGTCGCGTGAGTACGTGCTGCACCACGCGCAAGAGATGGACCCCGATGTGGCGAAAGCGCACATCAACCTGTACGTAAACGAGTTTACCGCCGACCTGGGCGAAGAAGGGTATGAGGCGGTCACCGCTCTGCTCACGCGGGCAGCGGCGGAAGGTCTTGTGCCGGAGGTGGACCCGGCCAAGCTGCGCTGACACGGCCGGTGAATCATGAGACGCAAAAAAGGGGCTATTAGGCCCTTTTTTTGCGTCTGGCCATGCGGGCCCCCCTGCTTTACACGAAAAAATGGGAGCCTGTGTTGCACATGCTCCCGTTCGTGGTTCTGCATTCTGTTTCACATTCACTTTCAAACCGGCTTTTTCCACTTCAATATATTCTTTCTCCCACTTTTTGGCTTTCACGCTGATATCTGGTGAAGTGCCTCTAGGGCGTCGGATTCGGTCTCCTTGAATAAGACCATATTTCCCTGATTGGATTCGTACATGAAGGCGTTCAGGCTGTTGCTTTGGTAGTTGCTGAAATCACCGACGATCGCGACTTTCATCTGGTAGTTGGTAAAACACAGGGTCTAGTGAAAGCCACTCCAGCGATGGTGCGGCCCGTTCGTTTAACACAGTTACTTCTGTACCAGTTGAATAAGGTTGCCGCATGTATCGTCGAAGACGGCGATTGTGACGTCACCGACTTTGGTCGGCTCCTTCGTAAACTTCACGCCCTGTTCCACCAATCGATTGTATTCTTTCTGAATATCTGCAACGCCAAACATGGTTGCGGGGATGCCATCGGCATAGATCTTCTGCTGATACGCTTTGGCGGCAGGATGGTCATTTGGCTCGAGCAACAGCTCGGTACCGTCTTGCTGATCGGGAGAAACAAGCGTGATCCACCTGAATTTCCCCATGGGAACGTCCTGCTTTTTGACAAACCCCAGTGTTTCTGTATAAAACCTCAATGCCTTCTCTTGATCGTCAACCAATACACTCGTAATAATGATGTTCAACATCTGGCAGCCTCCTGATTATGACGTTGGTACTATCTTAACAATCTGGCTTCAAACAGACAAATCCATACAGTGCCACACGTTCCACGCAGCTCGAAAGGAGCAAATGAATCGCTGTTATTCAGCAGGATTTTCGCATATCCCCACAAACAGCAGGCTGCCGTTTGGCGCCGTAATCCCGTAGATAAAGGGCCGGTCAAGAATCATTTCTGCCCGGCTTTCCGGCGGCCTGGAACCGGCATAGGCGATCAGCGTATAGGCGGACGCTTCCACGCCGTTTTCGTCAATCGCGATATGTGTTCCTTGAAGGACTCTGGAAAAAAATGCTGTGTAATCGGTAATACCGCTAAAGTCTGCCCTGGGTGTGAAGGCTGAAATCACGCCAAGTTTTTTGAGAACGTTGGCCAGGTCAAGGTTTGACTGAAAGCTGAATTTGGGGATTTTCCAGACGATTTGCCCATGGCTGTCCTCGCCTTCTTCAAACGCATTCCGCATTTGCTCGGGGGATGAAAGCAGCTCGTAAGGGGATACCCCGCGATCCGGCAGGATAAATACCATTTGTCCCCCATTTTTGAGCCCCAGGCCGGCGCGAGTAAACCCCTTTCCTTTTGCATAGCTTCCGGTCCCAAACGTCTGATTCATAAACTCGACGTGTACATCATGACCATCTGCGAGGTGGAACACATCCACGGCTGTTTTCTCATTATCAAATTGATCAACCCATTCGTCATAGAAGTATACGGTATTCAGGATTGACAGGATTTGATCCGCACTCGTTTCCAGCCTGGGAGACAGTGTACCGTTCGTATTGGCTGATATCCAGGCAGCCATCGCTTTTCCGGCTTCTTCCTTGGCAAAGTCGACAATGTGGGAACTTGCATAGAAATGTTCTGCTGCGTGTTTTACAAAGTCATGTTTGAATTGAACCGGGTTCCCATCGTGCTCTTGATTCATCCAGATGGAATTGGCGATTTTCAGCTTGCCAATGTCATTGTCCCTGTAAAGCGTGCGGTATAAATTTCCTGACTGTTCCAAAAGAAATGCCGGATCGGAAACACCCAATACATGAAGCAATTGTGCCTGTGTCTCGTTCTTAGCACCGGATGCGGCAAGCGACAGCGCAAAGTAGAGCGAGAGGGGGGAGTAATTTACGTTTTTGCCGCCGTTATTCAGGATATGGGGGCTAGTCTTATACGAGAATTCGTTGATGGCCTCAATAAAATCATCCGCAACAGGATTTTGCTCGCGAACCTCACTCCATGTGTCATGGTCGTCAAAGGCATAAGCCTTGGGATAAACGACATCCAAAATGGCGCCTGTACGGGGCTGTTCACTGCCTGGTTTGGGAGCCAAAAGACTAATGCCCGCTAACAATACGGCACAAACCGTGAAAGCCGCCCATTTATACCAGGCGGGTTTTCTTTTTTTCATGCACAGTACCACTCCTTTCTTTTTTCATTGCCGTCTTTCCATGAATGCCGACAGCGGTGTAAGGTTTGAAAATATAGCATTTTTTGGCAGATGATTGTTTATTATACCCCATGATTTATGTATACTGTAGAAAACTTACTTTTTAAGAGAAAGGGAGTGTCCGCACTCAAAATAGAGATCGCGAACATGCGTGTCATCACGGTAAACAATCCAACATGACGAGGTGTTGCTGTAATGAGCGGAAAAATTACCAGAACCAATCCCGCAACTGTCCCGGCGCCAGTTGGGAAGTACACGCACATCACCAAAATCCCGAGAGGTGCCGAGCTGTTTGTGGCATCAGGACAAATTGGCGTAACCCCTCAAGGGGAGATACCAGCGGCTTTGAATGAGCAGGTGGTTCATACATTCGCCAATATCAAGGCAATTCTGGAATCGGAAAACTTGACAAGCGAACATATCATTAAAGTGAATATCTGGGCCACGGAAAAACTTGATTGGGATTTCTTCTACGCCGAGTGGGACAAGTTATTCGGAAATGACTATCCTGCGATGACCGTTGGCTATATTTCTGCACTGGGCTTGCCTGAAATTAAAATTGAAATCGAAATATGGGCTGCCAGAGTATAGCAACCGCTCGCTCATGCAAAAAGCGGAAGAGCGGGCAAAACAGGAAGGCCGCTATCGCTTTTGGTGCTCGACACGCGGGAAGGAGATCGGTCCAATTACCTCTATACGTCGATCGGTTTTGTCGAAGCGGGACGAATCCCTCGATACGCCCAATCAGCAAACGGGGAACTCCATGCAACCGTTATTTAATATAAAACGTTGTAATTACAGCAAAAAGACACGGAACAGCAATTCCGTGTCTCCGTGTGCAGACAAAGTCCATGGCGCATGGGTGGTAGGGACCGCTCGCTCTCTTGACGACCAGCAAAGAAGCGGATCGCGTCCGCACCAAAACGCGACGCGGGCAGAGGGCAAACAGCCCCTTGGTTTCAGGGGTGTCAGAAAAACAACGGACTTACTCTTTTGCCCCTCTCAAAGTAAGCAACACCACACTCTCCACATGACTCGTATGCGGAAACATATCCAACGGCTGGACGCTGACAAGTTCGTAGCGGGCCAGCAGCTTCGCCACGTCTTTGCCCAGAGTGGACGGATTGCAGGAGACGTAGACGATCCGCTGCGGCTGCACCTCCAGGAGGGAGCGGATCAGGGCGTCGTCCAGTCCGGTGCGGGGCGGGTCAACCACGACCACGTCCGGTTTTACGCCCTGCTTGGCCCACTTCGGCATCAGCACCTCGGCGCGGCCGACGTGGAAGGTGGCGTTGGCGGCCCCGTTTTTCTCGGCGTTGCGGCGGGCATCCTCGACTGCAGCGGGAATCAATTCGATGCCCCGGACTTCCCGGGCGTACGGCGCCAGCCAGAGGGCGATTGTCCCCGTGCCGCAGTAGAGGTCCAGCACCAGTTCGCTGCCGGTCAGCCCGGCGGCTTTTTTCACTTCCTCGTACAGCTTGCGCGTCTGCTCCGGGTTCAGCTGGAAAAAGGCGCGGGCCGACAGGTCAAACGACAGCTCCCCCAACTGCTCCGCGATCGACGGTTTTCCCCAGAGCTGGCGGGTGGAGTCGCCGAAGATCAGCGACGTCTTTTTTCGATTGACGTTCTGCACGATGCTGACCAGGCCGGGCAGACGGGTGCGCAGTTCCAGGATCAGTTCCTTGACGCGCGGAAACTCCTCGGTCGCCGTCACCAGCGTGAGCTGCGTCTCGCCTGTGGCAAAGGCCACGCGGGCGACGATGGTGCGGATGACACCGGTCCGTTTTCGTTCATCGTACGCGGGAATGCCCAGCTCCTCCATGATCTGCCGCGCCGTGCGGACGATCTCGTTCGTCGCCTCGTGCTGCACGCGGCATTCCTCCAGGTCAACGAGGCGGTGGCTGCCGGTCTGGTACAGGCCGGCCACCAGCCGGCCGTTCTGCCGTCCTACCTGAAACTGCGCCTTGTTGCGGTAGCCCCAGGGGTTGTCCATGCCGATCGTCTCCGCCACCGGCGGATTCTCCAGCCGGGCGTACTTGCGCAGCGATTCGATCACCAGCTCCCGCTTGCTGGCCAATTGGGCCTGGTAATCCATGTGCTGCAGGCTGCAGCCGCCGCATTCCTCATAGACCGGACAGGGCGGCTCGACCCGCGCAGGGGAGCGCTCCACCACGCGCACCAGTTTGGCGATGGCGTACGTTTCCTTGACGTCCGTCACTTCGGCGTGCACCACCTCCCCGGGCAAGGCCTTATCCACAAAGACGATTTTTCGTTTGTAATAGCCGATGCCTTCGCCGTTGATGCCGAGACTTTTGATCGTCAGGGTCATCTGCTGGCCGATGCGAATGGCGGCTTCCTTTTGCGACGATTTGTTCATGCGTGCCGATCTCCTTCACAGGTGGTTGTCCCTTCATTATACCGCTGCCTGGACCTGTGCCAAAATGAATTCGCTCCACACCTGCTTTTCCGGCAGAATTTTTCCGTCCCGTTTTTGTCATCACAATCCGAAGGGACAGCGCCGCCAATCTGACCATGATGCGGCTTTCTCCCTTGTCCCGTTTTTTGCTATAATAGGGCAGAAAAAAACGAGGGAGTTGTGACGAAAGATGCAAGAGCTGTTTGACAAAATGAAGGAATATCTGAACATGGATACGGAGATTTCCTTTGAAGAGTTTGACGGATACTATAAGAAAGTGGTTGCGTTTCTGAACGACAACTGGACCAGTTTGAACGAGGACGAGACGCTGCACATGCTGTTCATCCTCGACAACCTGAAGTCCAACGGCGAGGATCGCGCCAAGCGCAGGGAAAAAGAGGCGAAAAAGTACGCCAAGATGGCACAGCGCTCGGAAATCTGGGCTACTGCGCTGATCAAGCGTCTGCGCGACGCCGGCATGAGCGATGAGGAGATCGGCAAGCGCTACGAAGCGATCTACGAAGCGGTGTAACTATCTTAGCAAAACCAAGTGGGGACGGCGGACCCCGCTTTTTTATTTGGCGGGGGAAGTGGCAAAGCATTGACAATGCATGGCAAAATGACTATAATTTCTTACTAATTTAAATAGTTCTTTTTGGTTGAACAGCGCGGAAAAGGACGAGTAAAAACAGAAGCGGCGCACAGAGAGCTGTCCCTCGTGCTGAAAGGACAGCCGCTGGCCTGTTTTGAATATCACCTTGGAGCTGTGCCTTGGAAAGAACGGGATCGCCGATTTGAGTACAGGGCAACGGTCACGCCCCCGTTACCGGGCGGGAGTTCTGCTCAGGGGAACTCGCCGAGTCTGTTTTTCGCGAGGAAAGCAGAGAAGCTGAGTGGTACCGCGATGCCCTCGCCTCAGCCAGTCGTGCGCGATGCGCCGAAGGCTGGAGGCGGGGGCTTTTTGCATGTTCCGCGCTGCCGATATCACCATCAGGGGGAGGAGCTAAAAACACATGCCTGCTGTCAACATGGAAGACATCATCGTCGCCAACCATTTGCTCAAAGACGTAATCGAGAAAACGCCGCTGCAGCGAAACAAGCTCCTGTCCGAGCGGTATGGCTGCAACGTCTACTTGAAGCGGGAAGATTTGCAGGTAGTGCGCTCGTTCAAAATTCGCGGCGCCTACAACCTGATCCGCCACCTTTCGGATGAAGAGCGGCAAAGGGGAGTGGTCTGCGCCAGCGCCGGAAACCACGCGCAGGGCGTGGCCTACTCCTGCCGGCTGCTGCAGATTCGCGGCCATATTTTCATGCCGGCTACGACGCCGCGGCAGAAAGTGTCGCAGGTCAAGCTGTTCGGAGGTGAGTATGTCGACGTAGTGCTGGTCGGCGACACGTTTGACGATTCGTTTGCGGAGGCGATGGCCTACTGTCTGGAACAGAACATGACGTTCGTCCATCCGTTTGACGATCCGCTGGTGATTGCCGGACAGGGCACGGTCGGAGCGGAAATCATGAACGATATGGCGGAGCCGATCGATTACCTGTTTGTGAGCATCGGCGGCGGGGGACTGGCTGCGGGCGTCGGCACGTACGTGAAGGGAGTCAGTCCGTCCACCCGCATAATCGGGGTGGAACCGGCCGGCGCTCCCTCGATGACGGAGGCGCTGGCCAGGGGAGACGTCGTCACGCTGGAGGAGATCGACAAGTTCGTGGACGGGGCGGCGGTCAAACAGGTGGGACAGCTCACCCGCGAAATCTGCAAAGAGATCGTGGACGACATCGTGCTGGTGCCGGAAGGAAAAGTATGCACCACGATTTTGGAACTGTACAACGAGAACGCCATCGTCGTCGAACCGGCCGGGGCCCTGCCGATTGCCGCGCTTGACGCCTGCCGCGAGCAGATTGCAGGGAAAAACGTCGTCTGCGTCATCAGCGGGGGCAACAACGACATCGACCGGATGCAGGAAATCAAGGAGCGTTCCCTGCTGTATGAAGGCTTGAAACATTACTTCATCATCAATTTTCCGCAGCGGGCCGGAGCGCTGCGCGAGTTTATCGACAAAGTGCTGGGGCCGCACGATGACATCGTCCGTTTCGAGTACACGAAAAAGAACAACAAGGATAACGGGCCGGCACTTGTCGGAATCGAGCTGAAGTGCAGAGAGGACTATCAGCCGTTGGTGGACCGGATGAATAAGCATGGCATTCGCTACGTGGAGGTAACCAAGGACCCGACACTGTTTAACCTGCTGATCTGATCAAAACATGTCCAGGGTGCGCTTGTGTTGTAAAACAGCGCGGAAAAATCAAAAAAGTATTAATACAGCGAAAGCAGGAGAAACGGACAGAAAACAGAAGCAAGCGAGCGAAAATGCGCCGTAATGTTTTATAACAACGTTTTATAAAACAACCCCTGTTATAATACAATAACCTCAACGAACACGTCGGGAGGTTATAATCATGACGCCGATCGCCACCTTTTTCCGCAATCTGGAAGCCAAATGTTGCACCGTGTGCGGCCAAGCGATGACAGAGCAGGCTGAATCCTACATGACCGAGTGCTTTGACTGCCAGGAAAAAATAGCGAAGGATGCCTACCTGCGCCATTACAACAAGCGGTAAGCATCCATCCGTTTAAGAGAGGAGAGCCGCCAGGGCAGCCGTTCCCGTATCAGTCTTTCGCGCAAGCGGAGAAGTGCAGGGAGACAGCCGCAGCCGGGCGGCTTTTTTTTTTTTTTTTTTGTCTGCTCCCGGACCGACGTCGGCCCGGAAGCAGGAAGGATGTTGTTTAGAACGCCCAGTTTCCGTTTCGGAAGATGGGCTCGCGTGTGCCGTCGGCCAGTTCCCCGTCGATGTCCATTTCCGCCGAACCGATCATGAAATCGACGTGCATGAGGCTGGTGTTGAGACCGCGCTGCTCCATTTCCTCGGGGGAGAGGTTGTCTCCGCCCTCCAGGCAGACCGGATAGGCATTCCCGATCGCCAAATGGTTGGAGGCATTTTCGTCGATCAGCGTGTTGTAAAAAATCAGGTTGGACTGGGAGATGGGCGATTGATGCGGCACCAGGGCCACTTCTCCCAGGTAGCGGGAGCCTTCATCCGTCTCGATCAGCTTCTGCAATACGTCAAAGCCCGTCTCTGCCGTCACTTCCACGATGCGTCCCCGCTCGAAACGGAGTGTAAAGTTCTCGATCAGATTGCCGTTGTGGCTCAACGGCATCGTGCTGGAAACGACGCCGTTCACCCCGTCTTTCAACGGAGCGGTGTAGACTTCTTCCGTCGGGATGTTGGCTGTAAACGGTACGCCGTTTGCGGTCACACTGGCTCCTCCTTGCCAGCGGTGACCGGGCGGCAGTTGGACCGACAGGTCGGTGCCGGGCGCTTTAAAGTGAAGGCAGCGGTACTGCTTGCCGTTCAAGTAGGTCACCTTTTCGTTCAGTGCTGCTTGATGGTTCCGCCAGGCTGTCACCGGGTCGTCCACGTCTGTCCGGGTGGCGCGGAAGATGGCATTCCACAGGGCGCTCACCTGCTCGCTTTCGGGCAGGTTCGGGAAGACTTTTGCGGCCCATGCAGGAGAGGGAGCTGCGATCACCGACCAGCTGACGCTGTTGTTCATCGTGTAGTTGCGAAACGTGTACATGGCAGTTCTCATCGCTTTGTCGGCAGCGGCGATCCGCTCCGGATTGACTCCCTTGAGCAGATCGGGGTCGGTCGCGATGATAAAAAGAAACACAGCCCCGTTCTCGGCCAGCTCCTCGTACGCTTTTGCTCTCCACATCGGGTATTCCGTCAGCGCTTCATACGGGGCGAGATCGTACTGGAGCCGGGTTAGTTCATCGTCCGTCCATTCGGTATACACGTGTTTGGCTCCGGTCAGGTAAGCTGTTTTGGCAATCTTGCGGACCAGTTCGGCCGTGCAGAGGGGGGCGTTGATGACAAGGGTTTGCCCCGGCTGGACATTGACGCCGATTTTCACAGCCAATTCGGCGTAGCGATCAAGCATGCGATCAGCAGCGGTCATGAAAAACCTCCTCGTCAGAATATGTGGTGTTGGCAGACAGGCAGTCAGATAACTGGATGTTGATTTAATACTATACCAGTTTATGGATTGTGTATAGATAATGGAGTATAAGTCGTTCTTGCCAAACGGAAAAAAGACGGGCATCCTAGTAGCGTGTGCCATTCGGATGGAAAGGAGGAGCGGAGGTGTTTCATCCGCTGGTGTTCGACAATATCCGGGTCGTGCTGGAAGGAGTGGTGTACGATCGGGATTTCGAGGGAGCCATCATCATCACGGGCCGCTCCGACGTGATGGACCTGGCTACATTTGAGCGGCTGTTTCAGATTGAATTCCGTCAGGCAGGTAAGGCTGATGGTGACACGGCGGTGACGGCGCAGATCCAGCTGCGCACCTCGCTGGCAGACATTGCGGCGGAGCAGCTGGACAAGCCGCTGACAGAGCATGTGGGCTGCACGATCTGCATCCATTATTTCCTGGAGATCAGCGACGTGCCGCGGGAGACAGAAGCGATCACCGCGATTCTCAACGAGGTGTGGGGACACCGGCCGCACATCACGCAGACGGTCAAGGCGCGTTTAGACGAGCATCGGCAGGAGTGGCCGCCGCAGCGCTTTGCCAATCAGATCACGCTCGATTTTCACCGCAAGATCGACGAGGGCAACATAGAGGACTTGCGCCGCCTGATCGATCACACGGTCGATTCGCTGATTCACCTCCAGGCGTACTGCGACCGCCGCGCATAGCCGAAACGATCGGGAATGGAAAGCGCGAGTCTCCCGCCTGTCTGCCTGACGATTCGGCGTGCCTCAATACCTCCCGTTTTGCCATTTACATTTGTTCGGACAGGCATTATGATTAAAGTGTTAACTCATCTTATGTTTTGGTTGACAAAAACGGGAGGTTACCATGAGAAACGAACGATTGAGATGGATGCTCTTATCTGCTGTGTTTGCCGCTGTGACGGCCGTTTTTTCGCAAATCACAATTCCCCTGCCGCTGATTCCGATTACCGGACAGACACTGGCGGTCGGTTTGGCCGCCACCATTCTCGGCAGTCGGTACGGCACGCTGGCGATGATCATTTACGTGCTGCTGGGCGCGGTCGGTCTGCCGGTTTTCTCGGGGGCGAGCGGCGGACTCCAGGTGCTGGCCGGCAAATCCGGTGGATACATTTTCGGTTTCATTCTGACTGCCTACATTACCGGCCTGATCCTGGAGAAAACCCGATTCTCCATTGGCTGGGCGCTGGTGGCCAACCACGTCGGCATGGTTGTGACACTGGTTTGCGGCGTGATTCAGCTCAAGTACGTGCTGGACATTCCGTGGAGCGCCGCGATCATGAGCGGCGGCGTTTCCTTTTTGCTGGTGGGAGTCATCAAGGCCGTGCTGGCCGCCTGGATCGGCATCAAGGTGCGCGAGCGGCTGGTGTCCAACCGGCTGGTGCAGGTGGACAAGCCGACCCTTTCGTAAACAGAAGAGAGACCGCCTGATAATTCAGGCGGTTTGTTTTTTTGACGCTGCCCAAGGGCGTTTGTGGTATAAGGTGCCGGGCCGGATGGATACTAGAGACGAGCACTGATACTGGGAAAGGATGTCTGCGATGAACCTGACAACGATTCCCGCCCCCAAAGGGCTGCCCATATCCGGCCATTTGCTCGCCTTTCGCCGCGATCCACTCGGCTTTTTGCAGAGGGCTGCGGAACAGCACGGCGATGTCGTCCATTTTCGTTTTGGTCCCAGCCGGCACATGTATCTCTTGACCAATCCCGAACACATCAAGGAAGTGCTGGTCACCAAACAGGCCCACTTTCGCAAGGCCAAAGGACTGCAGGTGGCGCGTGCAGTGGTGGGAGACGGCATTCTCACCAGCGAGGGACAAAAGCACATGCGGCAGCGCCGGCTGATGCAGCCTGCTTTTCGCCGGGAGCGGATCGCCGCTTACGCCGACGTGATGGTCCGTCAGGGGCTCGCCATGATGGACCGGTGGAAAGACGGCGATATCCGTGACGTGCACCAAGACATGATGAAAGTAACGCTGGCGATTATCACCGAGACGATGTTCGGCAAAGGGTTGACGGAAGGTGTCGAGAAGATCGGCCGCGCCATCGAAATCGGGCTGCAGTACGTGTCGAACAAGGCTTCGGCGATAATCGACATTCCGCTCGGCGTGCCGACGCCGCAAAACCAGAAGTTTCAGGAGGCGGCGAAGACGCTGGACAAAACCATATACGAGATCATCGAGGAACGGCGGAGGAATGGCGGGGAAGGACGGAACGACCTGTTGGCCATGCTGCTGGCCGCGCGTGACGAAGAGGACGGGCAGGGCATGACAGACGAGCAGGTACGTGACGAGGTGATGACCATTTTTGTCGCCGGCCACGAGACGACCGCCAACACCATGTCGTGGATCTGGTACCTGCTGGCCACCCATCCCGAAGCGGAACGAAAGCTGTGGACAGAACTGGACGAGGTGCTGGGCGGACGGCTGCCGACGGCAGAGGATGTCCCGCGGCTTGTCTATACCAATCAGATCATCAGCGAAACCCTGCGGCTTTATCCCGCGGCCTGGGTGATTAACCGGGAAGTGGTGGACGAAGTGGAGATCGGAGGGCACGTGTACCGTCCGGGTGAGACGCTGATGATGAGTCAGTATGTGATGCACCGCAGCAGCCGCTATTTCGACAACCCGGACCAATTCATCCCGGAACGGTTCGGCGGCGATTTGCTGAAGCGAATTCCCGCATTCGCCTACTTTCCGTTTGGCGGCGGGCCGCGCATCTGCATCGGCAACAACTTTGCGCTGATGGAGGCGGCGCTGCTGCTGGCCACGATCGCCCAGCGCTTCCGCCTGCGGCTGGCCGAACCGGGACAGCGGGTGGAGCCGGAGCCGCTGGTTACCTTGCGTCCGAAAAACGGGTTGAAGATGCGGCTGGAGGTGCGGAAATAAAGGGGGATAAAAAAAGAGGCATCTTTCCACCGAGCATGACCGCTTGATGTCAGATACCAAAAATGGGGGTTATTTATCACGGAAAGCAACATGCTTGCTTACAAGAGATACTGTATCAGATAAAAATAAAGTGAATATTAACCATCAATAAATTGAAATAAATTATGGTTGAAAAAACGGGATCGTAAAGGAAAAGCAGCTGCCCACGCCCAGCTCGCTGCTTGCGGTGATCACGCCGCCGTGGCGCTGGACGATGCTCTGACAGATGGGCAGACCCAGGCCGGTGCCGCCGTTGTTCCGGTTGCGTGATTTTTCTGCGCGGTAAAATTTGGTGAACACCTTGGGCAGGTCCTCCGGCGCGATGCCCTCTCCCTTGTCGATCACGGAAAAGAGCACGTGCCCGTCCCGCTGATCGCAGGTAAGCAGGATGGACCCATTTGGCTTGTTGTAGTAGATGGCGTTGTTCAGCAGGTTTTCCAGCACGCGGCGCAGTTTGGCCTCGTCCGCCTCGATGTGCAGTTCGTTGGAGACGCGCAGCTTCCACTGAAACGACAGCCCCGCCTCCTTGATGCGCACCAGGTAGTCTTCGATGACGCCTTTGACAAAACTTTTTACGTGGATGCGGCTGATGTTCAGCTTGATCTCCAAGCTTTGCTGGCTAAAATCCTGCAGCTCGTCCAGCAGCTTTTCCAGATCAGCCGTTTTTTCCTCGATCTTGCGCATCTGTTTTTGAATGCGCTTGACATCGGTGACGCGTCCCGAGCCGATGTAGGAGGCATAGCCCTTGATGGTCGTCAGCGGCGTGCGAAAGTCGTGGGCGATGGCCGAGATCAGTTCGGACTGTCGGTCTTCGGCCTCGCGAAGCTCGTTTACCATGTCGGAAAAGTAGTCGAACAGCTGGCCAAACTCGTCCTGCGAGCGGTAGCTAAACGAGACGTAGCGCTTGCCTTCACGGATTTCCTGGGTCACGCGGGACAGTTCGCTGACCGGCCGCAAGATCCAACGGACAAAGAAGGTGAGCAGAATGAGGCCGACCAGCGCGATGCTGCCGTAGATGAACCACAGCATCATCGAGACGCCTTTGGTGGCGAGAATGTCCGATTCATCCGTGTAAAAGTAGATGATGGTATGTCCCTGACGCGGGGGTTCGTGCTGAAAGTGGTATTCCGCCACCACTTTCAGATCGCTTTTCTCCTGGGCGGCGGGATTGGCTGTATGCGGGTTTTTCAGGTTGTAAGCCTGAGATGTCTTGATGTAAATGGCGTTGCCGTCCGCATCCGTGACGACCATTTTGTACATCAGGTCTTCCGGAAGCTGTGTCTCCAGCTCCCGCCGCTCGGACGGGTCCTTGAACACGCTGGAGTTCAACAACTGATTGACCCGCACCTTTTCCGCCGTTTCCTTTTCATACCGGTACTGGTTGTGCCGGTCCGTCTTCAACTGCTCGACGATGATGTCCTCAAAAACGAACTTGAACAAAAGCAGGTTGAGTGTGATCAAGCCGATAAACGAGAGGAACAGCTTCTTTCGGATGCTCATCTACACTTTCTCCCCGATGAACACGTACCCCGTCCCCCATTGCGTTTTGATGAACTGGCGATCCTTCTCCAGTTTTTCGCGCAGGTTCTTGATGTGCACGGTAACCGTATTGAGCGAGCCGTATCCGTAGCCCCAGACGCGGTCGTAAATCTGCTCCCGCGTAAAGACGATGCCCGCGTTTTCGGCCAGAAAGGTAAGCAGTTGAAACTCCTTGGTGGACAGATCAACTTTTTGGTCGTTGACGTAAACGGAGTACGTTTCCTTGTGAATTTCCAGCCCCTTGAACTTCAGGACAGTAATGGAGGATGCTGCTCTCTCTTTCTCTGCCGCCTCCTCACTGTAACGGCGAATGCGTTCGTAGCGGCGCAGGTGGGCGCGGATGCGGGCAAGCAATTCCTCCGTGTCAAACGGCTTGGTGATGTAGTCGTCGGCTCCGATCTCAAAGCCGACCACCTTGTCTACCGCCTTGCCCTTGGCACTGAGAAAAAGGATGGGCAGTTCCCACTCGCGGCGAATCTGCGAGCAGAGCTCATAGCCGCTCATGCCGGGCATCATGATGTCAAGCAGAATCAGATTGGGCTTGGTGCCTGCGTTCAACAGCTCCAACGCCTGCTCACCGTTTACTGCCGTGGACACATCGTATCCTTCGCTTCCCAAAATATCTTCCAGCATTTCGAGAATTTCCTCATTGTCGTCCACTATCAAAACATGGTCTTTCACCGGAACTCTCCCCCAGTCACCAGATGTGTTCTGGTCCTGTTTCTTTCATCATAATATCACGGTTCGTCCTGATGCGGGGGACAGATTCCTGGCACCCGCACGGACAAGCCGCGTCAGCGTAGAAAAGATGGATGTTACTACCTCTTGACACCAGGTGCTAAATGTAGCCAGAAAAAGCCAGAGACCTGTCGTCCCTGGCTCAATGTGCGTCGGTTACTGCTGTTGTGCTGAAGTCTGCTGTTGTTGTGGATTCGGTTGTTGTTGTTGTTGTTGTTGTTGTTGTTGTTGTTGTGAATTCTGCTGTTGTTGCGTCGATTGTTCTTGCTGCTGCGACGGCTGTGTGGCCTCGGGCAGCGATGCTGCTTGTACAGGTTTCTTTTTCTGTGGATTCTGCGGAGCTTCGGCAATGGCAGGCAGCGCAATCCGCTTGGCACCCACAAAGCGCTTGCTCCAGTAATACGGATCGTTCAGCTTCGTGTTGACGACTCCTCTGCCGCTCTCCGAGTGTACAAACAAGCCATTTCCGATGTAGATGCCCACGTGTGAAACGCTGTGCCCGTTGGTGTTGAAAAAGACCAGGTCACCGGGCTGGAGATCGTTGCGGGACACCGGTACTCCCAACTTGAATTGGGCAGACGACGAATGAGGCAGATCTACACCCAGCGCATGAAACACATAGCGCGTAAAGCCGGAGCAGTCAAATCCGTTTTTGGTTGTGCCGGACGACTTGTAAGGAACACCATACAGGCTGTTGACAACACCCATCAGGGTTTTTTCCTCCTGGGCGTGTGCAGCGCCTGCTCCTATTGCAAGCATCCCGGCGATGAAGAGAGTAACCACCGTTTTGCGCAAAAGAAACTGCTCCTTTCCTAAGCCTACGAGGTTAGCTGATGGGTTCGGTCGAAAGGAATGCCCTAGGCGGCCGGCAGGCGGCTGCCATTCACCCCGAAAAACGTGGGTCCCCCGTTTCCGCACCGCGGAATTCGGCTAAATTCGATGTTTTTTACACGCACCTCAGCACAATTCAACACTTGTCCGATTTTTCCTGTCTTTTTTTGGTGGAGTTCATAATTTTGTCACAATTTGCACCCTCAAGCAGGAAACGATTCGTGTCAGATCACGTCAGCGCATGGTTCACCACATCTCGCCAGGGTGCTTGTCCGATTGCGGAAGGAAGGTGCCTCCGCCCCGGGTCGGAGGGAAAAACCAACCGCCCGCCCGTTATGACGAGACCTGTCAGCCGTCTACAATAAAGCCATAAGGGTGACACCCAAACAAAGTCGATGGGAGGGTAAGCAGTTAATGAGCGAACGGTCTGGAAAAGTGCTTCTCGGACTGATCCTGCTGCTCATTGGGGGATTAGTCATACTCGATCAGCTTGGCATTGACAGCAGTGAGCTGCTCCGCGTGCTGATTCCCGGGCTGATCATGTTGTACGGCGCCCGCAAAATGATGAGCAGCTCAGGTTCCCGGTTTACCGGCGGCCTGATCCTTCTGATCGGGTTCCTGATGCTGATCGGCAAATTGCATGTTTTGTTCCACGCCGTGCTGGCCATTGGTGTCATGTACCTGGGCTTCCGCCTGCTTCGCCAACGGGATGTGCCGGATCAAACGGTTCCGACCGTCGGGGAGCGGCAGTGGGCACAGCGCGTGCTGCAAGACGATGACGTATTGGATCGATGGGAGAAAAGTGTAACCAGGCGGCAGCAGCCGTAATCCTCGCGTCGGCATGGCCGGATCGCAGGACAAGGTTGTTAATCCAACGAGAATCATATGGTATGATGAGGAGGAGAAGTGACGATGGGTATCTTGAAACGCTTGCGTGATTTGACTGTGGCTTCGGTGAATGACGTGCTGGATTCTATGGAAGATCCGGTAGTAATGCTGAACCAGTACATGCGTGACATGGAAGTGGAGATCGGACAGGTGGAAGTGGCCGTCGCCCGCCAGGTGGCGCTTGAGAAGAAGTTCCGTCAGCAGTGGGAAGAGGCGCTGGCCTTCGTGGAAAAACGGGATCGCCAGGTAAAACTGGCGCTTAGCGAGGGTGAAGACGAACTGGCGCGCCGCGCGCTTGCCGACAAGAAACAGTACGAAGCGCGTGCCCGGGAGTACGAGACGCTCTATCAGTCTGCTTCGGATGCGGCGCAAAAGATGCGCGAAAAGCTGGCTGAGCTGAAAGAAGAGTTTTACAAGATGCGGGCGAAAAAATACACCCTGATGGCCCGCGCCCAAGTAGCCAAGACGCAAAAACAGGTAAATCAGGCCATTGTCGGGATGGGGAGCGAAACGGCGAGCCGCGGATTTGCCCGGATGGAAGAAAAAGTGATGCGCATGGAGGCGGAAGCGGATCTCAGCGACCAGTGGCGCCTGACCAACGCAGGCCTGGACCACTCGCTGAGCAAATGGGAGAAGGACGAGCTGGATGCGGAACTGGCGCAGATCAAAGCCTCCCTGCTTGATAAAAAGGAAACGCCACAGCATCCGGAACAAGCGTAAGCGAGAGGAACGGCGGCGTTTGATGTAGAATTGAACCTAAGGCAGCCTGGGAAACAGGCTGCTTTTCCCCTAGAGGAGGTCCTTTTTTTGTCAGACTTCTTGGTGTTTCTACGACGGTTTTTTGCCGAACCAGGCCGAGTCGGCAGCATCATCCCCAGTTCCCGTTTTCTCTGCGCGCGCATGCTGACCCATGTGGATTGGGCAAACGCTGGCGTCATCGTTGAACTGGGGCCGGGCACGGGCGTGTTTACGCAGGCCATTCTCCAAAAGAAGCGGCCGGACGCCCGTTACCTTCTGGTTGAGCGTGATCATCAGTTTCGGACCATGCTGCGCGACCGGTTTCCCGACGTGCCGATTCGGGAAGAGGCTTTAAAGCTTGGGCAGTATATGGAGGAAATGAGGTTGGGCAAAGCCGACGTAATCATCTCCGGCCTTCCGTTTGCCATCTTTCCGGAAACGCTGCGTACCGGCATTCTGGACCAAATTGAATCCGCGCTGGCCCCTGATGGGCTGTTCATCACGTTTCAATACTCACTGCAACTGAAATCGGAGCTGCAGGCGCGTTTTCAACGGGTCGAGACTGATTTCACGCCGTTGAACATTCCGCCTGCGTTTATCTATACATGCCGTAACAGTTTGGAAGGAAAATGAGCGGCATGGGGCGTAAGAGAGGAGACTCCTGTGAAACTGTCCCGCTTGCACAAAATGACGGCTGGTGTTCTGATCATCTTGACGGGCATTGGCCTGTTGCTCGACACCTTGCATATCATTTCGTTCAGTTTGTTTAGCCTGTGGCCGATGATATTGGTGTACGTCGGCGCGCGCATGTGGGAGAAGCGAAAACGCATCAGAGGCGGTCTTTTGGCCGGATTTGGCATCCTGATTGCGCTGGAGATGTGGTTCGGCGTGGGATTCCATGAGCTGTTCCATTTCTTCGTCCCTCTGGCGTTGATCTACTTTGGCTTCCGCCTGATCCGGGGGCGCTCGCAGCGGCGCGATGGACGGGTGGATACGCTCGGTGACATGAGCAGTTTCTCCCCGAAATGGGACGCGCCCGACGATAAGTCGTTTCACGATAAGGCGGCACGCTCGGCCAAGCCAACAGAATACGGGCCTGTCTACAAGGAACGGGTTAAGACCCATCACCCCGGCAGCATTCTGCGGCCCAAGGATACCCGCAGTTCCCTGATCGGCGATTTTCATCTTACGTCCGGCAGGTTTGAGCTGAATGAACTGCACATCTGGCACGGCATCGGGGATGTGGTGATCGACCTGTCGCGGGCGATGGTGATGCAGGAGGAAGCGTTCCTGACTGTCGACGGCTGGGTGGGGGACGTCACCATTTACGTGCCGGTCGACATGCCGGTTGCCGTTACAGCCGAGGTGAGCTTAGGCGACCTGGAAGTGTTTGGACACCGGCAAGGCGGCATCAGCCGCAGTGTGATGGTCCGCTCCGAGCAGTACGAGCAGGCCGCTCAAAAAGTCCATTTACAACTCTCGCTGCTTGTCGGCGATATAAAAGTCAAGTACATCTAGGGGGTACTGACCGATGCGTCGACAGCGATTAGCGAGCGTACAATGGCAGTATGTGCGGTTCGGCCTGATGCTGGTCATCGGCACGGTAACCGCCACGTTCCTCTGTTTCCTATTGATGCACATCGCCTGGGCCAACGATCCAAAGATCCGTCTCCTCTACTCGACATTGGTAGACGACCCGGAACTGAGCCAATGGTTTGCCGCCAATCTGCAAATACAACTGCCGGCGGAGCCGGATTGGGTGATCATGCTGGCAGCCTTTGCCGTCTCGCTTGCCGTGGGGACGGTGCTGGGCGTGATCAGCGGCTACATTTTCGGCAATCTGTTGAAAAAGCGGCTGTACGTGCTGGGCGAAGCGACCATGAATCTGAGCCGCGGCCGCTTGTCCTACCGCGTTCCCGATCTGGGCGCGGACGAGATCGGCGAGCTGGGCTGGCAGTTTAACCGCCTGGCGTCGCAGTGGGAAGAGCAGGTGGCGTCGCTGCAGCGGCTGTCCAATCACAACGCGGCGCTGGCGGAGCAGTTGAAACAGGCAGCCGTTACGGAAGAGCGGCAGCGGCTTGCCCGGGAGCTGCACGATGCCGTCAGCCAGCAGTTGTTTGCCATCGCGATGACCACGGCCGCCTTGAAGCGGCTGGTGGAGAAAAATCCGCAGCGCGCTGCCCAGCAGATAGAGCTGGTGGAGGAGATGGCGGCGGCGGCCCAGGCGGAGATGAGAGCGCTTTTGCTGCATCTCCGTCCGGCCACGCTGCAGAACAAGACCCTGAAGGAAGCGATCGTCGATCTGCTGGAAGAACTGTCGCGGAAAAATACACTCGCGATCTCCTGGGAAATCGAAGACGTCGAAGGCTTGCCCAGCGGCATTGAAGATCATCTGTTCCGCATCCTGCAGGAGTCCCTTTCCAACACGCTGCGCCACGCCCGCGCCAACCAGATCGCGGTGAAGCTGTTTACGCTGCAGGGACAGGTGCGGCTAAGGGTGACGGACGATGGGGTCGGGTTTAATCCGGAAGGCGAAAAACTGACCTCCTATGGTCTTCGGAGCATGCGCGAGCGCGTGGCGGAATTGGGCGGATCGCTTGACATTTACTCTGCAGTAGGCAAAGGGACGCAAATCGAGGTGCGCATCCCGGTGATGCCGCAAACGGAACAGGAAGGGAGTGAGCATCCGTGATTCGTGTATTGTTGGTGGATGATCACGAGATGGTGCGGATGGGCCTGGCCGCCTATCTGTCCACGGAAGAAGACATAGAGGTGGTGGCCGAAGCGGCGAGCGGAGAGGAAGGCGTACGGCTGGCGGTGGAGCTGAAACCGGATGTCGTCCTGATGGATTTGGTCATGGACGGCATCGGCGGCGTGGAAGCCACCCGCCGCATCCGGGAGCAGTGTCCCTCCTGCAAGGTGATCGTGCTGACCAGTTTCATCGACGACGAAAAGGTATACCCGGTGATCGAAGCAGGGGCGTTCAGCTACCTGCTGAAGACCTCGCGCGCTGCTGAAATCGCCCGCGCTATCCGAGCCGCCGTGGCCGGAGAACCGGTGCTGGAATCCCGCGTGGCCGGCAAGATCATGGCCCGTTTTCGCCACGGTCAGGAGCCGCTGCCCCATGAGCAGCTCACCCCGCGTGAGCTGGAAGTGCTGAAGCTGATCGGCCAGGGGAAATCCAACCAGGAGATCGCCGACGAGCTGATTATCGGCATCAAAACCGTCAAAACGCACGTCAGCAACATTTTGGCCAAGCTGGATGTGGAGGACCGAACACAAGCCGCCATTTACGTGCATAAACACAATCTCGTGTGACGGTGGAGTGCTCACCTCGGAAAAAAGGGGGTGAGTTTTTTTCTTTTTTATGGTAAACAATAGACAATAATAGTTATGTGGAAAGGAGGGGATGGGCATGAAACGCAAACCGAGGATGCGCTCCAAAATGCTGATAGCGGACAAGGGTGTCGATATTATCGGCGACGTACACGGCTGTTACGACGAATTTATGGAGCTGCTGCAGCGACTTGGCTACGAGCGCAGTCACGACGGGACGTACCGCCATCCCCGCGGCCGCACGCTTCTTTCGCTTGGAGACATTACCAGTCGAGGGCCGAATTCGATCAAGATGCTGCAGTTTTTCATCCGCCACGTCGAAATCGGCGTAGCGGAGATGGTGGACAGCAACCACGGGTGGAAGATTGCCCGCTGGCTGGACGGGCGACCGGTTACGCTGGCGCATGGCGATGAAAAAGTGGAAGAGGAGTTTCGCCGTTTTGAGCAGGAGTACGGAACGAAAAACGCGCTGCTCCTGAAAGAGCAGAGCAGGCGGCTGCTGTTTTCCTCCCCGTCGCACATGATGATCAAGTACGGCGGAAAACTGGAAGCGGTAGCGGTTCACGCCGGCATCCGCGACGATTACATCGGGATGGAGTCTCCAGCCGTACAAACCTTTTGCCGTTACGGAGACGTGGCCGGCACGGGAGCGGACGGCCGGCCGATCCGCCGGGATTGGGCGGCAGAACGAAAAACGACCCATCCGCTGATCATCTGGGGGCACGACCCCCGGCCCCAACCGGAACGTAAAAACGGCACGCTCAATATCGACCAGGGCTGCGTGTTTGGCGGAATGCTGACCGCCTACCGTTTTCCCGAGGACGACCTTTTGAGTGTATCGGCCCGAGAGAATTATTCGGGGCTGAGCGACACCCCGCTGACGCGGTACGCCGCGGATTGATACCGGTGCACCTGTGGTTCGCGCCGGAATGCCGCGGGTAACCTTTCAACCTTTCGATCTTCCCCATGTCCGCGATGTACAGCGGCGGCAGATGTGGTACAATAGGTACGACTGTAATTCCAATAGAGGATGGTAATGAATCAATGGCTTGGTACAACTGGGTAATTCCGATCGTTACGCTGATTATTGGCCTGGTGGGCGGATTTGCCGGCGGCACGTATTACCTGAAGAAGCAATTGCAGAACATGCAGATGGATGAAAAGCAATTGCAGGCGATGGCCCGCGCGATGGGCGTCAATTTGAATCAAAAACAGCTGAAGCAAATGAGCCGCAACATGAAAAACATGAAGCTGCCCAACAAATTCGGCAAGTAAGGCGGTGGGGATGAATGGGTCCGACCCGTCTGCGCTTTACGATGATCGGGTTTATTCTCGGTGTGGTCATCGTTTATCTGAAAGAACTGCCGATTAGCGAAGGCATTCGCTTCGCCAGTCCGTTTTACGGCGCGGGGATCGGTCTGTTGATCGACGGCATCATCGTGCGCCTGAAACAGCGAAAAGGGAATGAAAAATGAAAAAGCTTGGCCGATGCGCCAAGCTTTTTGTATTGGTCCGGCTCCGTTTGCTAGCCGGCATGCCGATTCTCGCGTCTACGTGAAAATCAGCTCGTAAATCATTTTGGTCATCAGGCCGATGGACACCAGCAAAAACAGCGGGCGGACGTAGCGGACGCCCGTCTTGATCGCCAGCCGCGCGCCGAGGGTGGCGCCCAAGAGCATCGCGAGCCCCATTGTCAGGCCGGTGAGGAAAATCACCTTGCCTTCGACGATAAAGACGAACAGCGCGGCGATGTTGCTGGCCAGGTTGAGAATCCGCCCGTTTCCGGCGGCGATCACAAAGTCGTAGCCAAACAGGAGCACCATCAGGAAAACGAAAAAGGAACCGGTCCCCGGCCCAAAGAAACCGTCATAAAAGCCGATCAAAAACGTCAGGGGAATCCCCAATCCCAGCGAAAATGTGGTCAGTCCCTTATAGCTGGACTGTTCACCAAACCGTTTGTTGATAAGCGTATAGACAAAAATGGCGGCCATCATCACGATGACCAGTACTTTCAGCACTTCCTGCGGGACAAACAGGACCGTTTTGGCCCCCAGGTAGGCCCCGATCAGCGAAACGGGAAACAGCAGGATCATTAGCTTTTTGTCGTATTTGCCCATCCGGATGAAGGTAAACGAGCTGGTCGCCGACGAAATGGTTCCCGCCAGCTTGTTGGTCCCCAGTGCCAGATACGGGGGAATGCCGAGACCGAGCAGCGCCGGCAGGGAGATCAGCCCTCCCCCTCCCACTGTACTGTCGATGAAGGCAGCCACGAAACCGAAGAATGCGAGAAACAAGATCGTTGTTACGTCCAAGTCCACGAAGAATCACCCTGTCTGTTGGAAATATGGAATACTCCAAGTCTAGCACGGCGGTTCCGCATTGCAAGATAGTATTGCGTGATATATGCTGATAGATTACGATACTTAGCATACCGATTTGTTGTAAAAGTGCTCTGCTTGCATTATAATAAGTGGTAGCTTGACCCATACATATCACGAGGAGGAATGAAGAATGGCACACCAACTTCCTGAACTGCCGTACGCGCACAACGCGCTGGAGCCTCACATCGACGCGCAAACCATGGAGATCCACCACGGACGTCACCATGCTACCTATGTGAATAACCTGAACGCTGCTCTGGAAGGTCATCCGGATCTGCAATCCAAGAGCGTAGAGGAACTGATCAGCAATCTGGACGCACTGCCGGAGTCCATCCGCACGGCGGTTCGCAACAACGGCGGCGGCCATGCCAACCATACCCTGTTCTGGCAAATCATGAGCCCGAACGGCGGCGGCACTCCGTCCGGCGCGCTGGCTGACGCGATCAACGCGGCTTTCGGCAGCTTTGACAACTTCAAGGCCGAGTTCACCAAAGCGGCAACCACCCGTTTCGGTTCCGGTTGGGCTTGGCTGGTCGTAGACGGCGGCAAGCTGGCCATCACGTCTACTCCGAACCAAGACAGCCCGATCATGGAAGGCAAAACGCCGATCCTCGGTCTGGACGTGTGGGAGCACGCGTACTACCTGAAGTATCAAAACAAACGCCCGGACTACATCAACGCTTTCTGGAACGTCGTCAACTGGGACGAAGTAAGCAAGCGCTTTGAAGCAGCAAAGTAATTACGATTGACGGTCCGTGAATGAATGAGGCATGCCGTTTTTGTGCGGCATGCCTTTTTTACGTTGGCGAGCGAAGTGCCGCAGGCAGATGACGGGCGGCCGTCAACCCAGTGAAGACACCGCCTGAGCAAAGGGCGCGGCAGACACCGTTTCTCAGCGCGGAAAAAATGGGAGAAACACGGGGATAGTAAAAAACGATCACATCTGGTATGATGGTTACAAAAAGTAATCTACTGACAAAAGTAAATTGGAGTGAACATACATGTTGCCATCCCTGTTTATCGCCCACGGAGCGCCCACGCTGGCCGTTGAGAAAAACGCGTATACGGATGCGTTAAAGGAGTTGGCCGGCCAATTGAAACGTCCCCGGGCCATCGTGATATTTTCCGCTCACTGGGAGAGTCCGGTTCAGGAAATCGGTTCAGCCGACGTGTTCAGTACCATTCACGACTTCGGCGGCTTCCCCCTCGAACTGTATGAGATCCAGTATCCCGCTAATGGTGATCGGCTGCTGGCAGAAGAGGCGGCGGCCCTGCTGCGGTCGGCAGGCGTTTCGGTTCGCTTCCATCCGTCGCGGGGGTTGGATCACGGGGCCTGGGTCGTGCTGCGGCTGATGTACCCGGATGCCGACATTCCCGTAGTGCCCATGTCCGTCAACCCTGCCCTCACTCCCCAAGAACAGTACGACATTGGCCGGGCATTACGCGCGCTGCGCCGGCGTGACATCCTGATCATCGGCAGCGGCGGTACGGTGCACAACTTTGCCAAAATAAACATGTGGGCCAAACCAGGGCAGGCGGACGAGTGGGCGGTCCAGTTTGAAGAATGGCTCGCGGAAACACTGACTGCCTGGGATCTGCCCGCCTTGTACCGCTACCGGGAGCTGGCTCCCTATGCGAATTGGGCCGTTCCCCGGCACGGCAGCGAACATTTTGTTCCGCTTCTCTACGCCATGGGAGCAGCCGACGACGACCGCCGCGCCCAACGGCTGCACCTCAGCTTCCAGTTGGGCAGCTTAAGCCACGTGATCTGGCAATTTGGCGCGGGGACGGACTGATGTTGTGACATGACGCGCCAAAGGTATGCAAAAAAGCGCCTGCCTCTCAGGGCACGCGCTTTTATTACGGTCAAACGGTCGTTAGTTAAGCTGAATCTCTTTTTCGGGGTCCAGTTTTTTGGCCAACTGCTCCTCGCCGCGGTGAATCCAGCCGACAAACGAGTCGCGGATGTTTAGTTCCTTGTCCAGATAGACGACGGCGACAAACATGTAGTGGCTCTTGCCCTGAAAGCGGGCGCGGTAGCGCAGGTCAAACCACTTCACTTCGTAGCCGAAGGGCTGTTCCTTTGTCTCCACGTGGGCGTAGCGGGTAAACGATAAGAACGCCTGTACCTTGGGACTTTGTTTGGCTGCTGCCACCAGCTCGTTTTCCGGTTTGACGGCAAACACGTCGAGGATCGTGACCTCCCCGCCGTGCACTTCCCCGACGTACCAGTGCTGCTCCGTCCTGATGACAAACGTCCACTGGTTCCAGGAAAGCGTGGGAATGACGGTGTACGTGCCTTCCTTGCCGATGCTTTCCCTGACCAGTGCGGTCGTCCGCTTATGCGCCTGGCTGCGCCAGACGTAATAGCAGGCGATCAGCACATAAATCCAGAAAAACAGCGGTCCCGGAGCCGCGCCTGCGCCCCACAGCATCAGGCCGGCCACATGTACGCCAAAAATAAACGGGTCGAAGATGAAGATGGTGTTCCAGGCGATCCACTTGTCGCGGAAGGGATAAAGGCCTTTGGTTCCGTACGCGTTAAAGAGGTCGACAAAAACGTGCAGCACGACCGCGGCAAAAATCCAGCCCAACAGGTGAAGCCAGTGCGTCTGCGGTGTTATCGCCTGTACCAGGGCAAACACCGCTGCCGTCCAGACAAACAGAGCGGGAATGGAGTGGGAGATTCCCCGGTGATGGCGGATGTAGGCGGCACTTCCCCGGATGCGGGTAAAACCGTCCAAATCAGGAGCTTGAGAGCCGATGACGGTGCCGAGCGCCACCGCCTCCGCCAAACCCGGCGTCGCGGCCACAACGGGATCGAGGTGGGCCAGACCGGCCAGTCCGAAGCCCATGACAAAGTGTGTGGCGGTGTCCATGAATTACGTGTTCTCCCTCCTTTGATCCTGCCGGTTCTATTCCTTATTATAGCGATTTGGGCGTGAGATTTCCCCTTCACAGTCGAAAAAAATGCGCGCTTGTTCCCTGTCGCTCAGACGGGTATGATGGAAGGGACCGAAAGGAGAGAAGAAGCTGTGCTTACCGTGTTTATCGAATACAAGACGGACGAGTCGAAGCGGGACCGATGCCTGGAGCTGCTGGCTTCCATGGCCGGAAGGATGGAAGCGATGGGTGCCCGTCAGTACCGGCATTGGGAAGGCCTGGAGCAGCCGGGCCTGTTCGTCGAAGCGTTTGACGTGGAAACGGTGGAGCAGTACGAGCGCATCAAACAGTGGCGGCGTGCCGATCAGGCGTTTTGCGAGTGCATCGCGGGAGGGGCCGCCAAGCTGAACATCTGGGCGTTTCGCCCGATCGATTTGGCTGACAAAAGGAGCAAGCAGGAATCTGATGGCAGGTAAAAAACGCAAGGCATTGACGTATACGTTACCGGAAGAGTTTCACGTGTTTGGCTTTTCCCGCGATCTGCTGGCCTGGTACGATTCCCAGAAACGGGATTTGCCCTGGCGGATCAACCGCGATCCGTACCGCGTCTGGGTGTCAGAGATCATGCTGCAGCAGACGCGTGTGGAAACGGTAAAGCCGTACTACCAGAACTTCATGGCCAAGTTCCCCACCGTGGCCGCGTTGGCCGAAGCGCCGGAGGAGGAAGTGCTGAAGGCATGGGAAGGGCTTGGCTACTACTCGCGCGCCCGCAATCTGCAGGCGGCCGCGCGGGAGGTGCAGGAACGCTACGGCGGCGTCATTCCCGATACGCCAGAAGAGATCGCCACGCTGAAAGGCATCGGACCGTACACCGCCGGCGCCATTCTGAGCATCGCCTACGAAAAACCGGAGCCGGCCGTGGACGGCAACGTGATGCGCGTCTTTTCCCGGCTGCTCTACCTGACGGACGACATCGCCAAGCCGGCGACCCGCGTCAAGGTGGAACACCTCGTGCGGCAGGTGATTCCGCATGGCCGAGCAGGTGATTTCAACCAGGCGTTGATGGAGCTGGGCGCTCTCGTCTGCCTGCCGCGTACGCCGCAGTGTCTCACCTGTCCCGTGTTTGACTACTGTCTCGCCCGGAAGGAAGGGGTACAGGACGAATTGCCGGTCAAAGGCAAGGCCAAACCGCCGCGTCTCGTCCGATTGCAGGTGGCGGTGGTCAAGCGGGGGGATGCCGTCTTGATCAACAAGCGTCCGGAGCAGGGGCTGTTGGCCGGCATGTGGGAGTTTCCCATGGTGGAGACGGACGCTGACACCCGTTCCCTGAAGCAGGAGGCGCTTTTACAGGGGCTCAGGAAGCGGTTCGGGGTGGACGTGGAGGTGATCGAGCCGCTGATGGAGCTGACACATACGTTTTCCCACCTGCAGTGGCACATGGAAGTGTGGCAGTGCGACTGGATCGAGGGCGACGACTTGCCGCCGAACGCCCGGTTTGCGACAGCGGACGAACTGGCTGGGCTCGCGTTTCCCGTGGCTCATCAAAAAATCCTGGAAACGATCAAAAGCGACCGGTGACCGGTCGCTTTTTTGCAGGTGAAGTGTCTTTGCGATTACAGCCGCGTACAGTACTCGGGAAACTGGGACGCCTGATAGATGCGCTGCTCTTCCCATGCCTTAATCGCCTGCTGCTGCCTGTAGCGGGCTTCGCGCTCATCCGTAGAGATCACGCGTCTTTCGATGATGATGGCAAAGAAAATCATCGGAATGTACATGACCCAATCCCTCCTGTGCAAATTGTCTGGTTCAGTCAGCCGCCCTCTATCGATTTGACTCCCGTGAACCGCATCCTTTGACGTCTTTGCTTGCTGCTCATAAGAACACCCTCCTCAAGGTATATATGCGCGTTACACGCGAGTGAGAAATTCCGGATATCGGGCGGCTTCGAGCGCCTGAGCTTCGGCGCGTTCCTGCAGATAGCGGGAGCGCTGGTACTCGGCGGCACGCTGATTGGCGCTGGACTTTTTGCGCTCAATCCTCACTGTGAAAAACAAGAAGTGGAATACCATCCGTCTCACCTCCTTTCAAGAAAAAAACCGCAAGCCAAACGGCTGCGGTCGTGTTTCCAGCAACGAGGAAACAAAAAGACCGCAAGCGACAGCGCCTGCGGTCGGGTATGCGACGAAAGGGGTATGGCAAAGAAACGAGTCCTGTTACGATTCGTCCGTCCGGGAGGCGTTGCCGTATGAAGTTGGAACAACTGTGAGCCAATCATTTCGGTCGAGATTTCCTTTGAACATCATAGCAGCACAACCTCCTTTCCATTCGAGGGAAAAATCGTAATCTTAGCATATGGCAACTTTTTCTTGATGTAAAGTATTTTTTGCCCAATTTAAAGAAGAAAGTATTTTCTGACAACAATGCGCGGTGCCGGCCTACAACGGGAGCCGGACAGCCTGGTGGCGGGTTACCAAAACATGTACAAAAGTCCGATCATCGCGGCAAGGCTGATTGCCACGATTCCGATGATGATGCCCCATTGACGAGTCTCTGTTTTCATTTTTCATTCCCTCCTTTTGTTCAATCGTAAATCGGCGTAGACGCGTGATCCCAGCCGCCGCCATCGCCTCCGATTGGTCCGCGTGATTCCAGTTCGCGGATGATGCGGGCGTGGAGCGAACATCCTTCAGCATTGAGATAGGCTGCCAGTTGAGACATGGCGTGATGGTAGTAAAGCAATTCGTTTACTTCCCATTGGGAGAGCGGTGTCATCGTCAGTTCCGACAGTTCGCGGCCAATAAACATGAAAACACTCCTTCCCCGCCGTCAGGCACAAGCTGTTTCGCATAGTATGGCTGTCCGCTGCCGCTTCCATGCCTGAAGTCGCGCTGTCTGGGAGCAAGTGGTCAGGTGGCAATTCAGACAGTCACGGTGTATAATGAGAATGTTCTTTTTTGGTACCTGATATTAATAGTTGGTGTGATAGGAGGAAACCCTCATGCATACAAACCGAAAAGTGGCGCTCGTTACGGGCGGAACCCGGGGGATCGGAAAGGCGATCGCCCGTCGACTGGCGGAACAGGGATATGACCTGGTGCTCAACTACCTGCGCAACCGCACGGCCGCCGGGGAAACAGCGGCGGAGCTGGAAGCCCTGGGTGTCCGCGTTCGCCTGGTGAAGGCAAACGTGGGCGATGTGGCCAAAATCAAAGAACTGTTTGCCGAAATCGACCGGGAGTTCGGCCGCCTGGACGTACTGGTGAACAACGCCGCGTCTGGCGTAATGCGCCCGCTCATGGAGCTGGAAGAGAATCACTGGGACTGGACGATGGAGATTAACAGCAAGGCCCTGTTGTTCTGCGGACAGGAAGCGGCCAAACTAATGATGAAGAACGGCGAGGGCGGGAAAATCGTCAGCATCTCCAGCCTTGGCTCAATTCGCGTGCTGGACAACTACACCGCTGTCGGCGTGTCCAAAGCGGCACTCGAAGCCCTCACCCGCTACCTGGCTGTCGAACTGGCGCCGTACAACATTGTCGTCAACGCGGTGTCCGGGGGAGCTGTGGACACCGACGCGCTCCGTCACTTCCCCAACCGCGAGGAGCTCCTGGCCCACTCAGCGGCGCGTACACCGGCTGGCCGCATCGTGGAGCCGGACGATCTGGCCAATGCGGTGATGTTCCTGTTGTCCGATCAGGCCTGGATGATCCGCGGCCAGACCCTCATCGTGGACGGCGGTCTGTCGCTGCTGACCTAAGTCCGTTTGGGCCGTTTGGGCCGGGCCGACGGGTTTGTATTCCCAATTGCGACCTGTTTCTCGCGTTCATACGGAGACAAAGTTGTCCAAGTGGTGTACAATAAGAACAGAAGGCATCGAAGGAGGCAACGTATGCTGATTCGACCGTTTCGGCTCGGTGACTATTCGGCGATAACGCGTATTTGGCAGGAAACCGGTTTGGAAGAATCGGACACGGAGTCATTGAACGACCTGGCCAAACAGTTGGCCTGGGACAGCGATTTGGTCATGGTTGCGGAGAAGGATGGAGAAGTGGTAGGGGTGGTCGTCGGCACGATAGACGGGTCACGCGCCTACTTTTACCGCCTGGCCGTTACTCCCCGCCTGCAGGGGACCGGCATCGGGCGGAAGCTGGTGGAGGCGATTGAAAAACGCTTTCGGCAACGGGGCGTCCATCGCGTCTTGATCATGGTGAATCAGGACAACCCGGAGGTTCTCCCTTTTTACTATTCACTTGGCTACGAGATGCAAAAATATGTTACACTTTCCAAAAAGCTCTCTTCTTAAGTTAAGGGAGGCTTATCCCCATTCATACAGAGAAGAGAAGAAAGGGGAGAGTCATGTCGCCAGCTCCAGGCTCCATTATCCGCATTGAAAGTTTTAAACACGACCATTCACTGCACCGCATCTGGGATAAGACGACGCTGATTCATTCCAGCGATGCGGTCGTGATTGGAGGCAACGACCGGGTCAAGGTAACAGAGGCAGACGGCCGGGAATGGCGGACGAGAGAGCCTGCCATCTGCACGTTTGGCCGCGGACAGTGGTTTAATACGATCGCGATGATTCGCGATGACGGCATCTATTACTACTGCAACATTGGTTCGCCTTTTAGCTTGAAAGGAAATCTGTTAAGCTACATTGATTACGATTTGGACGTCAAGGTATTTCCCGACATGACTTACACCATTCTCGACGAAGAGGAGTTTCTGCTGCACAGCAAGCAGATGAACTACCCTCCGTTTGTCGTCGAACGCGTGCAGACCGCTCTCCGGGAAGTGCTGGATTGGGTCCGTTTGCGGCGTGGCCCTTTTCAAAACGGATTTGTCCAACGCTGGTACGAGCGTTACCTGCTGGTGCGCGATGACGAGGTATGATCCCTTTCCCGAACGGCCGGGAGAGGGATTTCCTTGTTTGTCGGTCATCACCTGTCCCGGAACGAATACATGTAGGAGGGAAAGCGGGAACTGGCAAAAGGAGGGACGACCGTGAACAGCATCCGGCGCTACATGGCATACGTCATGCCCTATTGGAAACAGATCCTGGGAACCATTTTTATCGGCATCATCAAATTTTCGATACCGCTGCTGTTGCCGCTGATGATCAAGTACGTGATTGATGACCTGCTGCCCAGCCCCCTGCCCCGGGAGGAGAAGCTGACTCAACTGTTCTGGCTGATGGCCGTGGCGTTTGTGGTCTTTACCGTTGTGCGAGCGCCTGTGGAGTACTGGCGGCAGTACTTCGCCCAGTGGGTGTCCAGCCGCATCTTGTTTGACATTCGCAACCAACTGTTCACTCACCTGCAGCGGCTCTCCATGCGCTACTACAACAACCACAAGACAGGGGAAGTGGTCTCCCGGGTAATCAACGATGTGGAGTCAACCAAGTCCTTTATTGAAACGGGCCTGATGAACATCTGGCTGGACCTGATCACGATCGGTTTGACCCTGAGTGTGATGCTGTACATGGACGTCAAGCTCACGCTGGTCGCGATCCTGGTCTTTCCGCTGTACGCGATGTCTGTCAAATACTTTTACAAGCGGCTGCGGCAGCTTACGCGGGAGCGCTCGGCCGCCCTGGCCCACCTGCAGGGACACCTGCACGAGCGCGTAAACGGCATGTCGCTGGTGCGCAGCTTTGCCCTGGAGGAGCACGAATCCCGGGTGTTCGCCAAGGAGAACAACCGCTTTTTGCAAAAGGCGCTGGAGCATACGCGTTGGAACGCCAACACCTTTGCTGCCGTCAACACGGTGACGGACATTGCGCCGCTCATGGTGATCGCCTACGCCGGCTACCAGGTAATCGGGGGAACGCTCACCATCGGGACGCTGGTGGCGTTTTACGCCTATCTGGAACGCCTCTATACGCCGCTGCGCCGGTTGGTCAACTCCTCCACCACGCTGACACAGGCCGTTGCTTCGATGGATCGGATGTTTGAATTTATCGACGAGTCGTACGATATCGTCGACAAGCCCGGCGCCGGCCGGCTCCCGGTCGATCCGCAGACGGGGCGGATTCGCGGCGAAATCCGGTTTGAAAACGTCTCGTTTCGCTATCGCAAGGATGGGCCGCTGGTGCTGGATCGCGTCAATTTGACGATCAATCCGGGCGAGACGGTCGCCATCGTCGGCATGTCGGGCGGAGGCAAGACCTCGCTGATCAGCTTGCTGCCCCGTTTCTGGGACGTGACGGAAGGACGGATCACCATCGACGGTGTTGACATTCGCGACGTGCAGCAGCAGAATCTGCGCAGCCACATCGGCATGGTGCTGCAGGACAACATCCTGTTCAGCGAGTCAGCGCGGGTAAACATCCTGATGGGCGATCCCGACGCGGATGAAGCGGCCGTGATCGAAGCGGCCAAGGCGGCCAACGCCCACGAGTTTATCATGGAACTGCCCGATGGATACGACACCGAGCTGGGCGAGCGGGGAGTCAAGCTGTCCGGCGGGCAGAAACAGCGGATTGCCATCGCCCGCGTCTTTCTGCGTGATCCGGCCATTTTGATCCTGGACGAAGCCACATCAGCACTCGACCTGGAGTCTGAGCACATGATTCAGGAATCGCTGGCCCGCTTGACCAAAGGGCGCACCACGATCATCGTGGCCCACCGCCTCTCCACCATTACCCACGCGGACAAGATCGTGGTCATGAAAGAGGGGCGGATCGTCGAACAGGGAAGACACGAAGAATTGTTGGCGCTAAAAGGTGTGTATCATAATTTGTGGAGCGTACAGGATCTGGGCGCTCCCACAGCAGAGCATCCGGTGTCATAGGGAACCCGGCCAGTGGACGAAACGCGCGGGGCCGCGAGGAGACGGCGAGGCAGTCGCGTTTCCTCGCACCGGAAAGGAGGAGGGCGCCCGTGGAAACGTGGAAACGCAACTTGTATGTATTGTGCGGGGCGCTGTTTGTCGTCATGATGGCGATGAGCATGATCATGCCGTTTTTGCCGCTGTATATCCAGCAGGATTTCGGGGTGGAAGACCCGCATGAAGTGACCGCATGGGCAGGAGTCATTTTTGGCGCCAACTTTTTGACCGCCAGTCTGGTGTCCCCGATCTGGGGCAATCTGGCTGACAAGTACGGCCGCAAAATCATGATCTTGCGCTCCGGTTACTTCATGTCCGTCATCATCGCGGCGACCGGTTTTGCCGGGAGTTTGTGGCAGCTTTTGGCCCTGCGCCTCTTGAACGGAACGGTGGGAGGAATTGTCCCGGCCAGCACGGCTCTGGTCGCCTCCAATGCGCCTCGGGAAAAAGCGGGATGGGCATTGGGGCTGTTGCAGTCGTTCGTGACCGCCGGCTCCATTATGGGACCGCTGATCGGCGGGGTGTTGGCCGATCGAATCGGGTTCCGCATGATCTTTGTCGTGACCGGCAGCCTGGTCCTGTTGGCGACGCTGGTGATTACGTTTACCGTAAAGGAAACATTTGTGCCCCCGAAGGCCAAGGAACGCTCCAGTCTGTCTGATGACTTTCGCAAGATTTTCTCTTCCAGGGAGCTGCCGACGGTCTTCTTCGTGACGATCATGATCCAGTTTGCCTTGTTCAGTATCGTACCGGTGCTGCCGATTTTCATTGCACAGCTTTTGCATCAGCAGGGAAACGTCGCCTTCTGGGCGGGTGTGGTCCAGGCGTCTACCGGCATCGCCAACGTGCTGGCGGCGCCCCTCTTGGGACGGTTGGGAGACCGCTACGGTTCCCATCGCGTTTTGTTTGGCAGCCTGCTGTTTGCAGCCGTGTTGTTCGTGCCGCAGGCTCTGGCAGCAAACGTCACCCAGTTGGTGGTGCTTCGCTTTTTGCTCGGCTTGTCGCTTGGCGGCCTGCTGCCCGCTGTCAATGCTCTGCTGCGCCGACTCACGCCCAGTCACATGATCAGCCGTGTGTACGGGTACAACAACAGCTTTGTCAGCATGGGCAGCATGCTGGGACCGATGATCGGCGGCTTCCTGGCCGGTTTCATCAGCATCAACGGGGTGTTTCTGATGACCAGTGCCCTGCTGTTCATCAACGCCGGCTGGGTGTTTTTCAGCTTCTTCCGTCAAAAGCCCCAGCGGGAAATGGAAACATGATGATCAACCGAAGTGGGAGAAAAAGTACGTGACATGAAGTGATGGGCCTAGCGAGCGAGCGGGCACCATCACACATGACACCACGGACTTTGTCTACATACTGAAGGACCGGCGTTACTGCCGGTCCAGAAAACGCAAGATTGCCATGACGTCCAGATCACCCAGGCCGTCCTCCAGCGCGGCGCGGTAGCAGGCGGCCGCCGATTCGGCCAACGGCGTGGAGACGCCTTCGTCGCGGGCGAGGCGAAGGTCTTTGGCCATGTGTTTGAGGGCAAACGCGGCCGGGTAGTTGTCGGCGAGAATGGACGCTTCCTTGCCGCGGATCAGCGGCGTGCCGACCGCGCTCTCTCTAATGATGGTCAGCATCTGCTCGGCTTCGATACCCATGCTGCGGGCGAACAGCAGGGTTTCAGCCGCTCCCTGCACGGTAATGCCCAACAGCAGGTTGATCGCCAGCTTGGCCGACGTGCCGGCACCGTTGGGGCCGAGGTGAAGTGCCAGTTTGCCCAGCTTGTCCAGCAGCGGTTTGACTTGGGCATAGTCGCTCTCGTCGCCGCCGACCATGATGACCAGCTTGCCTTCCTTGGCCGGGCCGACACTGCCGGAGACCGGTGCGTCGAGGAAGCGAAATCCCGCCTGTCGGCACTGTTCGGCCAGATAGCGGGACGTCTGAGGAGAGACCGTACTCATGTCCACGGCCAATGTGCCGCGAGCACCGGAAGTGAGCAGACCGTCCGGTCCGGTGTAGACAGCCTTGACGGCCTCGTCATCGCTCACCATTGTAAACACGATATCGCATTCCGCCAGTTCCGCCAAAGAGCCAGCCAGGGTGGCTCCCTGCGCGAGCAGCGGCTCTGCCTTGCTGGGCGTGCGGTTCCACGCCTTCACCTCATATCCGGCAGCCAACAGATTGCCGGCCATCGGGATCCCCATGTTGCCCAGCCCGATCCATCCGATTTTCATCACAACTGTCTCCTTTCTTGTTGCGGAAAACTGCAATCGTTCATTCGGCAGGACGTGTTTGGCTTACCGAGCCACGTTCACATCCATTATACCTATGTAAAGCTTCATCACCTATCGTAGCGGATATAAGGAAAAAGGTACAGCCTCCTTAACAACAGGAGGCTGTACCTGTTCGTGCATGTGCTGCAAGATTTATCAGTCTTCGTTGGAGCTGTTGAAGATCATTACGTATTTGGCCAGTTCGAGCACGGAGATCAGCGCGGCGGCCACATAGGTGAGCGCAGCGGCGCCCAGCACCTTGTTGACGCCTCGTTCTTCCGTGTTGCGGATGAAGCCCATTTTGACCATCATGTCTTTGGCGCGGCTGCTTGCGTTGAACTCGACCGGCAGCGTGATCAATTGGAAGGCGACGGCTGCGGAGAAGAAGATGATCCCCAGCAGCAGCAGATTGGCTGCCTTGAAGAAGAAGCCGGCCAAAAGCAGCAGCGGTGCAACCCCCGACGCAAAGTTGACGACCGGGAAGATGCGGTGGCGGGCCACCAGCATCGGGTAGGAGACCTTGTGCTGCACGGCGTGTCCTACCTCGTGGCAGGCGACGGAGATTGCCGAGATGGAATTGCCAAAGTAGACCGGATCGGACAGACGAACCGTGCGGGAAATCGGGTCGTAGTGGTCGGTCAGCGTACCGGGGATGTGTTCAACTGGAACGTGCGTCAGGCCATTGGCGTCCAGCATGCGGCGTGCCGCTTCCGCACCGGTCAGGCCGGAAGAGGCGGGAACATCGGCAAAGCGGTTGAACGTTCCCTTGACGCGAAACTGGGCCCACAGCGACAGGCCGAACGCGATCAAAATCAGGAAGTCCATGGGGTGAAAGAACATGGGGGAAAATCACTCCTTCGTATATGATCATGAACAATGAGAGCACGTATGATAGTTTGCCCTATACTCAATTGTACGATCATCACAGGTGACAGTTTCACTTTTTTATTGTACAGTCTTTGACCAATCTTGACAATATCAGTGAATGCTTATGTGTGGTAAAAAAGCACTCTTCCCATAGTGGGAAGAGTGCGAGTGTTTTCAGGACGTCAGTCCTCTCTGGCAGGCTGCTGATCTTGTCGGGGAGGTTACTCGGTGGAGACAGACGGATCGGCCTGCTCTTTTTTCGGCGAAATCATCAGGAAGTGTGCAGCCGGATCGTCAATCAGCTTCTGGATGCGGCCGGCTGTTTCGTACTGCTCGGTGGCAAGCAGTTCCTCCTTGTAGGCGGAGAGCAGCTCGCGCACGTCGTTTACGCCTTTTTCGTCCAGTTGGTAGAGGAACACCTTTGCCCCTTTGGCGATCCTGCGCTCCAGAGCTGCCTGGTCAAAGCCCATCTCAGGTTGCAGGCGGACGTACACGACACCGCCGGTCATGCCCGCGCAGATCCACGGACCGGGATCGCCCAGCACGACGGCGCGCCCGTTGGTCATGTATTCAAAGGCAAAGCCTTTCAGGTTGGCCCGTGCTCCGATACCGCCCAGCTCGTCGCGAATCGGCTCGGTAATCTCGCCGCCAAACACGACGTCTGCGCCGGAGAGGCGGATGCAGGCGCGGGAATCGGCATTGCCCTGTACGATGAACAAGCCTTTTTGCGCACCGTAGCAGAAGCTCTTGCCGACGGAGCCGTTGATGTACGCACCGTTATGACCCTTGTGCTTGAGGATGGAGACGCGGCCGCCAAAGCTGGTTTTGCCGACGCCGTCCTGGGCGCCGCCTTCCACCCGAATGGTAACGCCCTGTGCGTTGTAAGCGGCCAGACCGTTGCCCGGCACGCTGCCGTCGGTGAAGTGGAGCGACACTTCCGGCAGCGAGGCGTAACTGCCGTCCAGGTAATTTTTCACGCGGGCACCGGACCAGCGGCTGCCCAGCACGCGTTCACTGGACAAAATCCCGGCAAACGTCTCCCGGATGGGTCGATCCGGGCTGAAGTAGCGGTTCTCCGAAGCGGCGGCAGCACCGGCGGTGACCAGCACGCGCTCCTCCGCTTCTTCCGCCCGCACGGCGGCTGCCTCCGGCGTGTACAGCGGATGGACGGCCAGCAGCGCCGACAGGTTGATTCGCTCCAGCAGACGGGTTTGGACCAGGAGGTCGGAGCGGCCGACCAGATCCTGCGTACGGCTGAAGCCGAGCGCGGCGGTGATGCGGCGCACTTCCTCGCCAAACAGGGTAAACAAGGTTTTCAGCCCGTTGACGGCCTGGTCGAACTGGCGCGGCACAAAGCGGCGCAGCCCTTTTTCGTGGGCCTCTTCCAGCGAGTCGATCTGGGTGGCGATACCCACGTGGCAGGTGTCCAGGTGACAGCCGCGGCAGGTGGTGCAGCCGACAGCGATCATCGCCAGGGTGCCAAAGCCGACGCGATTGGCGCCAAGCAGCATCAGCTTGACGACGTCTGCTGCACTTTTCACGCCACCGTCGGCCCACAGTTCCACCTTGTGGCGCAGGCCTGCTTCGAGCAAGGCGTTGTGGGCGGCTTTGACGCCAATCTCGGCCGGCAGCCCCACGTGCTGCAGGGCGTGGACGCGTGCCGCCCCCGTTCCTCCGTCAAAACCGGAGAGCGTGATGAAATCGGCGCCTGCCTTGGCAATGCCGACGGCGATGGTCCCGATGTTGGGCACGACCGGCACCTTGACGCACACCTTGGCTTCGTGGTTGGCCGTCTTCAGCTCCGTGATCATCTGGGCCAGGTCCTCGATGGAGTAGATGTCGTGGTTGTTGGACGGCGAGATCAGGTCGGAGCCGATCGTGGCGTTCCGGGCAGCGGCGATTTTCGCCGTTACCTTGGAGCCGGGCAGGTGTCCCCCTTCGCCCGGTTTTGCCCCTTGGCCGATCTTGATTTCCAGGATATCCGCCGCGTTGGCCAGCTCCACGTTGACCCCGAAGCGGCCCGACGCCACCTGGATACCGCGCGTTTTGCGGTAGCGGCCGAGCATGTCTTTGATTTCGCCGCCTTCGCCGTTCATGCTGATCATGTTGAGCTGGTCGGCGGCTTCGGCATAGGCGCGGAAGGCCGTTTCGTTCTGCGAGCCGAACGACATGGAGGAGATCAAAAACGGCAGCGAATGATCGCCTACGCTGATGTCCACCTGGGCCGGGTCCACCTGCTGCTCGGCACGGTCAAAGGCAAAGTCGGCCACGTGACGAATCGCAATCGGGTTGTCCCGTTCGTTTTCTTCCAGCTTCAACGCGTAGTCGGTGTACGGAATCTCTCCGGCGGCGACCTGTCCGATCAGTTTCCACAGGCGGGGGAAAATGTGGAACGTCTTGGCTTCCCTCGCCGTTGCACTGGCGTAATCCTCGTGCCGTTTGATGCTGTCCGCCTCCAGATCGGCATAGGAGAGGCCGACCTGATCGGAACCGCAGAAGTTCACGATGGAGAGCGCCTTCGCCACGTCCGCCTGCAGCCCGATGGAGGAGAACAGCCGACCGTAGCCGCGCAGCTCGTGGATGCCGATGGTGGAGATCACTTTCTCCAGCCCCTTGTTCAGTGCGGCGTAGAGATTGGCGGCTGATGCCGCGCCTGCTTTGGCAAAGGCGGTGGCAAACATCAGGTACGGCGAAACCGCGTCCGCACCGGAACCAAAGGACAAGGCCAGGTCGTGCAGCGAACGGACGGCACCGGAGCGGAGGATGATGCCGGCCCGGCGGCGCAGGCTGATACCATCAGCGTCAAACGCTGCTTTCAAGCCTTGGTCGACAGCGGATACGGCGAGCAGCGGGTCGATCCAGTACCGGCCGTTCTGATGCGTCTCTGTGTCGTCCAACACAATCAGCACGGCTCCATTCTGCACTGCCTGTACGGCCGATTCCTGCAGCCGTTTCAGCCCGCCTTCCAGTCCGCTTTCCCGTTCGAAGTGGGTCGAGAGGATCGCGATGCTGGACGGGTGGTTGTTGAAGTAGTGGATGACCTGTTCCAGCGACAGCGTGCCCTGCTGCTGCGCCGTTTCCTGCAGCGACTGCCCTTCGAAGAGCAGCGGCGAGGGCAGCTCCAGACGCAGGCCGTCCGAGGCTGTGCCGGACAGCGGTACGCGGGTCCCGATCACGACGCGCGTGGAGAAATGCTCCATCTCCCGGTCGCGGTCAATCGCCGGGTTGGTGACGACAGCCACGCTTTCCTTGATGTAATCGGCCAGGTTTTGCCGCTCCTTGGACAGTGCAGCCAGCGGGCCGTCGTGGCCGAGCGAACGGATCGGTTCGGCTCCGTTGGCGGACATCTGCTCCACGAGTTGAATCTGCTCACGGTCCCAGCCAAATGCGCTGTAGACGGAAGAGGTCGGTGCCGACGTGTCCGGTTCGGCGACGAGCGCGTTGGCTTCATAGGCGAAGTGCAGGTGCTGACGGGCACCGGCTGCTTCCACCTTTTCCGCAAAGCGGTCGCGGACGATCTGCTGCAGCTTGTGGTGGGGGATCACTTCCACCTCTTTCTCCGCGTGCAGGATGACGCCCACCTTTTCACCGGGGGCGAGCGGTTTTGGTTCGCTTGCCATTTGATGAACCGGTATGATTCCCTGCTCGGAGGAGAAGTAATAGGACGTGGCGCTTTCCACCATCCACAGCGGTCTCAGCCCCAGGGCGTCGACGCTGAACACGCACTCATTTCCGTACCGCGAAACGATCCCGGCCGGTCCCTGGGCAAAGTGACCCCAAGCCTGGCGCAGGTACGTGTACAAGTCCTGCAGGTCATCCGGCAGGTTTTTCATCTCGTGATGGATCGGCGGGAACACCACTTCCATCGCTTCAAACAGGCTCAGGCCGTACCGATGGATAAAGGTTTCGATCGTGCGGTTGAGGTTTTGCGAGTCGCTCCCTCCGTCGACCAAAGGCACGCCGAGCATCTGTGCCTCTTCTTCCAGCTTGCTGATCGTGTTGATCTCACCGTTGTGGCCCAGGAGGGAAAACGGCTGAACGCGGAAGAAGTTGGACAAGGTATTGGTGGAATAGCGGTTGTGACCGATGGTGACGGACGAGACAAAGCGTTCGTCAGCCAGGTCGTGAAAATACTGAGGCAGAATGTTGGCGGCGCCCATTACCTTGTAGGCGCTGGTCACCGGGCTGAGCGAAGCGACGTGAACGTTGTGGGCCGCTTCGATGGCGACGTGCAATTCAAACAGGCGGCTGGCATACGCAGCTTGGTTCAAGCCTTCCGGCGCGAAGACGGCCAACTGCCAGAAAACCGGTTCGTCCCGCTTGCCGTTATTGCCAAGCACTGCCGAGTTGACGGCGTTTTCCCGTTCCAGCAGGATCTCCACACCGTGCGCGGCAAACAGTCCGCGAATCGCTTCCTGAACGGCCTGCGGGTCGTGGCCCGAGCGCGGCACGAAGATGTGGGCGACGGCAAAGCGTGGATCACGGGCCAGATCGCCGTCCAGCCCGGCCTGGTGCAGATAGGCGGACCAGAGCGCGCGGGGGATGTCCGTGAGGATGCCACAGCCGTCTCCTTCCCCGTCGATAAAGCCGGAGCGGTGTTCCATCTGGATCAGCGAGCGAATCGTTTCCTGCACGTTGGTCCGCGTCGGTGTTCCCGACTTCTCGATGATACAGATGATGCCGCAACTGTCGTGTTCAATCACATGATAGCCTTGAAACTGCTCAATCGTATTTCTCTGTCTGTTGTCTAGCATGGTCCCGGTCAGTTGGCCTGACCCTCCACCTCCCCTGCGTACAATTCGGAAAGTTCAAAATTGTAATGTTTAGAATACCACGAATATAAGGGGGACACAAGAAATCGTCTGGCTTTTTATGCAAATGAAAGCGTTTTTATGCAAATAAAATGTTTTTGTTCGATAAAAACGCCTGTCCCACGCGCATAAAAAAAAGCGCATTCGTCTGTGGTAAATAGAGGAATGCGCATTAATTTGCATTTGTTACCGGTCGTGCTGTTGGGTTTTGTGATGTTCGGTTTTTCGCGGATTTTGAAAGCCGACGACCTCCATCATCTTGGAGTTCATCTTTGGGTCCATCGTCTTTTCCGGTGCCTGCGGGTAAGTGTGTTCGCCTTTGGACACGGGGTTCCCTCCTGTGTGAATGCTGTTTGAGGCTAGTATGCCCGAGCGGCCGGCGGCTGTCGCAGGCAATTTTTGACCGCTTACTTCGCGAGTGCGGCAAATGAACGGTCCACTGCCGCCACGGTGGCGCGAATATCGTCTTCCGTGTGGGCGGTGGTGATGAACCAGGCTTCGTATTTGGACGGCGCGAGGCAGATGCCCTCGTCCAGCATCAGCCGGAAGAAGCGGGCAAACAATTCTCCGTCCGCCGCCTGAGCGGAGGCATAGTCAGTGACCGGCTGGTCCGTGAAGTAGACGGCCAGCGCTCCCTTGACGCGGTTCACCTGAATGGTGATTCCGTGTGTCTCGGCAGCGCGGCGAATGCCCTCTTCCAACAGCTGGCCCAACCGTTCAAACTCCTCGTAGACGCCCGGCTGCCGGAGCACTTCCAGGCAGGCGATGCCGGCTCGGATTGAGGCTGGATTGCCCGCCATCGTACCGGCTTGATACGCAGGGCCGAGCGGTGCCACCTGCTCCATGATCTCGCGTCGGCCGCCGTACGCCCCGATTGGCAGCCCGCCGCCGATGATTTTGCCCAGTGCGGTCAGGTCCGGCTCTACGCCCAGCAGGTTTTGCGCCCCGCCGTAGCAGAAGCGGAAGCCGGTGATCACTTCGTCGTAGACGACCAGCGCGCCCGCCTCGTGGGCGATCCGGTTCACCGCTTCCAGAAAACCGGGTTTGGGCGGCACGATCCCGAAGTTGCCGACGATCGGCTCCACCAGGACGCACGCGGTCTCCTGTCCCCAGACCCGGATCGCTTCGGCAAACGCGTCGATGTCGTTGTAGGGAACGGTGATCACTTCGTTGGCGATGCTCTGCGGGATGCCGGCACTGTCCGGGATGCCCAGCGTGGACGGCCCCGAACCTGCCGCCACCAGCACCAGGTCGGAGTGGCCGTGGTAGCAGCCGGCGAATTTGATGATCTTGACGCGACCTGTATACGCGCGGGCGACGCGGATGCAGGTCATCACCGCTTCCGTTCCGGAGTTGTTGAAGCGGATGCGCTCCATCGACGGAATCGCCTCGCGAATCATGCGGGCAAACTGGATTTCCCACGGCGTCGGCGTGCCGTACAGCGTGCCGTTGGCCGCCGCTTCACTGATCGCTTTGGTAATGTGCGGATGGGCGTGGCCGGTGATAATCGGACCGTACGCCGCCAAATAGTCGATGTACCGGTTGCCGTCGACGTCCCAGAAATAGGCGCCCTGCGCCCGTTCCATCGTGACGGGGGCGCCGCCGCCGACTGCCTTGAACGAGCGGGACGGGCTGTTCACCCCGCCCAGGATGACCTCCATCGCTTCTTCGTGCAGCTGTGCGGATCGCTCTCGTTTCATATGTACTCCCTCTTTTCTGTCCACAAAGTCCTCCATCATCTTACCACAGCCGGCTTGGGGGCGTAATTGGAAAAGGTGCAATTGTCCCCGTTAAAAAGCAGGACGACGGGATGGCGATCTGTCGAACAGATTGGCGTCTCGACGCTTTTCAGCACACTGGATTTTGCAGAAATGAATGGCCTTCGATAAACTTAGCTATGGATTATGTAGAGGTTAAGCAAAGGACGGGTTGTCATGATACGTGTCAGTCATTTGCAAAAGGAATTTCGCATCCACCAGGCCCGTGCCGGCTTGGCGGGTGCGTTTCGCGACTTGTTCAGCCGGGAGTACAAAACGGTCAAGGCGGTTGACGATATTTCCTTTACCGTTGAGGAGGGGGAGATGTTCGCCCTGATCGGGGAAAACGGAGCCGGCAAATCAACCACGATCAAAATGCTGACGGGGATTCTCACCCCGAGCGGCGGCGAGATCGTCATCAACGGATACGTGCCGTACCGGCAGCGGGAGCAGTACGTCCGCTCGATCGGCGTCGTTTTCGGACAGCGCTCCCAGCTTTGGTGGGACCTGTCGCCGCTGGAGTCGTTCCGCCTGCTGAAAAACGTCTACAAGGTGGACGACACGGAAGGAGAGCGCTGGCTGGAGCGGTTGATCGAGGAGTTGGACATCGCCTCGTTCGTCAGCCAGCCGGTGCGCAAGCTGAGCCTCGGCCAACGCATGCGCTGCGAAGTGGCCGCCGCCTTGATTCACAAGCCGAAGCTGCTCTTTCTCGACGAGCCGACGGTCGGACTGGACGTGCTGGTCAAGCAGAAAATCCGGGAATTTCTCCGCAACCTGAATGAAACGGAACATACGACGATTCTCTTGACCACGCACGATGTGTCCGACATCGAGGCGCTTTGCAAGCGGGTGCTGGTGATGGACCAAGGCCGGCTGATCTTTGACGGCCAACTGACTGATCTGAAAGAGAAGTGGGGCAACGGCACCGAGGTGGCATTCCAGTTCAAGAAGCGGACGGCGCCGGAAGAGATGCGGGCGGCGCTCGGCGAGCTGCCCTGTGAAATCCTGCAGGACAACGAGTTCTCGCTGCGGGTAAAAGTGGCGCGCAGCCAGGAGATGCTGCCGTTCGTCCTGTCTGTGGTGATGGGCTCGTTTGAGGTGAGCGACGTGAAGATCAAGGAGGCCAGCACGGAAGACATCGTGCGCAACATCTACTCGACTGACGGCGAGGTTGTCAGCCATGGGTAAACTTTATCTGGAACTGATTCGCATCCGGTTTCTCACCATGCTCGCCTACCGGGTGAACTACTACAGCGGCATCATTATCTACGCGATCAACATCGGCGCCTACTACTTCCTCTGGGGAGCGATCTACGGCGGCCAGCAGCAGCTCGGCGGCCTCACCGTGGAGCAGATGACCGCATACGTCGCCATCGCCTGGATGTCCCGAGCGTTCTACTTTAACAACATCGACATGGAGATCGCCCAGGACGTGCGGGAAGGCAAGGTGGCCATCGAGATGATCCGGCCCTACAATTACCTTTCGGTGAAAACGGCGCAGGCTTTTGGCGAGGGCATCTTTCGCCTGCTCTTTTTTGCAGCGCCCGGCATTTTTCTGGTCAGCCTGCTGATCCCGTTCCGCTTCCCGGGAACGCCGGAAGGCTGGGGCCTGTACCTGGTCAGCCTGACGCTTGCGTTTGTCATCAACACGGAGCTGAATTTGCTGACCGGCCTGTTTACCTTTTTCCTGTTCCGCAACGACGGGATGATGCGGGCCAAGCGGGTGATTGTCGATCTGATGTCCGGCCTGGTGCTGCCGATCAGCTTTTTCCCCGGTTGGGCCCAGACGCTGATGGGGTGGCTGCCGTTCCAGGCGATCAACTACTATCCCAGCCTGATCTTCACCGGCGCGATTTCACCGGAGCAGGCGTGGGAGCTGATCGGGCTGCAGGCGGTCTGGATTGCGGTGATTTTCATGCCGATCCTGATTCTGTGGCGGCGGGCTCGTCACAAACTGGTCGTGCAGGGAGGGTAACCGATGCAAAACGCGCGACACATCATCGGCGTCTTCGCCGATTACCTCGGACAGTATTTCAAGACCAGGCTGGCATACCGGGCCGACTTTTTCGGCGATCTGGTCTCCAATCTGATCTACGAGCTGATTAATCTCGTCTTCATCATCGTCGTCTTTCAGCACGTGCCGCTGCTGAAAGACTGGACGCGGGACGAAATCATCTTCATTTACGGCTTTTTCCTGATTCCGTACGCGCTGTTCTCCATGTTTTTCAGCTTCTGGGACTTCAACGAGCGCTACATCATCCGCGGCGAAATGGACCGCATCCTGACCCGGCCGCTGCACAACCTGGCCCAGGTGTGTCTGGAATCGATGGCACCGGACCGGATCTTTGGCATCATCTCCGGGCTGATTATCATGGGCTACGCCGCATTCAAGCTGGATCTGTCCTTCCACTGGTACGATCCGCTGCTGTTTGTCGTGCTGGTGATCGGCGGGGCACTGATCTATGCAGGGGTGTACACGGCGATTGCCGCCGTCAGCTTTTTCTCTGATTCGCGCACGGGCATCGCGCCAATGATCTGGAACATCCAGCAGTACGGCCGCTACCCGGTGGACGTGTACAACAAGGTGATTCGTTTCGTGCTGACGTACATTCTGCCGTTTGCTTTCGTCGGCGTTTATCCGGCCGCCTACTTTCTGCGCAAGGAGACGTGGTACGTGTACGCGGCGTTTACGCCGGTCATGGGGGTAATCTTTTTCGGCATCGGGCTGGCGATCTGGAACTGGGGTGTGCGCAAATACAGAGGAGCGGGGTCGTGACCCCGCTCCAGTTTTGTTGCCAAAGCCGACCAGCAACTTTGGCAGATCAATGTGCAGGCCTTCAAACGGGAGACTATGAATTTCCGATTGCTTTGGCCAAGGCTTCAACCAGTTTTTCAGGATGTTGCGAACCGATCACAAATACCTTGTTGTTCTTCAGGCGTACTTTGATTCCGCGATTTCCGCTCACGGTATAGGCCCATCCGCCAAAGATCCATCTTCCACCCAAACCGCCGAAATCCCAGAAAGGGCTGAATTGACATACTTCATACGCTGCTATCTCGTTATAGGGGATAAAGTGTTTCGCGAATGGGAAAAAACGCAGGTACAACCCTTTCTCCCTGATCTCAACGACGAGTTTTGTCAAGAACAGCGAGGTTATCAACAGCGGCGTAGCAATACCAAACAGAATCCAAATGATCCACGCTTCCACATCGGTTACCGGCTCGCTGACCACTTTTCGCAAAACGATTCGTTGGTACAAATCATAGCTAAATGCGGACAACAGGATCACATCCACGATGATGACGATCGTCCACAGCACTTTTTGGCGAAAGCGCTGGACTTCACGGTGATACACCTTTTCTCCCATACGCAAACCTCCCCCACAAGTAGCCTCTTCACCCCAAAAAAGAACTCGCAAGTATATATTATACAATTTTATGCAGATATTTCCATGATGCACCGCGAGAAGACTGACATACTGCGATAATAATAGTTGATTTTTCAAAATATTGGATATAGTAGTAAAAAAGGAATAAGATGTATCCAAATGATAGATTTTCCACTCCCAAAAACTGATGCAAGTCATGGTCCAATCCTACTAATGGATGGAAAAATATATAAATTTTTTTAATCATTTCTATCCTGGGTGTACGGAGCGAAACCATGGCCAATCCAGATGAAAAAACAGTGAAAGGGGAGAAGCATGTTGAAGCCTGTCGGTGTAACCAGATTTTCACGCTTTGGGCTCATCTTCGCTCTGGTGGCTGCCTTTTGGCTCTACATCTTTGTCGCAGCCATTCACGCAGTGATGCCCACCAATCCCATTTCCGCTTTACCGCTTGCAAAGGAACTGTACATTGCCTCGTGGTTTCCGCAGGGGTGGGGCTTTTACAGCAAAGATGCGCGAGACCTCACGTTTCAAGTGGTGGACATAACAAATGGGACACTGGCAGCCGCCTGGCCAAATAATCGGTCTGAAAACTTTTTTGGATTGAAGCGCTTTGGAAGAAGTCAAGGGATCGAGGCCGGTCTTCTCAGTTCCAGAATACCGGAGTCCGCCAAAACGGATTGCGAAGAAAATCCCTATGCTTGCTTGAACAAGGCAGCTGTCTACGCGGAATTGGACAACCCTACGCCTTATCCGACCATTTGCGGAGACATCGGCTTTGTGTATCAGGAACCGGTTCCCTGGGCGTGGAGCCGCAGCGGTAAGAAAATCGATATGCCATCAAAAGTTGTGAGGGTGAACGTGAAATGTTCGAAAAATTAGGATCATTTGCCTACAACCTGGCGTTGACGCAAAACCCGTGGACAAACGTGTATGGCTTGGCCAGATCGTTGATGGCATTGTCGACCGCGCTGACGTTGGCGGTAAACGATGCCCATACGTTTTTCCGACCTTCGTCCGGCATGGATGTCTATCCCACTTGCGTGAACACGATCAGCCTGTTTTGCACCGTTCCCAACGACTATTTCTATTTGGACATGGTCAGATGGATCGCGGTCGTTTTGCTTCTGATCGTCGCTTCCGGATGGCGTCCGCGAATTACCGGGGTCATTCACTGGTGGATTTGCTACAGTTTCAACGTGTCGGCCATCACCTTGGACGGCGGAGACCAGGTAGCTGCTGTCTTTACGTTTTTGCTGCTGCCGATCACATTGACCGATTCGAGAAAATGGCATTGGCAAAAAGCCCATGAACCGCAAGTTGTTTCCGATCACGTCATTATTCGGCGCATCATCGCACTGGTAACCTTCTTTGCCATTCGTTTGCAGGTTGCGATCATATATTTTCATTCATCGGTTGCCAAGATGTTCGAGTCAACGTGGCTCAACGGAACCTCCGTCTACTACTATTTGCGGGACCCGATGCTGGGTCTGCCCTCATTCTTTCTGCAACTGGTAAACCCCATCCTGACATCGCCAGCGGTCGTCCTGCCGACATGGGGCACCCTTGTTCTGCAAGTGTGTTTGTTTGGCGCGCTGTTTGCCCCCAAGAAGTATTGGAAATATTTCCTCATTGCTGCCCTGCTCATGCATGAAGTGATTGCCGTTATGCTCGGGTTAATCAGCTTTTCCATGATCATGAGCGCCGTTTTGATCCTTTATCTGCGGCCAGTGGAGCAAGAGTTCACGTCTCTGCATCGGATCAGACTGTTCAAGAAGGAGACAAGCCCAACGCAGAAAGATTATCACCTTTCTCCTCAACAAGTGAAAGGTGCTTAATCTTTACAACAACACGTTGGAGCAGCAACAACCGTCTTGTCCATGGCGAAGGCAGCGGCACTTTTCATTTCAACGTGGCAAGGATTCAGGTTGGCTTTGCTCCATGTTGAAAGGGAGGGGACGCCTATAAGATTTTGAATCATCGCTAATTGACCACAGAGAAGAAAAAATATTGTGAAAAGGGGTTTGAGTAGGGATGAATCTCAAAAAAGCACTTCCCATTTTTCTGGCCTTTTTGCTTATGCTGGTAAGCGTAAATGCTTACGCAACTCAACCTTCCAAAGTGAAGTACGATGGGGAAACGCTCTTCCGCGGCATTATCTTTGGACAAGGTCCTGTTGCCCACCTTTTCCCTGAAATCTGGACGAAAGATTTGCTGAGCAAGGTAAATCAAAAAGAAACGAAGCAAGTCATTGATCACCTGGTTGCGCGGATGAAGGCGAAATCTCCGTCCTACTTCGCGGAATTTGAGCGCGCAGTATACAGCGGTGACCATCTCAAAATTAATAAGGCAATCGACAAGGGCGGCCAAATTTTGGATCAGGTAATCAAAGAAGATGAACGAAGGGTAAAAAGCGGAAAAGAAGGATACGGAACTGGACAGTGCGTGTTGTACGTTGCGTACGCTGCTGCGGCGATCAGTGCAGCGGCTATATACAGCCATATAGTGGCCTTGAATGCCGGTGGTGCAGTAACCATTTACCTTGCTGTCGCTGTGTCGAAATACTTCTGGGTCGGCGATAAACCAAATGAATTAGCTCTGCAAAAAGAAATGCTGATCAACAATATCGTAGAACGCTTGGCCACCCAGTAAAAAAACAGCCGAAGCAGTAACGGGTCAAACCGCAGATTCCACCATCTGCGGTTTGACCATGTGGGCTCCCTGATGATTTGGAGATTTGGAAACTTCCGGCATTGTCAACTTCATCAGCGTCGTCGTATAATAAGCTGGTAACAACCAATATACAATTCCTTCGGGGCAGGGTGAAATTCCCGACCGGCGGTGATCGCGCACGGCGCGTAAGCCCGCGAGCCTCCCGGCGTAAACGCTTGGAGTGCAGGATCCGGTGCGAGTCCGGAGCCGACAGTACAGTCTGGATGGGAGAAGGATGACGACAGTACGTACACCGCACGTGCTTGTTTGTCTGTGCGCGGGTACGGGATGTGGGGGCGTATGCCTGTTGTGGCCCCTTTCATTTCGCATACCTGTGGCACTGGCATGGTCAGCTGTCCGCGTTCGCAAGCCCTGAGGAGAAGTCAGTCCTCAGGGTTTTTGTTTGGTGAACGTACGGATAGACGACCGGGCAGGGGTGGACGTTTCTGTTGCCATTCCTCATCAGAAGGAAGTAACACGTGAGGAGATGGTACAGATGAAAGCAACGACGATGCGCCCATCACACGCGACGCAGCGGCTGGTGGCGATTCCCATGCTGGCGGCGGTCGCATTTGTTCTGCAGTATCTCGAGTTTCCGGTGCCGCTGCTGCCGCCGTTCCTGAAGCTGGATTTCAGCACGCTGCCGGCGTTGATCGGGGGCTTGCTGTACGGACCGGTGGCCGGGGTCCTGGTGGAAGTGCTGAAAAACACGCTGCACATGCTGTTAAAAAATACGGATGGCCTGCTGATCGGCGAGGCGGCCAACGTCGTTGCCGGCGCCAGCTTTATCCTGGCAGCCATTTATCTGCAGCGCCGCGGCATGGGGAAAAAGGGCTTTGCCGCAGGACTTGTGCTGGGAACCGTGCTGATGACGGCGGTCATGGCGGCTGCCAACGCCTACTTCCTGCTGCCCGCCTACGCGGCTCTCTACCAGGTGTCGCTGGAACAGCTGCTGGCCCAGTTCCAGGCGGACAGCGTCTGGTCGTTTGTTTTGTACAGCATCGTGCCGTTTAACATACTCAAAGGGGTTGTGCTCTCGCTGGCAGCGTATCCGCTGTACGTAAAGCTGTCTGGACGGCTCAACCTTCGCATGACAAATTGACAATGATTTCTTGGCTTGCTATGATATTGCCTAATCAAAGGCAATGAAAGGACCCGCAGGTACTGACCGTGTTCCAGAGAGTCGGCCCTTGTCTGGAAGGTCGATGCACAGGCGTATCTGCTCCCCATCCTGGAGCCGCTGGCGATGAGCCATGCCGGATGCCCTTCCGTTATCGGGCGTTGAGTGGGCCGCAGCACGCCGTTGCGGTCAATCAGGGTGGTACCGCGGGTAATTCCCCCGTCCCTAATTGGGATGGGGGTTTATTTATTTTAGAGGAGTGTGTGACATGGCGAATGAAAAAGCGTATGTAAAGGAGATTACCCCGCAGTCGGAAGACTTTTCGCGCTGGTACATCGATACGATTACCAAGGCGGATCTGATGGATTACACACCAGTCCGCGGCTGCATCGTGTTCAAGCCGGACGGGTACGAGCTGTGGGAGCGGATTCAGGCGGCGATGGACAAACGGTTCAAGGAGACGGGCCACCGCAACGCCTATTTCCCGATGCTGATTCCCGAGTCGTTTTTCCAAAAAGAGAAGGAGCACGTGGAAGGCTTCAATCCGGAGCTGCCCTGGGTGACCGAAGCGGGCGGCGAAAAGCTGGAAGAGCGGCTCGCCCTGCGGCCGACATCGGAGACGATCATCGGCCACATGTACAGCCAGTGGATTCAGAGCTATCGCGATCTGCCGGTGCTGATCAACCAGTGGGCCAACGTCTTTCGCTGGGAAAAGCGGACGCTGCCGTTCCTGCGCACGTCTGAATTCCTCTGGCAGGAGGGGCATACCGCCCACGCCAACGAGGAGGAAGCGCGGCAGGAAACGATGCAGATGCTGGACATCTACAGCGAGGTGGTCGAACAGGAGCTGGCCATCCCTGTCTGGAAAGGGCAGAAGACGCCGAGCGAACGCTTTGCCGGCGCAGTGGACACCTATTCCATCGAAGCGATGATGAAGGACGGCAAGGCGGTGCAGGCCGGCACCTCGCACTACCTGGGTGAAAACTTTGCCAGAGGCTTTGACATCAAGTTTCTCGACAGGGACAATCAGTTCAAGTACGTCCATACCACTTCGTGGGGGACGTCCACCCGCCTGATCGGGTCGATGATCATGGTTCACGGTGACGATCGCGGTCTGGCGCTGCCGCCGCGTGTGGCACCGACCCAGGTGGTGATGATCCCGGTCGGTCCGCCCAAACTGCGGGAAAAGGTGATGGAGAAGTTCGATCCGCTGTTTGACGCTCTGAAGGCGGCGGGCGTGCGGGTGAAGGCAGACCTGCGTGAAGAGACGCCGGGCTGGAAGTTCAACGAGTGGGAAATGCGCGGCGTGCCGATTCGCCTGGAGATTGGTCCGCGCGATGTGGACAACGGACAGGTGGTCCTGGCCCGTCGCGATACCGGCGAAAAGGTGACGGTCGCCCTGGACCGGGCAGTGGAAGCGGTCGCCGACCTGCTGGAAGAGATTCAGCGGAACATGTTTGAAAAGGCGCTGGCGTTCCGTACCGCCCACTCCCACCTGGACATCGACACCCTGGATGCGCTGAAGGAGCACATCGCCAAGGCGGAAAGCGAAAACCGCATTGCCGGCTGGGTGCTGGCCGGCTGGTGCGGCGACGACGCTTGCGAGGCGAAAGTGAAAGAGGAGACCAAGTTCACCTCCCGCAACATTCCGTTTGAGCCGCCGACAGTCAAGCATACCTGCATCACCTGCGGCGGGGAAGCCAAACATACTGTCTGGTTCGCTCGCGCCTATTAAACCGTCCTCAACACAAAAGGGCACCCGTGTCTATCGGGTGCCCGCTTTTTCATTACCCAGGACCCAATCTGTAAAGGACCCGGGGTCTGTAAACAGGTAATCCGGTTCGGGCTGGAAGCAGCCCGCTTTTTGTGTGACTGGCAGCCAATCCACGCCGACCGTGACCAGGGATGCGGCCCGTCCCGCAAGTACATCGGCATCGCTGTCTCCCACGTACAGCGTTTGTTCGGCGCGTGCTCCCAGTTGTTTCATTGCCGACAGAATGCCTTCGGGATCGGGCTTTGGCCGTGACACGTCGTCGCCAGTGATGACCACGTCAAAATAGCGGTCCAGCCCCCACGCCTGCAGGGAAATGTCGGCGCTGCGCCGCCCTTTTCCGGTGACAATGCCCATGGCGAAGCCGGCCTCGCGCAGCCGGTCCAGCATCAGTGCGATTTCCGCTGGATTGTGCACGTGCCGGTGTCCTTCCGCATAGACCCGGAAAAAGTGGTCGAGAGCCTGTTCCAGCTGTTCTGGCGGAATCATCGCCTGCAGAATGTCAGTCTCCGTCGGTCCGAACATGGCGAGGATCTCCTCGTCTGTGTAGTGGCGGTGGAGATACTGCTGAAACGTCGAGCGAAACGCGGTGAAAATCAGCGGCAGCGTATCTGCGACGGTGCCGTCAAAATCAAACAGGATGGTGCGCATTGCCAACCTCCTTGCCGTCAAACATGGGTGAAAACCATCGCGCGAACATGATGTTCGTGTGTCAGCGTGACAGTCATTCCTATGCGTCAGGCAAAGCGGTTATTCGTCGCTGTCCTCAACCCCGTCGCCCTCGTCTTCGGCCGGATCGGGCGGCATCAGCGGAAACAGCACGTCAAAGAACTTGAATTTGCGGCGGCCGTTTTCATTTTTCAGCCCCTTGTACTTTTGCAGCAGTTCGCTGATCTCGTCCACCAGCTGATTCCGTTCTTCTTGATTTAAATAAAATTCAGTTAAATTGAACGCGAACGTGTCCTTGTACTCTTTGCGCACGTCCACATCGCTGGCCACAAACCGGTTGAGTGTCCGCATCAAATCCTGCTCCGTGGTGCGGAACGGCGTAAACATGATGTCGCTCAACTGCTGTGCGTTTTCTTCGATCATCAGCTGCAGTTTGACCTGGATCACCTTGGCCACAGGCTGATAGTACTTCTCCACGATCGAGCCTTTGACCCGGGTGTCCACCTGTTCCAAAAGACCGACGCGGACCAGCTCCTTCACGTGGTAATGCAGGCGAGCGGCGTTTTCGCCCAGTTCGGTCGCGATCTGCTTCGCCGTGCGGGGCTCCAGGTCTTCAAACAGTTCCAAAATCTTTACGCGCTCCGGTATGGCAAGAGATTTAAGGGCATCCGGCTCGGTTACCTGAAAAAACTCCTTCATGATTGATTCACCATCCAGCTACTACGCCAAATTTTATAATTCTTTATTTTTGACAATTTTCCTATCCTTCCATTTTATCGTCTTCCTCCCAAATACGCAACGTGCGAGCAGATGAAGTGGATCTGCGCTTTGTGGTAAAATGAGACAAACGCGTCAATAAAAATTGAAACGGAAAGTAGGGATTTCATGATGGTAGCAGTAGGACAAGCGGCGCCTGATTTTACCCTGCAGGCGAACGGCAATCGGACGATTTCTCTTCGGGATTTTCGCGGTCAATACGTAGTGTTGTACTTTTATCCCAAGGACATGACCCCGGGCTGCACGACGGAAGCGTGCGATTTTCGCGACTATCACCCGAAGTTTGCCGAGCTGAACACGGTGGTGCTCGGCATCAGCCCCGACGATGTCAAATCGCATGACAAGTTCGTTGCCAAGCACGAGCTGCCGTTTCCGCTGCTGGCCGACCCGGATCATCAGGTGGCGGAGGCGTACGGCGTCTGGGTGCTGAAAAAGATGTACGGCCGGGAATACATGGGCATTGAACGCTCTACATTTCTCATCGACCCGGAAGGCACGATCGTCAAGGTGTGGCCCAAGGTAAAAGTGAAGGGGCACGTCGAGGAAGTGCTGCAAACGATTGAGCAACTGCAGCAGCAATAACATTAGCCCCTCTGTCGCGCCTGCTCACGCGAGGAAGGCTTTTTCATTCAAGGATACTGCACGCATCATGATGCAAGACATTGGAGGAAATACGATGACCGTATCGACCGACTACATGGTGGAGATGTTTTGCCGCCTGGCCAACACGCCCAGTCCGACCGGCAATACCGCCAAAGTAATGGCCCTGATCGAAGCAGAATTGAGCCGATTGGGCATCGACTATGTTCGCACCAACAAGGGAGCGGTGCTGGCCACCCTGCCTGGCAGAAACGACGACAAGCAACGACTGCTGACGGCCCATGTGGACACGCTGGGCGCAATGGTAAAAGAGATCAAGGAAAACGGCCGGCTGAAACTGGACTTGATCGGCGGGTTCGCGTGGAACGCCGTGGAAGGTGAGCACTGCATGATCGAGACGGACAGCGGCCGGATCATTACCGGCACGATCCTCTCGACCAAGGCGTCGGTCCATGTCTACGGCCGGGAAGCAGGCAAAATGGAGCGCACCGAGGAAACCATGGAAGTGCGGCTGGACGAAAAGGTAAAAAACGAGGAAGACGTGCTGGCGCTGGGCATTCGCGTCGGTGATTTTGTTTCGTTTGATCCGCGGGTGACTGTTACCGAGAACGGGTTTATCAAATCCCGCCACATCGACGACAAGGCCAGCGTGGCCATCCTGTTTGGCGTGCTGAAACACTTGCGGGAGAGCGGAGCCACACTGCCGTACACGACCCATTTCCTCTTCAGCAACAACGAGGAGATCGGCTACGGCGGCAATGCCAGCGTGCCGGAACGGGTAGTGGAGTATCTGGCGGTGGACATGGGGGCGATCGGCGAAGGACAGACCACGGACGAGTACTGCGTCTCCATCTGTGCCAAAGATTCATCCGGTCCGTACCACTATGGACTGCGCAAGCACCTGGTGAAGCTGGCTGAAGCGCATGGGTTGAACTACCAGGTGGACATATACCCGTACTACGGCTCCGACGCCAGCGCCGCGCTTCGTGCCGGATACGACATCGTGCACGGGTTGATCGGGCCTGGCGTGGACGCGTCCCACTCCCACGAGCGGACGCACAAGGAGGCACTGGAAAACACGGCCAAACTGGTGCTGGCCTACCTCGATTCGGAAGTCATGCAGGCGTAGGTGAAGAGATGATGAGTGAGATCTATCGTTGGACGCAGTATTACGATCTGACGCAGCGCGGTCTGCCGGGGGACGTCGAATTTTACTTGGAGATGGCCCGCGCTGCCGGGGGTGAGGTGCTGGATCTCGCCTGCGGTACCGGACGCATTGCCATTCCGTTGGCAGAGGCGGGGGTGAGCGTTACCGGGTTGGACCTGTCGGCGGAAATGCTGGAGCGGGCCCAAAAGAAGGCGGACGAGCGCGGAGTATCGGGACGGCTTACATTTGTGCAGGGAGACATGCGGGCATTTGATCTGGGCAAAACCTTTCCGCTGATCATGATTCCGTTTCGCTCGTTTTTGCACCTGCTGCATATCCAGGAGCAGATGAAGGCCCTCTCCTGTATCCGCCGTCACCTGGCACCGGGCGGGAAATTCGTGATGAACGTATTTGTCCCGAAAATCGCTCATCTTTACGAAGAGAGCGAAAAAATGTCCTTGCGCGGGGTTTATCGGCTGGAGTCGGGCGAAGAGGTCGCGATGTGGGATTACACTCGCTACGACCACTTTCAGCAGTTGGCCGAAGTGACCCGGACCTACGAGCGGATCTCCCCGGAAGGAGTGGTGACTGAGCGGGTGACGGGCCGCTTTACACTGCGCTACATCTTTCCGGCTGAGCTGCACCACCTGCTTCGGCTTAATGGATTGAAAGTGACGCAGCGGTTCGGCTCGTTTGCCAAGGCGCCGTTTGACGCCTCCAGCACCGAGCTGATTGTGGTCGCCGAAGCCATGTAAAACGGCGGTGCATTCAAAAAGCCGCGTGTTTTTGTCGATTTCCAGGGAAATAACGGGAATGGGGGGCTGTTTGTGAAAATCTATACCAAGTCGGGTGACAAAGGGGAAACGTCTCTGGTATCCGGCGTGCGCGTTCCCAAGCACGCTGACCGCGTGGAGGCCTACGGCACGTGCGACGAGGCCAACTCCGCCATTGGGCTGGCGCTGTCGCTGCTTCCTGACGGGGAAGCATGGAACGAACTGCGGGGCGTGTTTCACATCGTGCAGACCAAGCTCTTCCACATCGGTGCAGAGCTGGCGACGCCGGAAGGAAAAACGGTGGGCTGGCCGATTCGTGACGAGGATGTTCAGTTTTTGGAGGAACAGATCGACAAGCTTGACGCGACTCTGCCGCCGCTCTCCAACTTTATCCTGCCCGGCGGTCACCCTGCTGCGGCCGCTTTTCACGTGGCGCGGACGGTAGTGAGGAGAGCGGAGCGCAAGGCGGTGCTGGTCAGCAGTCAGGAGCAGCTGAATGCTGCGGTGGTCAAGTATTTGAACCGACTCTCCGATTACCTGTTTGTCGTCGCCCGCTGGGTCAACCGAAATACGGGCCAAGCGGAGCAGCATCTGCACGAACAGGGAACAGACTGACTGCGTTGTACTTAGTGCAACAGCAGATAGAAGGCAGCAGGACTGTCAGCACCCGGGCAGCTTGTGTTCTGCAAGTGCAAAGGATCTGTCGCCGGATCAGTCGCCGGCCGCTCAGTGAACAGGAGCGGCCGGTCCGGCTATATGTCTGAACTGGTGAGAGAGCAATCAGGGGCATGGCGGATCATGATGTCTTCCCTCTAGACAGAAAAATCGCAATTTTTTAAAAGGTTATCAGCGTGATTTGAGCATCCCGTCGGATCGGCAGACGTTTAGAGATCGCCCCTTTTTACGGCAGTTTCGCTGCTGACGTTAAACACACCGGAAATGGAGCGTGTCGCAGCAAATCGGTTATCTGCTGCACTGTCTGCCGTTTTTCGAACATGACACGTAAGGCGGGTGAGCAAAAGTGACTGTCTTCTCACAGGCTGCAATTTTGTCGATTACGGAACAGACGGACATTGCGTACAAGCGGGCGTTTTCCCGAATGGAGGTCCGTTCCTGGGGGATGTTGTTTGTGAATGAAGCAAATCCCATGCACTACGATGCCAATCACGCCCATGTGTCCCGGCCGGTCACCGGGGAAGCTGAGGCGGAAGCGATTGTCCGTGAGACCATCTCGTTTTTTTCAGAGCGCGGCATCATTCCCCGTATGTACGTGTACGAACAGGGGGACAAAGAGCCGCTGATTGCGGCGTTGGAACGGCACGGCTTTCAAATGGAATCCCTGCCTTCGCCCATGCAGTTGTGGCAGGGGGAATTGGCTGAGGCTCGGCCGATGGAAGGGATTGTGATCGAACCGGTGACGGCGGCCAACTACGACGATTGCCTCACCGTCGAGTCGATTCCGGAATTGGGCGGACGAGAAGTCAGGGAGAAGGCGTTTGCCAGGGAGTTTGCCCATCCCGATTTTTCGCATTACCTGCTGCGCGTCAACGGCGAACTGGCCAGCACGCTTTGCCTGCTTCGCGCCGGGGAGTACATGCGGGTGGAAAACGTGGCTACCCTGCCCGCATTTCGCGGCCGCGGCTTGATCGGCCATTTGCTGCGCCATGCCCAGGAGCGGTTTTTGGAGGAGGGCGGCAGCCGGCTTTTGGTCTTCCCGATCAATGATCACGTCGCGCGCCTTTACCGCCGGTACGGCTTCGCTGACGTTGGCGAGGTTCGGCTCCTGCACGCCTACCGCGGCGGCAAAGGCATCCTGGAGATACGCTAAATGCTAAAAACCCCTGATGAAACTAACAGGGGTAATCTGGTCATCGTACATACCGGGCAATTCCTTCCCGAAACGGGATCTTGGGCGTATCAAACGCGCTGTACAGGACGTCGGTGTCGGAGCAGGCGTTGCCCTCCAGCAGCATGGTGAGCTGCGTATGGGTTATCGGGAAAAAGGAGAAGCCTTCCATCAGCGAGACAACCGGCTTCATCAGCCCCACCGGTATGTGCAGCTTGCGGACGTGCCGCTTGCCGATTACCTCTCCGATGACGTCCAAAATCTCAGCGTAGCTAAGAGGGATCGGACCTCCCACTTCAAACGTTTGGCCTGTGACGCTCTCCCGTGTCAGCGCCTGTTCAAACACGTCGGCTACCGTCTCGCGGGCGACAGGCTGCAGCGGGTAGGAACCGTCGCCGATGACAGGGGTGACGGGAAGCCTGACCAAATTGGCCAGCATGTTCACAAACTCGTCGCCCGGGCCGAAGATGACCGATGGTTGAAAGATCACGTAGGGAATTCCGCTCGCTTTGACCAGTTCCTCGGCTTCGTGCTTGGTGCGGTGATACGTGCTGGCGGCACCGGCTCGCGCTCCTAGTGCACTCATGTGGACGAATCGGCGGACGCCGCTTTGTGCGGCCGCTTGCAGCACATTCCGCGTGCCTTCGACGTGGATGCGGGAAAACGTCACGCCCGCTTTCGGCTGTTCCCGGATAATGCCGACGAGATGAATCACCGCTTCAGCGCCTTCCATCGCCCGCCGGAGCGAATCCGGGTCGAACAAGTCTCCCGGGGCCATCGTGACTTGCGCTGTGTCCGCCTGCGCCAGCTTCGCCTCCGAGCCGGGACGGACCAGACAGGTGACCTCGTGACCGGATGCCGTCAGCCTGGACAGCACTCCTTTTCCCACAAAACCGGTTGCACCCGTGAGAAATACCTTCATCAGCGTCACCTTCCCGGTGTAACATTCTTCCAAATCGTATTCGACGCCAGGGCTTACATCCCTGCCATGACCTGCAGCAGCTTCAGGCGTACAGGACGACTGGTTGACGGCGGACGTATAATGAAGAGGAAAGGGGGACATACCTATGGCGCAACGAAAAGTACCAGTCGACCAAATTCTTGATACCCTCTATCAAATGTACCCGGACGCTCATTGCGAGCTGAACTACACGACGCCGTTCGAACTCTTGATTGCCACGATTCTCTCTGCGCAGTGCACGGACAAACGGGTAAATGAAATCACCGGCCCCCTGTTTCAAAAATTCAACAAGCCGGAGCATTTCATCCATTTGACGCAAGAAGAGCTGGAAGAGCATATAAAAGGGCTGGGGTTGTATAAGAATAAAAGTAAGAACATCCTGGAGACCTGTCGCATCCTCTACGAGAAGTACAACGGCGAAGTGCCGCAAACCCATGCGGAGCTGGAGGCGCTGCCGGGTGTCGGGCGCAAGACAGCCAACGTCGTCCTCTCCAACGCTTTTGGCGTACCGGCAATTGCAGTCGATACGCACGTCTTCCGCGTCGCCAACCGGCTGGGTCTGGCGAAAAGCGACAATGTGGATGAAGTGGAGCGGCAGTTGATGAAGCGGATTCCGCGGGAGAAGTGGTCCGACGCCCATCACTGGCTGATCTGGCACGGACGTCGGGTGTGTGCCGCGCGCAATCCCAAGTGCGACGTCTGTCCGCTGCGGGAGATGTGCAGATATGCCCAGGCAGAGGCGAAAAAATCGCGGACTCCATCCACGGCAGCGAAACAGAAAACGACCAAGCGGACCGTGGCCAAATGACGGGGAACGGCTCCGGACATTCCCGTTTTCAGCGGAATGGATATTGACAGCGTTCGAAGAATAGACGTACACTTATTTAAAGTAATTCTAATCAATCACAAACAAGCAACGCTTGTTTGTTTGGCTTGCATAAGACTGTGAGGTGTAACTCAATGTCACAGCGAGTGGAAAAGGCTGTTGAAATCCTGAAAAGTACCGGGGTACGTATGACACCTCAGCGTCATGCCATTCTCTCCTATCTGTTGGACAGCATGTCGCATCCGACGGCTGACGAGATATACAAGGCTTTGGAAGGCAAGTTTCCCAACATGAGCGTGGCGACGGTTTACAACAATTTACGCGTGTTCAAGGAGGCGGGTCTGGTTCGCGAGCTGACCTACGGGGACGCGTCCAGCCGCTTTGACGCCAACGTGGAGGAAGACCATTACCACGCCATCTGTACGAAGTGTGGAGCCATCCGCGATTTTCACTTCCCGTACCTGCAGGATGTGGAGGAAGCGGCTGCCGAGTCGGTCGGATTCCGCGTGACCGGTCACCGCATGGAGATTTACGGCGTGTGCGAAGAGTGCCAAAAGAAATCTCATTGATTGAACCGCGTGCGCCCCGGAACAACACCTTCTGCTTCAACCGGCTGTTCCTGTTGGAGAGAGGGTGTTTTTTGTTGGTGTAACCTTTTTTCGTCTGATTCGTCTTTCTTACAGGGGCACGTTTCCCAACATGTCCCTCCAGCCAAAAGGTTGTGAATCGACCGACAATGCCCTATGATCAAAAAAAGCGGAAACGACCGGGATGCCTGTCTTTTCTGGCAGGCGGACCGTGTGCAAGGAGAGCAAATCTGTGAGTCTGGAAGTGCAATTGGGCCCTCGCCCTCGTTTCAAGCGCAAGCGAAAGAGAAAGCGCGTGACCCCGATCCTTCTGCTGCTGGCGGCGATTGCCGCGGCGGCGTACTGGTTTTTCATCAAACCGTCCAACGAACATGTCGAACCGTATGGAGGCAGCCGTCAGGCAATCGTTTGGCAGGGCGGCCTGTACGACAAGAAGTATCTCTTTGAAGCGGAGCAGGTGCTGCTGCCGTTTGAATTTCTCAAGGAACATCTCGATCCTGCGATCTATTGGGACGAGCCTACCCGATCGGTGATCGTGACCACGAAGGACAAGGTGCTGCGCATGCAGAGCGGGGAACTGGTCGCGTACCTGAACAAACGGCCCGTTTCCCTGCAGGTGCCCGTCAAGGAAGTAAACGGCACCCGCTTCATTCCGCTCGAGCCGCTGGAAAAGCTGTACCGCGTCTCGTTCAGCCGCGATCCCGACACCGGGGTGCTGCGGGTGGAAAAGGAAGGGTACACCGTGCAGCAGGGGAGCGTCGTCAGCGGGGATGAGCCGGTCCGCCTGCGCCTGGAGCCGACGCACCGTTCCCCCTATGTGGCTGAGCTGTCCAATGGCGAGGCCGTCGATATTTTGAGCGAATCGGAAAAGTGGTACCGCGTATTGTCCTCCAAAGGGATTACGGGCTACCTGCCGACATCGGCGGTATCGCTGACCGAGGTGCGCAAAGTCAGTCTCGACCAGCCCGGCCGGGAACAGCCGACCGTGTGGAAGCCGGAGGGTACAAAAATCAATTTGACCTGGGAACACGTGGTCAACCGCAATCCCGCCGTTGCCAACATTGGTCCGATGCCGGGGGTGAACGTCGTCTCCCCTACCTGGTTTGAGCTGAAGGACGGCAACGGCACGCTGCTCAACAAGGCGGACCCCGGGTACGTGCAGTGGGCCCACCAGCGCGGGTACCAGGTCTGGGGGGTGGTGACAAACGGGTTTAACCCCGATTGGACCCAGTCCGTTTTGGGCAGCTACGACAAGCGGGAAAACCTGATTGCGCAGATCGTGCACTACGCTCATCTGTACGATCTGGACGGCATCAACATCGATTTTGAAAACGTCTATGTAGAGGACAAGGAGCGACTTGTCCAATTCGTCCGTGAGATGACGCCGTACCTGCACGAGCTGGGACTGGCCGTGTCCATGGACGTCACGATCAAGTCGTCCAGCGACCGATGGTCCCGTTTTTACGACCGGGCGAAACTGGCCGAGGTCGTGGACTACATCGCGGTCATGACGTATGACGAGCACTGGGCGTCCAGTCCGATAGCGGGCTCTGTCGCTTCCTTGCCGTGGACGGAGAGAGGACTGCAGGGCGTTCTGGAAGAGGTGCCCGCCGAGAAGCTGCTGCTGGGTGTGCCGTTTTACACCCGGCTGTGGAAAGAGACGAAGCAGCCGGACGGCAGCGTCAAGGTCACATCCAAAGCGCTGTCGATGGCCGGGGCCTCAGAATGGATAAAAGAGCGCAAGCTGACTCCCACGCTTGACGAAGATTCCGGACAATTGTTTGTCCGCTATGAGGACCCTGCCGATGGAGCTGTCTACAAGATGTGGCTGGAAGACGTCACCTCCATGCAAAAGCGGGTCGCCCTTGTGCACAAGTACAATCTGGCCGGCATCGCTTCGTGGCGGCGCGGCTTCGAACAGCCCGAGATCTGGAAGGCGATCAATGACGGGCTGAATCGAAAGTGATACACGGTGATTTCGCGCGCGGCTTTCCGGCCGCAATGACATGTGACCAAGGAAAAAATCCACCTTGCGCCAATCGGCTGCAGGTGGATTTTTTGTTTCCCGTCAGGTCTGGTTTTGCTGCGGCTGTTCGTCCTCGAGCAGGAGAGGCTGCCCGCAAAACATACAGGCGTCTTTTTTTCCCAGCATTTTCGTCACTTTTTTGCACGAGGGGCATTCCACTTGGGGAGCGGACATGGACACCATCCCGGAAATCATGAACATGACGGTGCTGCCCATCGTCAACAAAAAGCCGATGACCAACAGGAGCGTCATAAACGCGTAGGAACCCTTCAACCATGTGCCAAAGAACGGAATAAAGTCCAGATAGCCGGCAAAAAACGCATACCCGGAATACATCAGCAGGATGCCGATCCCCATGCTCCAGTTGCCCCAGGTACGCATGCGTTTGATCTTGCTCAGGCGGTCAGTTTTCTTCATTATCATTCCTCCTGTTCCCAGTATAGCATAGAAAGGTTTTGTCTGTTGACAAGCAGGAAACGGACAAGCCTTGTAGAATCCATAAGTTCAAACTGCGGGAAGAGGAGGGGGAAATCGTGACTGAATGGTCGCCGGCTGAAGACTGCCAGACTCATCTGAAACTGCTGCAGCGGCGGCGGGACGTTCAAGCGGTGCTGATCATGCCGGACCATTTGAAAATCCCTCCGTTTCAGGCGGACCCCCTGTACCTCCTCGTAATCATGCAGGCTGCCGGAAACGGGAGCGTCAAACAGTACCGGCTGTCTGACCGGTTGGTGGTCGAGCGGCACATCAGCGCTTGGGAGCTGGAAAAGAGCGCGGTTCACGGTCTGGGTGAGCAGATGGCCACCTGGATGGAGCGGGCGGAATTGGTCTGGGCCAAGGACGACCATACAATCCAGTTGATTCAGCGGTTGAGGCGGTTGTCCGACTCGCTGCAAAAGCGGATGCTGTGCCGGGAGTACTCGCGCATGCTTCGTTATTTTCAGGAGACCAGAGACTTTCTCCAGCTGGGCATGCCGCTGGACGCCTATCTGGCGTTGATTAAAACGCTGCAAGCCTGGGCGAGATGGATCGCGTTCGCAGAGGGTGAACAGCCGGCTCCGGAGTTGTGGAGTCAGGTCAAACGGCTGGACCCTGCGGTCTGCAAGCTGTACGAAGAGCTGGTAGTCAACGATGAAGCGCTGGATAAGCGCATGGAGCTGCTGCTCCTGCCGATCGAGTTTTTCCTTTCCTCGAAATTGAGGGAGTCCGTCCACTTTCTCCTGGAGCTCATGGGGAGCAAGCAGGGGGCGTGGACGTTGGCCGAGCTGCTGGAACATCCGCTGATCGCCAACAGCGGGATGGAGCTGGAGATTTTGCTGGAGAAGCTGGTCCAGCGTACACTTGTGCTGGAAGTCCCTTGCGGCAGCAAGGACGGTGTGGGCAGTGAAATCGGCTATCTTTCATTGAAGTAAATTTTTTAAATGCTATTGACTTGTTTGTTTTGTTTGTGCTATATTAACAATCGTCGCTGCTGAATCAAGCAAAACAGCGGCGGCGCAAAAAAAATACCACTTGATTTTTGAGCAAACAACGTGGTATATTAAAAAAGTCGCCTCCGGGCGGCTGACCAACTGGAAATGTTCCTTGAAAACTGAACAGCGAATGCGTCGAACGAGCCTAGCAATTCCTTTCTCTTTAAAGAATGCTAACGATTCAACTCAACTTTATTGGAGAGTTTGATCCTGGCTCAGGACGAACGCTGGCGGCGTGCCTAATACATGCAAGTCGAGCGGACCTGTATGGAGCTTGCTCCAGACAGGTTAGCGGCGGACGGGTGAGTAACACGTAGGCAACCTGCCCGTAAGACCGGGATAACGTAGGGAAACTTACGCTAATACCGGATAGGGCACTCTCTCGCATGAGAGGGTGCGGAAAGGTGGCGCAAGCTACCACTTGCGGATGGGCCTGCGGCGCATTAGCTAGTTGGTGGGGTAACGGCCTACCAAGGCGACGATGCGTAGCCGACCTGAGAGGGTGACCGGCCACACTGGGA
>NZ_SDLF01000059.1:0-1036 GCF_013096935.1 Brevibacillus sp. MCWH | reverse complement strand
CAGAGTTCTCCGACTCCAGCTTCGGGTTCCGTCCAGGCCGCCGTGCTCACAGTGCTGTGCGGAAAGCACAACAGTACATCAACGAAGGATTCCGGTATGTGGTCGACATCGACTTGGAGAAGTTCTTCGACCGGGTCAACCATGATATCCTAATGAGCCGGGTTGCCCGCAAGGTGAAGGACAAGCGCCTTCTTAAACTAATTCGCGCTTATCTGCAATCCGGAGTCATGGTCAACGGAGTGTGTGTCACGACGGAAGAGGGCACGCCGCAAGGTGGCCCCTTAAGTCCGCTGTTGGCCAACATTCTGCTAGACGACCTGGACAAGGAGTTGGAGAAAAGGGGACACCGTTTCTGCCGCTATGCGGACGACTGCAACATCTACGTCCGCTCCAAACGTGCGGGTGAACGTGTAAAGGCAAGTGTGGAGCGATACTTGACCAGGGTTCTCAAACTCAAGGTAAATCAACAGAAAAGTGCGGTGGACCGCCCGTGCAACCGGAAGTTCCTCGGCTTTAGCTTTATTCCGGGAAAGGAAGCGCGGATACGTCTGCATCCCAAATCGATCACCCGGTTAAAAGGACGAATTCGCCAATTAACCAACCCACATCGAAGCATGACCATGCAGGAGAGGATTCAAAAACTCAACCAATACCTCATGGGATGGATCGGGTATTTTGCGCTGGCCGAGGCGAAAACCCATCTTCTGCGAATAGAGGAATGGATTCGCCGAAGGCTCCGGCTCTGTCTATGGACGCAGTGGAAACGAGTTCGTACGAGGTACCGCGAACTTCGTTCGCTTGGATTTTCTCACAACAGAGCACTGGAAATCGCAAACACCCGAAAGGGGGCGTGGCGGACAACAAAATCCCCGCACATGCACAAAGCCCTTGGTATTGCCTACTGGCAACAACAAGGGCTGATGAGTTTGATACAGCGATATTTCACACTTCGTCAAGCTTGGTGAACCGCCGTATACCGGTCGGTACGTACGGTGGTGTGAGAGGACGGGGGTTAACCACCCCCTCCTACTCGATT
>NZ_SDLF01000058.1:0-1040 GCF_013096935.1 Brevibacillus sp. MCWH | reverse complement strand
TGTTTATGAAATTTTTAAACATGGTGCAGACCAACAAGTAGATTACATTATAGAAAAATATCCTAAACGTAAAAATATCATTACACATTTTATAACAGGTAATCATGACCATACACATTTAAAAAACGCTGGTTACGATATTGGTAGACCTATAAGTAGAGAAAGAGATGATCTAATTTATTTAGGAATTAATAACGCATCAATTTTTTTAACACCTAATTGTAGAATGGATATTGCACACCCATTAGACGGTGCAGCATATGCATTATCATACTCTCTACAAAAATCTATTGAGGCTATGCCAGTTGATGATCTACCACAAATCTTTGTTGTCGGTCACCATCATAAATCAATTTATTTATATACAAGAGGTATCCATGCACTAGAAGCAGGAACATTCCAAGCTCAAACACCTTGGATGAAAGGAAAAAGATTAGCTGCTCATGTAGGTGGGTGGATTGTAACAGTACATGTAAACGGTGAAGGAATGGTATCTAGATTTATTCCTGAATGGGTTCCATTTCCTAAATCTATAAAAGAAGACTATTAAAAAAATAATTACGGGGAAGGGGTAACAAAATAATGAAAGACATTGAAAAACAACTTTATTTCAAACTTCTTTTAGAATATCCTAGAACTTTAAACGACGACTTACTAAAAGAATTTAGTAAGAATTACAACATTTTAAAAGAAAGTGGGCTCACTCCTAATCAAATTAAACACATTATTAAGAAGTATGTGAAAATGTGTGATACTACATATTATAAATATTTGAAACTTTCAAGAGAAGCTAGATTTATAACAGATAGCTTTGAAGAAAATAAGAGAAAGATGTTAGAACGTATTAAAAGTGATATTTCTTTACAAAAAAACGTCACAATTGTAGTTAACAATAAAGAAGAAGAAAAAAAAGAAAGCTTTTTAGGAAAAATTTTAAAATTATTTAGAAGAAAATAAAAATAATAGATGAATCTCTTCTTAATGAAGAGATTCATCTATTTTATATTAACTATTTTTAATGTCGTCAAATACGTACACTA
>NZ_SDLF01000057.1:0-1068 GCF_013096935.1 Brevibacillus sp. MCWH | reverse complement strand
TACGTGTCTCTTTTCACACCCATAATGTCGAGCCAATCACGATGACTCAATTTCTCTTTTCGTTTTTTCTTTCGTTTTTTCATGTTCATCACTCCAAAATAAAAACGCCACCCCGATCGGAGTGACGCCCTGCTTCAAAATATCTCATGCTACCATCATACCACGTCTGAACCAAAATTTTCTGTCGTTTTTCTTTCATTTTTCCGTCAGTTTTCTGTCATCAAAAAACAAAAACACGCCAACAAGATGGCGTGCTCTATCCAGTGACCTCAACCTCTTCAACGGATTCGGTTAACCAACTTTCAACCTTGAGATTTTGCTCCGCTTCTTTGATCCTTCGGAAATCACTATCTATGCTTACTACAACCAGATCATGAGCGAGGGCAACTGATGCTATCCAAAGGTCATTTTCACTGATGCCCGTTTTTTGAAGAGTGTATTTTCTCCTTTTGCTTTTTTCCTTCGGTCCAAACTTGTCTAACACTTTGGCTTTTAATTCACCGTAGCATCTCGAAACCATTGAATCGCATCTTATAACTTCAATGACACTTAAGAGATCACTAACTTGAAATAAATTTTCTGTAGTTTTCTCTGATCTATATGCCATAAAATACAGTTCTGACTCGACAACAAAACATGTTTTAATGTGCTCATAATCTATCTCTCTTAATTTCTGAGCCATTACTGGATCGTTTTTTAGAATCCTACTGCAATGATTGGTGTCCAACAAATACATCCTAACTGAATTTAGCCTCTATCCTATTCTTATACACATCTCTCAGACATTCTTCAAAATCATCCCCATGCCAAGTACCTAGAAATCTCAGCAACGGGTTAGCAGTAGGATTGACCTTATCCAGCAATAACTCTAATTTTGGTTGTGGAGTAATAATTTCACATGTCCATTTACCATTTTCTACTTCTTTTAAAACATCACTGTAGTAAGCGACTATCGATTCTGATGTTATGATTTCGTTTGAATAAGCACTATCTGGGAGACCGTTTCTAGCTTCTAGCCATGGTCCTTCGTTATGAGTTAACTCTTCTAACTGATCCGCACTATATGAC
>NZ_SDLF01000056.1:0-1074 GCF_013096935.1 Brevibacillus sp. MCWH | reverse complement strand
GTATAAGGGTCTAATACTGTCACAGCAGAATTATCTTCTCCTAAACCTTGTGCACAGTCGACACCGACAATATAAACTTTATCTCTTTTTAATTCATCATAAATATCTAATTTAAACATTTTATTTATAAAAATTTCTTCTTTAATAGGTTTCTTTAAATCTTGAATAGCGACTAGATCTTCTTGATCGAAAGGAGATTCGGATGAACCTCTCATACGTTGTAAAAATACTTCGCGCTTAATTTTAAGAGGGTTATTTAATAATGTTTGAGATACCCTCTTTAACCATTCTTCATCATCACCTAATTGATGATAATGGTATTCTATATAAACGATTCCGTTACCAGAGTTTTTAGTAATATAATCTTCAATTTCTTCTCTAGTCATATCGTAAAACTTTTCTGTCCATTTACATGTTTTTTCAATAATTTGTAATGCTTCTTGACCCGGTCTAGTATCTAAGTCCCCCGGTGTAGAAGTAAATATACGACCATAAATAGCATTATTTCTTTTAGCGTTCAATGAAGCTGTGTTGAAAGCTGGTCCAGCAGCTTCTATGATAGTTTTTATAAAAGGAGTAAATTCAACTTCATCATAATATTGGATAGGTTGTGTACAACCCCGACCAATTCCTTCAGCCGATTCTATTGAACGCGCTGATGGTTTTGCAACAATTTTGTTATTATTTACAGGATTAGTTAAAGACATTACGTTGTCTTTACCTTTTTCAACTTTTCCGTCTTCTAAAATAACTTCTTTCATTCTCATATAAGGAGGTAATAAATCCCTTTGTTGTTTTAAACGGTCTAAGTTATTATTAGCGTCAGTTTGACTCTTGTTAATAAACATGAACTCTGAGTTTGTAGTACCAAATAGGAAAGCCCAATCCAGTATAGCAATTGTAGACTGTGTTTTACCTTTCTGACGTGGTATTACTAAGTAAGAATCTATCCCATTTAATAAACAAAATGTCATAGCTAAATTAGCACGGTTTAAAATATATGGAATACCAGTATTACCTTGGTCTGGAATTCTCACACATTCTCTTAAAAAGTACCATGGGTTTATAATACAT
>NZ_SDLF01000054.1:0-1125 GCF_013096935.1 Brevibacillus sp. MCWH | reverse complement strand
CCTTTACGATAGGACTGTTTTCATTTATGGAAGGTGTAACGTTAGTAATTTTTACTACAGGTCTAATTTCCTTTGTTTCGTTACTTTCATTATCATCAAATCCACTATCACTAGAATCGAAGCTAAAGTCACCATCATCAAATGAAAAATCATCCATACCAAATTCATCTTCGAAAATCTTCTCTGTTCGTTCTTTGTTATAAATATTACCTGTCTTTATATCTTCAATAGCGTTTTTAAGAGCAGTCTTAGCAATTCCAAATTGTTGGTTTGTATCAAAGTATTTTTTAATTGAAGATGAATTTCTCTTAAAGTCTTTTATATCATTGGCAATATCTTTAACATATTCTTTATTTTCTGTAATAAATTCGCCTACTGATGGCATAAGTTCTTGAACTAACTCTGTAGTAGTGAATCCTAAAGATCTTGCAACGTTCCTAAACCATCTATTATTTGGTGTAGTTCTTTTTATGTTAGTCTTTGATTTATCCATAAACTAGTTCACTCCCTTCATATATCTATTTAATCTAATGTTTTATAAGAAAAAAATAGTCGAATATAAAAAAATAATTCCAGTATGGTAGATTTTCTCTACCATACTGGAATTTTATTGTTTTATTATTTTAAGCGCTTTTTAAGCCATTTTGGAGTTTTAGATTTTTTGTCAAGAATTTTATGTGCTTTCTTCTCAACTTTAATTTTATCTCCTGTGCGAATATCTTTATGCTCAGTTACAGAATCACCAACCTCTTTAAGAGTTAGTGAACCTACGAAATCTTTCTTTGTAATAAAATCAAATTTCTTACCAGCTTCAAGATATTTGTAGATTAATTCGGAGCAAAGCTCATAAATACCATCAACATTACGGATTTCATATGCAGTATCCATAATACGAGCAGCTTCTTGCTTGTCTACACCAAAATCAAGAAGAATGCGTTGAATCATTCCACGTAATGCTTTTACAGGTTCAATTTTCTTAGTTACAACTTCTCCATCTTTAAGAGAAACAGTTTCGATTTCATAATCAACTGTGTTTAAAAATGCTTTAGCTAGTTTGTCAAAATCTGAACGACTGAAAGAGCGTACAGGTTTACCAGATTTTGAAACAGAAACATTGTTTTTAAT
>NZ_SDLF01000053.1:0-1205 GCF_013096935.1 Brevibacillus sp. MCWH | reverse complement strand
TAATTAGGCAAAGGAAGGTGATAAAATTGGAAGGTAATATTAAGTTGTTTGAATTAGCTAAAAAAGAATTAAAAACTGATGTTGGAGATTTTGGTGGGTATATTGATCCCGAGAAGCTTTATTATCCATCGAATATGATGGTAGTTATTTCGACTATTGTTTCCCGTTATTATACTGATGAAAATAATCGTGAGAAAATTGATGAATTCATTAAATTATGTGAAAGAAAATTGTTGAGCGGTAAATTTGGCGTTGTTAGTCTTCAATATGCATTAAGTAATCTTGTAGATGAATTAGAAAAGTTAATAGTAGAGTTAAATAAAAGATAAATTAACAGGCATCCTTCGGGGTGCTTTTTTATTGGAGGGAAAACAATGATTCCAAGCAAAGTCAAAGTAGCAGGAATTGATTACGAAGTCCATGAAGTGGATGGGATTTTAGAGCGTTTCAATACATTAGGACAAATCAACTACCATAAAGGAATCATCGAGCTTGATTCAAGTCTTTGCCAAACGAGAAAAGAGCAAACATTCGTTCATGAACTGCTGCACGCCTGTTTTAAGGAGGTGGGATACGATGAACAAGACGAGGAAATGATCGATCGGGTGTCTGCGGTGTTGTATCAAGTGTTGAAAGAAAATCGTTTTATGTTTGGTGATTAGCAATGGAATTCCCTTTACCGATTAAAGAAAAAGATAATCCTGCTACGTTTCAATATTGCCGTTGGTGCGGGACCAAACTAAAAGATAAGCGGCGGCGCTATTGTAGCAAAGAACATGCGGAAAAATGGCTTGTCGAAGTATTATTCGTTGAAGATTACCAGCGTCAAAGAGATAGAGCAATGAAGCGGGATAATTTTACTTGTCAACGATGTGGAATGACCAGACGCGAACACTATGAAGTATTCAGTCAAGACCTGCATACACATCATATCGTCCCGCGTTCATGGGGAGGCAGTAACTATATGGATAACTTAATTACGTTATGCAGAAATTGTCATGTAGAGATTCATCGCGAATTAGGAGTGAAAATCGGGAAGTAAGTCGCCTAGAGCGGCTTTTTTATTTTGGTTATGAAAGGGAGGATGGTGTCATGTAACTATGCCAAGACAAAGAGATCCAAGACGAGATAAAGCATTTGAGATATGGAAAGCAAGCGGCGGTGAGATGAAACTAAAAGACATTGCCGCTCAATTAGGTGTATCC
>NZ_SDLF01000052.1:0-1324 GCF_013096935.1 Brevibacillus sp. MCWH | reverse complement strand
ATTCGGTACAGGACCTTCTGGTTCAAAACTAAATTTCGGTATTTATAACCCTACTACACAAACTGTAGAAAACGTTATTACTTCTACAAGTGGTTTATCGAATAAACTCACTTTAACTTTCACTACAAAAGGTGATATTTCTAAATACGTTAACAATAGTGGTGAAATTGTTTATTATGCATATACTGATCCTTCAGATGCTACTACACAATCAACACTATCTATTTTCTATACTGAAATTAATATGAAATTAGACTTTAGTGAGACTGGATATGATGTTCTAGCACCTAAATTTACTTTACCACAATATTATAATGATAACCTTTTCGACAGATCTGTAACTGATTTTAAAGCAGGAGCTGGAGTTGATTACATTACCGGTTCTAACTTAAACTCTACTAGAGATCTAGTAGTAGAGGCTGGTGGTGTATTAAGAGTAAATACACCTAATGTTGAAAATGCGGGTGTTAGATTGTTAACTCCTAGCGTTTATAGAAACTACAATATCATTAATTCGTCTATAAAAGTTATGTGCGATAGCACATTAAAAGTAACTCTCGTTGAAGTTTATACAGATTCTACATCAGAAACAGTTTCTACTACAGTTACTGCTCAACAAGGGGTATGGCAAACTGTAAACTTATCTAAAAAAGTAAACGATGAAAAAGCTGTATTAAATTATGAACTTATTATTTCTAAAGAAAACAATGCAAACCCTATCACTTTCTTTGTAAAAGAACCTGTTATTTCTCCTATGGACATTGACGTATTTAAGAAAGGTTCTAACATGGCATTTGTAATGAACTTTGCCAATAAGCTTCGTTCATTTAGTGACAATAAAAATATTGCTTATACACTTAAGTCAAATAATTTAAGTAACGCTCCTTCAAGCTTTACTACAGAGTATACTGATAGCGAATACTTCGCTTTATCAGGAATTTCTGAAACTGACGATTTAGTTGTTGAGACAAGATCAAACGTTGTAGGAGAATATTCTCAAAATCTATTTGTATTCGATTTAAGTTCAGAAATTGATATTAATCATGTTTCGTTTAAGGATTTATTTGACAAATATCAATTATTCATTAAAGCTTATGGATCTGGAGCTAACTCAGGTGTAGCTACTAACGGCTATGTAGTTGAAGCATTTGACCATTCAACTAATAGCTGGGTTACTATTGGAACTGACAATGGAAGCTCAGTAAGAAATTATTCTATCTCTACAGTAGCTTCGAATAAAAATATCGTTAGTGATGATATGAAAGTATTTATTCGTGTTAGATCAACACATCCTGCAGCTTCAGGTATTGATTCAGTATTGATT
>NZ_SDLF01000051.1:0-1330 GCF_013096935.1 Brevibacillus sp. MCWH | reverse complement strand
CCTATTAGTAATGTAAAGGATATTAGATGTGGAGGACATCATACATTCTTTATATTAAATGATGGTAGTGTTAGAGGATGTGGAAGAAATGATTATGGTCAATTAGGTATAGGTAATACTACTGATCAAACTAGTATAGTTAATATACCTATTAGTAATGTGAAAGATATTGTATGTGGATGGAATCATACATTCTTTGTATTAAATGATGGTACCGCTAGAGGATGTGGAAGAAATATGGAAGGACAGCTTTTCTATAAAACTACTATTACTTTATCACCTATTCAAATAAAACTTTATGACAAAAAATATTCAATTAAAAACGGAAGAAAAGTTGTCTCTGATAGACAAGTTTCTGAAAAAAGAACTATTCTAGTAAATCCGTTTAGAAAGAACAAGAAATTCATTCGTACTATCCAGTCTGTTAAAGGTAAATGGTCTGTCAATGACAAAATCGAAATTTATGCTAACGATGGAATCGTATCGGGTGTATTTGATGAAGATACACAATTGGCTATCTATAGAGGAGTATCTACTACTTTTACATCAGGAACTCCTATTAGACTAAACGATGTATCAAAATTATCTGTAAATGACTCTGTACGTTTAGTTAAAAAAGATTTAACTACACTTCCTGCTTCAGGTTCTTATACAGTAACATCTGTAGATACTACTAATAAAACTATTACATTGAATCAAACAGTTTCTTTATCTAACGGTGAGTATTTTGTAGAAACAACTTCTTCATCATCACTTCCAGTTGTTACTGCAACAGGAATTGCTGGTACTTGGGAAGGTCTAGGAACATCTAAAGCAACATTTACTATTACTACAGTACCTAACCCCGATACAGCTACAATTAAAATTGAATATTCTGTATCATATCCAAGTTATCAAGGTATTAAATATTTACCTAAAAATGTATTAGGCGGTTTTATAAATAATAATCCTTTAGAAGTAACAGGAAATGGATTAGTAACAGTAACTGATAATTTTGCTTATAAACATGATACTGGTAGTAGCGTAAAACACGTTGCTAGATTTAGAACTAATATCGGTACTGTACAAACACCTAATAACGTAACAAGTTTATTTAATCAAGACCAGTATAATAAAATTTCAAACATTTCTAGTTCTAACTTAAACATTTCAACTAGTTCTTCGGGTAATATTGCTCAAGCAACATTCCAATTCAACTTATTTGATACTTTAGAAAGAAAATTTGGATTAGAATTCTTCGATGACTGTCTAAACGATACAGAAAAGAGAACTAAATTAATTAATTACATTAGTGAATTTTCTGTAGACTTATATGGATTCGGTACAGGAC
>NZ_SDLF01000004.1:0-278392 GCF_013096935.1 Brevibacillus sp. MCWH | reverse complement strand
ATCTGATAACGACCTTCGGCCTGTTGCTTGTTCAGCATGCTTCCACCTCTACAAAGTGTTGAATGTCATGTTTATTCGACAAAAAAGCGTGTAGACCTTGTACCTTTGGTACTTTGTCTACACGCTGCAGCACCTAGCGGTTGCTAGGTGCTTTTGCTGTTCTTACAGCCCGGCGAACAGGTCGCTCTCCTTGCCTTCGCGATCGGGCACGTACCCCTTGAGGTTGTGCCAGACGAGCATGAACTGATTCACGGTGCGGACGTTGTCGAGGCGGCCGGCCAGCACCCCCGGGAAAACACGCTCCACGGACATGTGCTGTGTCCGGTGAGCCGCCAGCGCCCGGGCCACCTGCAGGGCGTACTCCGGCGCGCGGATTTCCGTCGTGATCGCTTCGTAGGGATCCGTGCAGGGAGGCACAAACATCCCGGCGGGTTCGCCCGCCGCGTACGTCACGTGATACAGCTTGCGCACCGGAGAGCCGGGAGGAAGCTGTTTGACGGCCTGCGTCGTCGCTGCGGATATGGCCTGATGGTCCGGATGGCCGGAGATGCCATGCGGAGCGAAGGTGACCACGACCTGAGGCTGACAGGAGGCGATGACGGCCTGGATGCGACTGATCAATTCGTCTTCGGGCACGGAGGAGAGCCGTTTGTCAGTGTAGTCGAGGAAAAGCAGGTTGTCGATGCCCAGGATGGTTGCCGCCTCACGCAGTTCCCGCTCCCGGAAGCTCGGCAGTTCGGCTTGTGTGCACAGCGGCGGATCTCCCGCCTTGCCAGCCTCTCCGCGAGTGGCGCACACCAGGGAAATGGTCGTGTCCGGTTGCTGTGCGTACTTGCAAATCGTCACTCCAGACGTGAACGTTTCATCATCTGGATGGGCAAACACAAACAGGATATGTTTTGGTTCCATTACAACCCCTCCGTCTTGCAACATGCTGCTCTGCCGTTTATTATCGCACAACCCGGACGATTTGACATGCGCGGGTGTAAGTCGGGGCAATATAATCTTCTATCGTTTCGGGCACGCTAACAGTACTGCCCTGCGTGTGAAGCGCCTCGTTCCGGAACGATTTCATGACGCGCCCGGGACAGAACAAACACCTGCAATCTCTTTTTCGGAGACAAATGGGAATTTTCATCTTCTCATCCCTGATACAAGCGTGTATACTTAACGGTGGGTCTACCGACAACTATTTTGAGGTGAATATGTAATGGGTAATCAAGAAACGGTAACCGAAAACACCCGAGGGAAAGAACAAAAGGAAGAGAAAGCGAACTTGCTTGAATCTACCCAGACGGTGATCAAGGAAGCACTGGAGAAACTAGGTTACCAGGAATCGATGTATGAACTCCTGAAGGAGCCGCTGCGCGTGCTGACTGTACGCATCCCTGTCCGCATGGATAACGGGGAGGTAAAGGTGTTTACAGGCTATCGCGCCCAGCACAACGACGCAGTTGGACCGACCAAGGGGGGCATTCGTTTCCACCCGGATGTTACAGAGGAAGAAGTTAAAGCGCTTTCTATTTGGATGAGTTTGAAAGCGGGCATCGTCGACCTGCCATACGGCGGCGGGAAAGGCGGAATTATCTGCGATCCTCGTGAAATGTCTTTCCGCGAGCTTGAGCGTCTCAGCCGCGGTTACGTACGTGCGGTCAGCCAAATCGTGGGACCGACGAAAGATATTCCAGCACCAGACGTCTTCACCAACTCTCAAATCATGGCCTGGATGATGGACGAGTACAGCCGCATCCGCGAGTTCGACTCGCCGGGATTCATTACGGGCAAGCCGATCGCGCTGGGCGGTTCGCACGGACGCGAAACAGCGACGGCCAAAGGTGTAACCATCTGCATCCGTGAAGCAGCCAAACGTCGTAACATCGACCTGAAAGGCGCTCGCGTCGTCGTGCAGGGCTTCGGCAACGCCGGCAGCTACCTGTCCAAGTTCATGCACGATGCAGGGGCGAAAGTAATCGGCATCTCCGACGCTTACGGCGCCCTGTACGATCCGAACGGATTGGACATCGATTACCTGTTGGACCGCCGCGACTCGTTCGGCACGGTTACCAAGTTGTTTACCGATACGATTACAAATAAAGAACTGCTTGAGCTGGATTGCGACATTCTCGTTCCGGCGGCGATCGAAAACCAGATCACTGCTGCCAACGCTCACAACATCAAGGCGAAAATCGTGGTGGAGGCAGCCAACGGCCCGACCACGCTCGAAGCGACCAAAATTCTCACCGAACGCGGCATCCTGCTGGTACCTGACGTGCTGGCAAGCGCCGGCGGTGTAACCGTTTCCTACTTCGAATGGGTTCAAAACAACCAGGGTTACTACTGGACCGAAGAAGAAGTTCAGGAGAAATTGGAAAAAGTAATGGTGAAAGCGTTTGAGAACGTGTACACGCTGGCTCAAACGCGCCGTGTTGACATGCGTCTGGCTGCCTACATGGTGGGCGTGCGCAAGATGGCCGAAGCCTCCCGCTTCCGCGGTTGGGTGTAAGAGAATCGGTCAAACGCAAGTGCGAAAAACAAAACCTCCTTGGTTCGTCCAAGGAGGTTTTTGTTTTGAGTGAGGGTGTGAGTGCTGACCGCCTGCAGAAGTCAGCACTTACTGCTCGAACAAGCGCTGCAGTTCGCCAAAGTCGCGGGTCTGCTGCAGCACCACCATCAGCTTGATGCGTGCTTTCTGGCCGTTCAGGCCGTTGGAAAAGACGATGCCCAGCTCTTTCAGCTTGCGGCCGCCTCCCTCGTAGTCGTACACGTCTTGTACCTGGCCATTGTAACAGCGGGAAACCAGGACGATTGGCACTCCCTTGTCCAGGAGCTTACCCAGCACTGGCACGACAGCAGGGGGCAGGTTGCCCAGGCCGAACGCCTCCACCACCAGGCCGTCCACCTGCTGCGTGAAGAGAAAATCCAGCCAGTTTGGGTCCATTCCGGCGACCGCTTTTATCAGCGGCACGTTGGCGTTGGCATGTTCGATCGCATAGTGCTCGCGAACCAGGGGAGCATGGTGGTAGTTGACGCTTTTTTTGGAAATGGTGCCAATCGGGCCGTACGCCGGCGACTGGAACGTGGCCACGTTGCTGGTATGCGTTTTGGTCACGTGGCGGGCAGCGTGGATTTCGTCGTTAAACACGACCAGAACACCCTTGTCGCGGCTTTGCGGATCAGCTGCCACACGTACAGAGGAAATCAGGTTGACCGGGCCGTCTGCGCCCAATTCGTTGCTGCTTCGCATGGCGCCGGTCAGCACGACGGGCACCGTCACCGGCAGGGTGATGTCGAGGAAGTAGGCCGTTTCTTCCAACGTGTCAGTGCCGTGCGTCACGACTACGCCGTCGTAGCCGTGCTGGTCCAGTTCCTGTTGGATAAAGAGACGCAGGTCGTTCATTACGGCAGGAGTGATGTGGGGGCTTGGCAGATTCAAAAAGTTGACCATCGTTACATCCGCATACCGCTGCAAAAAGGGCAGATTTTTTACCACAGCCTGATCGTCCAGCGGTTTGACACCCTCGGATGCGTCGACAGACATGGCGATGGTACCGCCTGTATTGATCACCAGAATTTTTTTCATGTGCCGTCTCTCCTGTAGCGGGGTTTCAATCAAGACGTATTCATGGTACGATGAGTGATAGTCTTGTGTAAAGGAGCAATACGCAGATGATTGCTGTCATCGGAGCGGCGATTGCCCCCGGTATTGCCATTCTAAGCTATTTTTACCTGCGCGACAATCTTCAGCCGGAGCCCATCTCGATGGTCATCCGGACATTTATTTTTGGCGTTTTGCTCGTCTTTCCGGTGATGGTGCTGCAGTACATCATGCAGACCGAGTGGAACTGGCGGAGCGAATTCGTCGCCGACGTGGTACAGTCCGCGGTGGTGGAAGAGTTTTTCAAATGGATGGTCGTTTATTTTACCGCATACAAGCATGTGGAGTTCGATGAGCCGTACGATGGCATTGTGTACGCGGTGGCGGTCTCACTGGGTTTTGCTACGCTGGAAAACTTGTTCTATCTGCTCATCAACGGGCTGGATATCGCGTTTTGGCGTGCGTTGTTGCCTGTGTCGAGCCATGCGCTCTTTGCCGTCTGGATGGGGTATTATCTCGGCCGGGCGAAATTTTCCGGCACGGCGCGAAAAGAGGCCGGATACCTGTGGATCTCGGTGGGGCTGCCGATCAGCCTGCACGCGGTCTACAACGCCATATTTCTTGCAACCCAACACTGGCTTGTGCTCATCGTGCCGTTCATGGCCGTCCTCTGGTGGCAGGGGCTGAAAAAAGTGCAGCGCGCGCACGATTTTGGTTCTAAAACGCTTACCTCCCGTCCACACTAGGACGTAAGGAGGAGGGTCATCGTGCCAAAAAGCCAACGAGCAAAAGTGACGATACGCTGCAACGTATGTGGAGAAACTTTCACCCTTCGCGGCCGCAGGGAACCCGGCGGCGGTGTGGACACCGGCTTCAAGCAGTGTCTGTGCGACAACGACAAGCATTTCAGCATTCAGGAAGAACCCTGAATCCCCTGCGTGCGGCAGCAGCCAGGGGCGAACATATGGAATGGCGGCGGGGGAAAGCCCTGCCGCAAGCAGCGGGACCGGCAAGCGCCGGTTCTTTTTTTGTCGGTAACACGCTTCGCCCTTTCCATACGCATATGCATAATCCGCTCTCGCTCCACCAACACTATGCAAAGATTTCATTACGTGCCAAGGGGGATGTAAACCGTGCGAACCAAGCTGACTGCCATAAGGCCTGTAACGGCGGCCAGGGGCGGTTTTCCTTGGAAGGCCGGCGGGACTGAAGCGGACAGCGCCCCGGCAGCAAAGGAAGCAACGGGCCCCAGGATAAACGGTTCGACTGGCACAGTGATGACCGCCAGCAATGCGGCTGGAATTGGTGAAGGGAGGATTGGATAAAAATGGGATACGGAACGGTTGCGCGCGTCCTCTTTCCCGTCACCTTGATTGCGCTTGTCGGTGTCGGGGTGTGGGGCTATCAGGAGCACAACGAAAAAAACTCCATTTTGATCAAGGCGGAAAACCAGTATCAGCGCGCCTTTCACGATTTGAACTACCACATCGACAACTTGCATGACGAATTGGGTAAATCGCTGGTTATCAACACGCGCAGGCAGATGACCCCCTGCCTCACCAATGTCTGGCGGCTTGCCAACGAGGCCCGGTCGGAGGTCGGTCAACTGCCGCTGACCTTGATGCCGTTCAACAACACGGAAGAGTTTTTGTCCCGCGTCGCTGACTTTTCATACCGGGTAGCGGTGCGCGATCTGGACAAGGAGCCGCTGACAGCAAAGGAGTACCAGACGCTGAAAGAGCTGCACAAACACTCCAAAAACATCCAGAACCAGTTGCGCAACGTGCAGGCCAACGTGTTTGCCAAACAACTGCGCTGGATGGACGTGGAGACGGCGTTGGCCTCGGACGACAAAAAATCGGACAACACGATTATTGACGGGTTCCGCACGATTGAAAAAAACATGTCGAAAAACCCCGAGATCGACTGGGGCGTCGGCATTCGGAGCCTGGAAACAAAAAAACTGAAGCGGATCAAAGGTATCGATGGCAAACCGATTGACAAGGAAGAGGCGAAGCGGATCGCGCTGGCATTCACAGGATTGAATCCCGCGGAAGCGACGGTTGAAGTGGACGATAACGGCAAGGCCGAAGGGTACACCGCCTACAGCGTCCGGATAACCTCCAAGAAAGCGGGCGCCCCGATCAACCTGGATGTGACCAAACGGAGCGGAAAAGTTGTCTGGATGATGAATGAACGGGAAGTCGGCGAAGAACGCATCAGTCTGGACGAAGCGGAGGAAAGCGCGCGCAAGTTTTTGCGGGATCACGGGTTCGGCAACATGGTGGTGTCGGAAAGCGACACCTATGACAGAATCGGCATCTTTACATTCGTGCCGGAGCAAAACGGGGTGCGCCTCAACCCCGATGCCGTCACGGTCAAAACGGCGCTGGACAACGGCTCCGTCATCGCATTCAATGCGGCCGAATACCTGTTCAATCACAAGCCGCGCAAGCTGCCCGCGCCGCGCGTGACCAAGGAACAGGCAAGAGCCAGGGTGAATCCCGCCGTCAATGTGAAAAGTCAGCGTTTGGCCTTGATCGAGAGCAAGGACGACGGCCGGGACGTGCTGTGCTGGGAAATCACCGGGACGTATGAGGACAGCACCTACACGGTTTACATCAACGCCTTAACCGGAGATGAGGAAGACATCATCAAAATGGACACCGGTGCAGAGGAAGAGGCGGGATAAATCCTCTGCCCCATCGAAATAGGGAAAGACGGGGGATGTCCGGCTTTCCCTATTTGCCGTTTCCAAAGAAAACAGGTTATAATAAACAGGTGAGGAGAAAAGGGGGAACATTCCGTACATGAAGCTGCCACGAATTGGACAAACACTCCGACTGAGCCTTGTCCACGCTTCCGAAGAGCGAAACGGCCAGACGTTCAAGACCCGGGTCGCCGATCTGACGGAGGAACACATCGTCATCGAGCTTCCAATCAGTGAGGCAACGGGCAGAACAGGCCCCTTTCCTGCAGGGACCGAATGCAACGTGTGGTACATAGGCGATGACGGTTCCCGCTATGAGTTCCGCACTGTCATCAACGGCAGGCAAAGCGAAAACATTCCCGTCCTGTTGATCAGGAAGCCGGAAAAAACCGCGGTGAAACGAACACAGCGGCGCAGTTACCTGCGCATCAACACGGCGGTGGAAATTGCCGTCAAAACGACAGACCCTGTTCGGCGCTATCATTTCCTTACGCGGACGATTAATCTGAGCGGGGGCGGCATCTCGTTTACGTGCGAAGCATCCTATCGGCTGCAGGTAAAAGATCGTCTGCAGGTGTGGATGGCACTGCCCGGAAAAAACGGACAAGTACAGCACGCTTATGGCGTGGTGGAAATCGTCCGCTGCAATCCCGCAGAGGAAAAGGGTCTGCATCAGTGGATCTCCGGAAAGTTTGTGCAGATCAGCGAAGCGGACCGGGCGAAAATTGTCCGCGCCTGTTACGAACGGCAGCTTGATTGGCGGAAAAAAGGTGTACTCGATTGATGGCAACGAGAGAAGGATGATCCCCGATGGCCAACGACTTCGACTCGCGTTATTGCCGATTCTCGCGGCGCGTGGAAAAGGGAATCATGGCGCTGATCGTCATCAGCGTTATCATGCTGGCGTGCGGGGAATTGCTGATCGAGTTCGAACCGGTTCGCGCCTTTTTCGTGGAGACCCATTGGCTGGAGGGGGTGCCCGGACGCCCCTAAAGGTTTGCGCGTGCTTCCATACTATGGTACTATTAAAGATAACATAGAGTGGCGACGACGCGAATGGGGCTTCGACAGAAGCTTTTCTTGTTTCTATTTTTCTACATTTCTTCCAGGACTTTCATACATAGCAGGTGAGAACAAAATGAACATTGCAATCGACGGTCCGGCCGGGGCGGGGAAAAGCACCGTTGCTCAACAGGTGGCAAAACGGCTGGCGTACTTGTATATCGACACGGGCTCGATGTACAGGGCGCTGGCGTGGGCAGTGCTGAACAACCGCATTCCGATCGACGACGAAGCAGCGGTATCCGAACTGCTGCGGTCAAGCGACATCCGGCTCGAACGGGAACGCGACAGCCAGCGCGTATTCTGGAACGGGCAGGACATCACCGACCAGATCCGCACGCCCGAAGTGAGCCAATACGCGTCCATCGTCGCCAGCTACCCGTCCGTACGTGAGCAGATGCTGGTGCTGCAGCGTCAAATGGCAGCAGGCGGCAACGTCGTCATGGACGGGAGGGACATCGGCACCCACGTGCTGCCGGATGCCGATGTAAAAATTTTCCTGACTGCTTCTACCCGGGAACGTGCCGAGCGGCGGTTGAAAGAACTGCTGGCGAAGGGGCTCCAAACCGATCTGGCTACGCTGGAAGCGGAGATCGCCGAACGGGACAAGCGGGATATGGAGCGGGAAGCGGCTCCCCTGCGCCAGGCGGCGGACGCTGTGCTGGTGGACACGACAGGGATGACGATCGAACAGGTCGTGGAGCAAATCTTGAAAATTTGCGAACGGTCGGGTGAGTCGATACAGTGAGGACGTATCGTTTTTTTCACAGCCTGTTCCGCGCCTTATTTTCCATCATCTTTCGTTGGCAAGTAATCGGCGCTGAACATATACCTAAGAGAGGCCCTGTTATTCTCTGTGCCAATCACATCTCGCTGTGGGACCCGCCCCTTTTGGGTGCGGGAATTGACCGACCGGTGCACTTTATGGCAAAAGAGGAGCTGTTCCGCATACCGATCCTCTCCTACTTCATCACCAAGTTTGGCGCTTTTCCCGTCAAGCGGGGGGCTGGCGACCGCGCTGCCATCCGCACCGCCCTCAAGCTGCTGGAAGATGGAAAAATCTTTGGAATTTTTCCGGAAGGGACCCGCAGCAAAACGGGGAAACTGGGACCGGGCATGCCAGGAGCGGCCATGTTTGCCCTGAAATCGGAGGCCGTGGTCATACCGGTGGCGATTATCGGCAACTACAAATGGTTCCGCCCGATCAAAATCGTGTACGGCCCGCCCATCGACCTGTCCGCGCAGCGTGCAGCAAAACCGGGGTCCGATACCCTCAAGGAGACTACCGACCTGATCATGGCTCATATTCAGTCACTGCTCGATCAGCACCGTTCATCGTGAGTCGGTATAGAAATAACAAAGGGTAGAATACTAAATCTGCTGGAACTTCTTGGCTTGTCAACTAACTGCTAGCCTACCGGCGGTAGTTAAAAATATACTGCTCCCGCTTCTTTTTAGACAGCATGGGACTGGATGGTATTTAAGGAGGTTTTATTCATGATGGAAGAAAGCAACGTAAGCCTGACGGATGCAACAACCATTTCCGTAGGGGATGTAGTGAAGGCTACCGTCACCAAGGTGGAAGACAAACAGGCTTTGGTAGACGTAGGCTACAAATACGACGGCCTGATTCCGATCAGCGAGCTCTCTCCGCTGCACGTGGAGAAGGTATCCGACGTGGTTTCGGTTGGCGACACCTTTGACGTAAAGGTGCTGAAGCTGAACGACGAGAAAGAAGAACTGGTCGTATCCAAGAAAGCCGTCGCCATGGAAGCAGCGTGGGCGGACCTGGAGAAAAAGATGGAATCCGGAGAAATCATTGAAGCCGAAATCAAGGAAGTTGTGAAAGGCGGTCTCGTCGTAGACGTAGGCGTGCGTGGCTTCATTCCGGCCTCCATGGTGGAACGCCACTTCGTGGAAGACTTTTCTGATTACAAAGGGAAGACGCTGCGGCTGAAAGTGGTGGAGATGGACAAGGAAAAGAACAAAGTGATCCTGTCTCACAAAGCGGTGCTGGAAGAAGAAGCAAAACAGCAAAAACAAGCCGTACTGGAACGCCTGCAGCCGGGTCAGGTGCTGGAGGGAACCGTACAGCGCATGACTGATTTCGGCGTGTTCGTCGACATCGGCGGTGTAGACGGTCTGGTGCACGTGTCCGAACTGGCTTGGCACCGCGTGGAAAAACCGTCCGACGTCGTCAAGGAAGGCGACAAGGTGCAGGTAAAAGTGCTGAAAGTTGACAAGGAAAACGAGCGAATCAGCCTGAGCATCAAGGAGACACAGCCTGGTCCCTGGGCAACGGTGGGCGAACAGTTCAAGAGGGGAGATATTGTGACCGGCACCGTAAAACGCCTCGTCTCCTTCGGCGCTTTTGTGGAAATCGCTCCGGGCATCGAGGGACTGGTGCACATCTCGCAAATCGCCAACCGCCGCGTCGCAACGCCGGGTGAAGTGCTGAAGGAAGGCCAAGAGGTGCAGGTGAAAGTGCTGGATGTCGTTCCCTCCGAGCAGCGCGTCAGCCTCAGCATTCGCGCCGTCGAAGAAGAGCGCGCCGAGCAGGCGGAGCGTGCCAGCAAGCGGGAACAACAGCAGTTCCAGCAGGAAAACAACCAGCCGCTGGGCGTTACGCTGGGCGAACTGTTTGGCGATCTGAAAGAAAAATTGAAGTAAATACCGAGGGGATACGCGCAGGCGTATCCCTTTTTTATAGGTCTATATAGATCCATTCCGCCGTGGGCATTGCCCATGACGGACGAGGAGGGCTAGTGATACGGGAGGCGGACATGGAGCGATCGAAGCGAAAAGTGGAGCATATCGAGTACGCATTGGCGACGGCGGAAGCCCACAGAAACGCCTGGGACGACCTGTCGTTTGTGCCAAATAGTTTACCGAATATATCTTATGGTAACACGAAAGTGGAAGCGGATATCCCTCCGTTTCGTCTCTCGTCCCCTTTCCTGATCAATGCGATGACTGGGGGAGCGGCTGCCGTCACCGAGATCAACCGGTTGCTGGCGATCGTCGCCCGGGAAAAGGGACTGGCGATGGCCGTAGGCTCGCAAATGGCGGCGCTGCGCGATCCGGCCGTGGTGGAGAGCTATGCGGTGGTGCGTCGGGAAAATCCGGACGGCATCGTGTTTGCCAATCTGGGGGCGGAAGCGACGGTGGAAGAGGCTCAGCGTGCGGTGGAGATGATTCGCGCCGACGGTCTGCAGATTCATCTCAACGTCATGCAGGAACTATTGATGCCGGAAGGAGACCGCGATTTTACCGGCTATCTGGAACGGATTCGCGCGATTCGCGAGGCGCTCGGGGTGCCGGTGATTGTCAAGGAAGTGGGGTTTGGCATGTCCCGCCGCACGATCGAGCAGCTGGCCTCCGCCGGTGTCTCGATCATCGACGTGGGCGGCAGGGGCGGCACCAATTTTGCCAAAGTGGAAAATCAGCGCCATTCTGCGCCGCTGACCATGTTTGAAAGTTGGGGGCTGTCTGCGCCGGAGAGCCTGCTGGAAGCGGATAACTGCCGCCTGGATGGGGTCCGTCTGATCGCAACAGGCGGGATTCGGCACGGGCTGGATGCGGCCAAGGCGCTGGCGTTGGGAGCTTCCGCCGTGGGCGTGGCGGGTGCCCTGTTGCACCTGGTGACGAACGTGCCGCTGGAGGCGTGCCTTGCCGCTGTCGATGCCTGGCATCATCAACTGCGGGTGGCGATGACGGCGCTGGGTGTGTCGGAGCTGATTGAATTGCAGCGGGTGCCGGTATTGATCACGGGCGTGACGGCGGAGCGGGCGCGGCTGCGCGGCTGCAAACCGGAGCGTTATGCCCGCCGGGACGAGGAACCGTTTTGATTGGCTCATGAAAGATCGCCAGATGAGGCATACTTTGGAAGACATCCGCAACGTGAGGAGATGGACATGAACGAGGGAACGCTTGCGATCCTCATCCAGTGGTGTTTTCTCTGTCTCGTCTGGATGGGCAGTTTCGACCGGCCGCTGAAGCGTTGGGGCGTGTCGCGCGCGGGCACCCTGGCTGTGCTCGCCGCGTTTCTCGCATGCTCGTTTGTCAGCTGGCAGATCACGTTTCTGCCCGTGCAGGTCAGCCTCAGCGGAGCGATTCTGCCTCTTCTTTGCGGCGGTTGGTTGTACGGACGGTTGGCCAAAGAGAAACGACGCCTCTATTTGCTGGCTGGTGCCGCTGCAGGCTTGGCACTGTTCTGGTTGCGCTGGCTCTTTTTTACCGACCCGGTTCTGCAGGTGTGGGACGAAGCGGTCCTCCTGCCAACAGCGGCGGTGCTGGCCGTGTTTGCCATCGCTCGCCGCGGACTGGCCCGCCTCTATTTGCTCGCCGTCTCCCTTCCCGGTGCCGATGTGCTGTATGCACTGTATGTGTGGAAGCTGTCGGGAACCTGTGAGATCGGCGGCGGCTATGCGCAAGATCTGTTGTGGAGCGCTGTCTCGCTTTGGAGTCTGACCGGATCGACACTGGCAGCCGTCAGACGACTGTTTGGATACCGGGAGACAGAAACGTCCCATTCCGATACGCACAGGTGATGCCGATGTTTCGAGAACTGCTTGCCAATGAGTACATCATTCCGCTCACGATAGGGCTGAGTTTTGGCATTCTCTGCCGGCTGTATCTGCTTCGCACAGATTACCGGCAGTATCCGACCTTTCCCCACGGCAAGATCATCCACATCTCCCTGGGGGTGATCGCGTCTGCGCTGGGGGCGCTGGCCGTGCCGTCGCTGCTGAAGCAGGACTACACTGCGGTCACCTTTCTGACCTTAGCGGCCCAACAGTTTCGCGATGTCCGCAACATGGAGCGGACGACGCTGACGGAGATCGACAAGCGGGAGCTGGTGCCCCGGGGCGGACCGTACATCGAGGGAATTGCGATGGTGTTTGAAGGGCGCAACTACCTGGTCATTTTCACCTCACTGTTGACGACGTTTGCCACCGTGCTGTTCAACTGGTGGGGAGGCTGCCTGGTGGGGATCGCGGCACTGGTCATCTCCCGCCTGCTCAAATCCGGCCAAACCCTCGGCAGCATCGTGGAGGTGCAGCCGGCTGACGTGCGGGTAGAGGGGAAAAACCTGTACGTAGGCGACATATACATCATGAACGTCGGCCTGAAGGAGGCCCAGGAACTGATTCAAAAACGGGGCATGGGTTTCATTCTGGTGCCCAAGGATGACAACGCCTCCGTCTCCATTGCCCATCCGGGTCAGCGGCAGGCGATTTTGCACGACGTGGCGACGCAGATGGGGGTGTTTACCGACGAGGGAGAGCCGTCACTCACACCGCTGGTGAAACGGGATCTGGAGACAGGTCGCTTGGGCGTGTTCTTGCTTCCGCAGGTGCCTAGCCGCGAGCGGGCCAAAGCGGTCATAGAAGCGGTGCCGATTCTGGAGAGCGTCTATCGCATGCCGAATGAGGTACAGCCGGTCGAACAAGGAGGGTAGTGCATGTCCGCCAGAATCGTAGCAGTGGTTACCACCAACAAAGAGCACGTCGCCGGGGGCGTTCCCGTCTTTGTCGTTCCCAGCCGGGAGCGGATGCAGCAGACGGCTTTTACACTGGAAAAAGTGATGGACGCGATGGTGCACGAGTTGGATGACGAGACGCTGATCGTTGTTCGTCACAACTAGAGTGTGGTATGATTAGCTAGTCAAAACAGATATGAGAGAGAGTGTTGTCAACTATGGGATTGCCAGTGGTAGCCATTGTGGGTAGACCCAACGTGGGCAAGTCCACGATTTTTAACCGATTGGTCGGTGAGCGCATCGCCATCGTGGAGGACAAGCCGGGCGTGACCCGCGACCGCCTGTACGGGAAGGGGGAATGGCTGAACCGCTACTTCCACGTCATCGATACCGGCGGCATCGAATTTGGTGAGACCGACGCAATTCTCACACAAATGCGCCACCAGGCGGAACTGGCCATCGACGAGGCAGACGTCATCCTGATGGTGACCGACGGCCGCGCCGGCGTAACCGATGCCGATCAGGAACTGGCGCGCATGCTGAACCGCACCGGGAAGCCGATCGTTTTGATCGTCAACAAGATCGACAATCCGGACATGCGTGCTGACATTTACGACTTTTACACGCTGGGACTGGGCGATCCATTCCCTGTTTCCGGCAGTCACGGGCTTGGCTTGGGCGACGTGCTCGAAGAGGTGGTGAAGCACTTCCCGGGAGGAGAGGAAGAAGAGCGGGACGACGACGTAATCCGCATCGCCATCATTGGGCGGCCCAACGTAGGGAAATCTTCACTCACCAACGCGATCCTTGGTGAAGAGCGCGTCATCGTCAGCGATGTGGCCGGCACGACGCGGGATGCCATCGACACGCCGTTTGAGCGCGACGGGCAGCACTACATTTTGATCGACACTGCCGGGATGCGCAAACGGGGCAAAGTATATGAAACGACGGAAAAATACAGCGTGATGCGGGCGATGAAGGCGATCGAAGAGTCGGATGTCGTGCTGGTCGTCCTGAATGGGGAAGAAGGCATTATCGAGCAGGACAAGAAGATCGCCGGGTACGCCCACGAAGCAGGCCGCGCCGTGATTATCGTTGTCAACAAATGGGATGCGGTCGAAAAGGACGACAAGACGATGCTTCGCTTCACCGAGTTGATCCGGGAAGAGTTCAAGTATCTGGATTACGCGCCGATTCTGTTTGTCTCGGCCAAAACCAAGCAGCGGATTCACACGATTTTGCCGAAAGTCAACCAGGTGGCGGAAGCGCATTCGATGCGCGTCTCCACATCGGTGCTGAACGATCTGATCACGGACGCGACGATCATGACACCGCCGCCGTCGGACCGGGGCAAGCGGCTGAAAATCAACTACGCGACCCAGGCGGCCGTCAAACCGCCAACCTTCATTCTGTTTGTCAACGACCCGGAACTGATGCATTTCTCCTATGAGCGTTACATTGAAAACAAAATACGGGAGGCGTTTGTCTTCGAAGGCACGCCGATCCGGATTTGGACGCGCAAAAAAACATAGGGAGAGGAAACAACATGCTGTTTTTGTCCTGGGTGATCAGTTACCTGATCGGCTCGATCAGCTTCAGTTATCTTATTGCCAAAAAGATTGCGGGCATTGACATTCGCGCCCACGGCAGCGGAAACGCAGGCGCGACCAATACCCTGCGCGTTCTGGGAAAAGGACCGGCCGTCGTCGTGCTGGTCCTGGACGCGCTGAAGGGACTGGCCGCGATGGGCATCACGCACCTGCTGACAAACGGCGATCCGACGGCGTACGCGATGTCCGGGCTGTTTGCCATCGTCGGGCATAACTGGCCTGTCTATTACGGATTTCGCGGGGGGAAGGGTATCGCCACCACGCTGGGTGTGGCACTGGGCTTCTCTCCGTTGGCCTTTCTCATCTCGGTCATCGTCACCGTTGTGGTCATTGCTCTGACGCGATATGTGTCGCTGGGTTCGCTCGTGTTTGTGACACTACTGCCGGTGTGTCTGTATTTTCTCGCCAAGGACATGGCGTTCGTCTGGGTCAGCATTGCCCTTGCTGTCTTCGCCTACGTCCGCCATTACAACAATATCCAAAATCTTCTTGCAGGCAGAGAGCGCAAACTGGGGGAACCGTCCCAGCGCAATCTGCAGTAAGGTAACGTGGAGGGAATCATGTGAGTCAGGATGTTGCTGTTATCGGCGCCGGCAGTTGGGGTACGGCGCTGGCCTCGGTCTTGGCGGATAACGGCCATCGCGTAAACGTCTGGGTGCGCGATCCGAAACTGGCCGACGAGGTCAATACCCGTCATACCAATGAAAAATACCTGCCGCGCGTAATGCTGTCACCCGGGATTCGTGCCTCGGTCGATCTGCGGGAGGTCGTGTCGGACAAACCGGTTGTGCTGTTGGCCGTCCCCTCGCACGCGATGCGGCAGGTGACGCGCGAGCTTGCGCCATTTTTGCGTCCGGATGTGCTGCTGATTCACGCCGCCAAAGGCTTTGAACTGGAGAGTTTGAAGCGCATGACGGAGGTGATCGGCGAGGAAGTGCCCGAGCCGATCGGCAAAGGAGTCGTTGTGCTGACAGGACCGAGCCATGCAGAGGAAGTGGTGCGCCGGTCGCCGACCACGGTAGTCGTCGCTTCCGCTTGCGAGGACCGCATGCTGCGCGCACAGGACCTGTTCATGAACGCGTATTTCCGCGTCTATACCAACCCCGACCTGGTCGGAGCGGAGATTGCCGGGGCCCTGAAGAACATCATCGCGCTGGGAGCGGGGATGTCCGACGGGCTGGGATTTGGCGACAACGCCAAAGCAGCGCTGCTCACCCGCGGCCTGGCGGAAATTACCCGGCTTGGTATCAAACTGGGCGCCATGCCGCTGACGTTTGCCGGACTGGCCGGCGTGGGCGACCTGATCGTCACCTGCACGAGCAAGCACAGCCGCAACTGGCGGGCCGGATATCTGCTTGGCCAGGGAAAACCGCTGGACGAGGTGCTGGAGCAGATGGGCATGGTGGTGGAAGGCGTGCGCACGACCAAAGCCGCGTACGCGCTGGCCAGCCGCAATCAGGTGGACATGCCGATCGCCTCGGTGCTGTACGGGATTTTATTTGAAGGCAAGTCGCCCCGTCAGGGCGTGGAAGAACTGATGGGACGCGGCCGCACGCGCGAAATGGAATACCTCGGGCCGTTTGGCGTGTAAAGTCACGGACGTTCGCTCACCATATTAGGCTCCTGTACATACGTTATTGATGTGGCAGTATTGCCTAAGCCGTAAGGAGGAGCTGAAGGGATGAGCAATAACGTGTCGTATCGTTTATTGGAACGGTTGCTGGCAAAAGCAGGAGGAAACGTGGATGAGGGCAGGCTGCGCACGCTGGCCAGCAATTTTACGCGAGACGACTTTGAGGACGAGGCCAAACTGCGCCACGTAATCCGATCGCTCGCCGCACTGAACGGCAATACCTTGAACGAAGAGCAGGAAGACAAGGTCGTGCAGATGTTCCGCAACCAGGAGATCAACCTCAGCGACCTGTCCTCGCTCAGCAAATTGCTGAAGTAAGCGATTTGGGCGATTATGCCCGTTCCCTGTTGCGCAAAACGTCATACAGTATGACTAGGAACAATCATGGCTCTACAGGGACATGGCTGGCCTACAGATTCAAGAAAAAAAGAGGGATGTCATCCCTCTTTTTTTCGTTTCGCGGCACCGTTTGCCGTCTGGTTCAGCAGGCTTTGCACCAGCGGGGATTGCAGCAGGCTGAGAAGCTGGTTGATGTCGATGTTTCCCAGCAGATTGCCGCCCCCGTTGTTGCCTTCGGCCGCTTCGTTGGCCGGGCTGCTTGTCTCCGCAGACTGCCGTTTGCCGGCGGGCTTTTCCGTATCCGCCGCCTCCGCCGAGCGTTTTCCCAGTCTTTCAAAGAGCTGCATCGCGCCGTACAGCGTATCCATCGTTTCTTCGACCTGGCGGATCGTGCTGCTGATCCCCTTGATGTTGCTGCGCATCCGCGAAACAGACGAGCGCAGGTCGGTCACTTCCGGCACCGTCTTTCGCGGCGTGACGGCGAGCGACACCTCCTGCACCTTGTCGCTCAGTTTTCTGCTCGGTATGGGAGCGTAGGGATTACGCCATTTCCGAGTGGTCATCAGCCATCCCTCCAATAGGCGGATTCATCACGATAGTCTATGCGAACGTCTAGAGTGAGGTTCACCGGACGGGAGCGGCAGAACAAGAAGTATGGTATACTATTTCAAAAACGGAAAAAAGGATGCTGTCGTACATATGCCTATCGATCCAATGACCAAGATGAACATCTCGCTGATCGCCATCGCGCTGATGTTCGTATGCAATTTCATGGTGCTCTATGCGCGCAAGACGAAAAACGGCCTGGTGTCGTTCCTGCTGAAGACAGTCGCATTTTTGATGCTGCTGGCTGTATTCGTAATGATTCTAATAGTGATTTTTGCATGAAGGAGGGTACGCGATGGGGCAACTGACATTGATCTCCCGCACCGGCACCCATCAACTGCCCGTGGAAACCGATGTGACAATCGTGTCCATCGCCAAACGGCACAAGCTGGGGTGGGGATACGCCTGTGAGCGGGGAATATGTGCCCAGTGCCGGACGCTGGTGCAGGAAGGAGCCGACTGCCTCAATGAAGTGACAAAGGAGGAGAAGCTGCGGCTTCGCAAGGCAGAGCGAGCGGAAGGGTACCGTCTGGGCTGCCAAATCCAAATAGTCAGACAGGGGCGCGTGACATTGGCGCACCGTCCGTATTGACAGGGGGCTGACAGCGTGGGAAAACTGACGTTTTTGCCCTCGGGAAAAAGCGTAAAGACGCGGCCGGGCCAACTGGTCACAAGTGCAGCCATGGCGGCGCGGGTCGTCATCCCGCAGCGGTGCGGCGGACACGCTTCCTGCCTGATGTGCCGCATCATCGTGGAAAGCGGACGCTTGTCTGAACCGTCGCCGTTGGAGCGGCGCAAGATGCCGGAAGATGATATCCGCAAAGGCATCCGGCTGGCCTGTCAGGCGAAAACCACCGGGCAGGACTGCACGGTGCGTATCCCGGAGAGCCGATGGAAGTCGGTCGTTCGGGCGGCGCTGGAGTCGCAGCGCGCCCAGCAAGAAGAATGGTAGCAAGAGGTGTAACAGGTGATGTGGCAAACATGGCACACTGCGTTGCGGCTGCCGGTAATGCTGGCGGTCTTGTCTGTCCTGCTGGGCGGTTGCCTGTATCCGGAAGAACGGAAAATGGAGAACCAGATTCCCAGCGAATTTTATCTGGAGGCAACGCAAAAAGCGGTGGAACAGTACCAACAAGACACGGGCGTGCTGCCGATTGTGACGAAACCGGCGGATACGCCGATCTTCGAGAAGTACGAGCTCGATTTTCGCAAAATGATGCCCAAATACCTGCCGGATGCGCCGGGCAACTCGTTTGAAAAAGGCGGCGTATACAAGTACGTGCTGATCGATGTGGAAACCAAGCCAACCGTTCGGCTGATTCATTTGGGCGCTGTCAGCAAAGTGGCCGACGTGCAGAGCGCCGTCAACAATTTCGTGCGGAATTACGGCAAGCTGCCGATCAAAGCTGATCACGGCAACGGCTATTACTCCATCGATTTTCAGAAGATGTCCATGCAGGACGTGCAAGTCATGTCGACGGAAGGCAACTATCTGCTCCCGCTCGTCATGAATGCCAAAGGTGAAGTTGGCATCGATTACGCTGCCGACATCGCCAACATCCTGCGCAGCAAAAAAGCGGAGGTCATGGAGAATACCGACCCGCGGTACGTGATGGCGCGTCATTCCATGTTCGTCCCGGCCAAGTCGTTTCCCTACGAACTGGTGGACGGCGAACCCCGCCTGCAGAAACTGTAAAAAGGCGCACAGGCGGCTTGCTCCTGCAGCCGCCTTTCTCATGTGAATAAATCCCGCCCGCCTTGATGCGGATGATTCCCGGCTGCACAGACTGCTGTCTGCAGGGGAGTCGTTTTTCGCAGGTCCGGGCGGTTATTTTTTTGTTCTAGCGCGGTGGGGCGCACATATACATGTATTGTCCACGATTCTAGTACGAGATTCTCGGGAAAATACTGACGGTCAGGGATAATTCGGAAAAATGGTCATAGTGTATCAATAGACAAATAGGAGGAGGTCATCGATGGTGGAACGAGTCGACATCTTTAAAGACATTGCCGAACGGACGGGTGGGGATATTTACCTGGGCGTCGTGGGACCTGTCCGGACGGGAAAATCGACGTTTATCAAACGATTCATGGAACAGGTCGTCATTCCCAACATCCAGTCGGAGGCGGAGCGGATACGCGCCACGGATGAACTGCCGCAGAGCGCGTCCGGCCGAACAATCATGACGACGGAACCCAAATTTGTTCCGAATCAGGCTGTACAGGTAAACGTGACGGAAGGGCTCAGCATCAACGTTCGGCTCGTCGACTGCGTCGGTTATACTGTGCAGGGCGCGAAGGGTTTTGAAGACGAAAACGGCCCGCGCATGGTCAACACGCCGTGGTACGAGGAGCCGGTTCCATTCGAGGAAGCGGCTGAAGTGGGAACGCGCAAGGTCATTCAGGAACACTCCACCATCGGAATTGTCGTCACCACGGACGGGAGCGTTGCGGAGATTCCACGCAGCAGTTACATCGAAGCGGAAGAACGGGTCGTGGCCGAACTGAAGGAAGTCGGCAAGCCGTTTGTCATCCTGGTCAACTCCACCCGCCCCCGTTCGGAAGAGACGCAAGCCCTGCGGATGGAACTGCAGGAGAAATACGACGTACCGGTGCTGGCCCTGTCTGTGGACCACATGACGGAAAATGAAATCCTGCTTTTGATGCGGGAAGTGCTGTTCGAATTCCCTGTGCACGAGGTAAACGTGAATCTGCCCAGTTGGGTAATGGTACTGGAAAATGGACACTGGCTGCGCCAAAACTACGAAGAAGCGGTACGGGAGACAGTGAAGGACATTCGCCGCCTGCGCGACGTGGACCGGGTCGTCAGCTATTTCAACGAGTACGATTTTGTAGAACGGGCAACTCTGGCCGGAATGCACATGGGGCAAGGGATTGCCGAAATCGACCTGTACGCGCCGGACGAACTGTACGACCGTATCCTGATGGAAATCGTCGGCGTCGAAATCAACGGAAAGGATCACCTGCTGAAAATCATGCAGGAATTTGCCCATGCCAAGCGGGAGTACGATCAGGTGGCGGAGGCGCTGCACATGGTCCGGACGACCGGCTACGGCATCGCCGCACCGTCGCTGCACGAGATGACCTTGGACGAACCCGAATTGATTCGCCAAGGACCGCGTTTCGGTGTGCGCCTGAAAGCGACGGCTCCGTCGATTCACATGATTCGCGTCGACGTGGAGTCGGAATTCGCGCCGATCATCGGCACCGAAAAGCAGAGCGAAGAACTGGTCCGCTATCTGATGCAGGACTTCGACAGAGACCCGCTGTCGATCTGGAACTCGGACATTTTTGGCCGCTCACTGCATTCCATCGTGCGGGAAGGCATCCAGGCCAAGATCACGATGATGCCGGACAACGCCCGCTACAAGCTGCAGGAGACCTTGGGGAGGATCATCAACGAAGGATCGGGCGGACTTATCGCAATCATTCTGTAAGCGAAAAATCGGGCGTGAAGTCCTACGAAAGGCAGGGCAAACAGAGGCTCCCGGCGGGACGGGAAGCCTTTTTTTCTTGGATTTCGCTTAAATTCGACAGGAGGGGGCTTGAATTTGCGGGAACAGTGTATTACTATATGCTTGTCAGAGCGGTAAAAACACCCAATCATGTGTATAAAACGATTGGTTTCGGTTAAGAAAAGTAGTAATACCAACGATGTGGCGCACATTGAGGGGAGGTGAAAAGAAATGAATAAAACTGAACTGATTGCAAAAGTGGCTGAGACCACCGAACTCACCAAGAAAGATGCTACCAAAGCTGTTGATGCAGTTCTTGATGCAATTGCGGAAGCACTGAAAAACGGAGAGAAAGTACAACTGATTGGTTTCGGTAACTTCGAAGTTCGCGAGCGTGCGGCTCGTAAAGGTCGCAACCCGCAAACCGGCGAAGAGATCGAGATCGCTTCCAGCAAGGTACCGGCATTCAAGCCTGGTAAACAACTCAAGGACTCCATCAAGTAATCGTTACATCGGTTAACGAAACTCTTACATAAAAATCCACATTGATGAAATGTGGATTTTTTTCACGTTCTCAGATGCTTCACGATATGTGGATCGTTTTGTTTTTTTCTGGGGAATGTGATAAGATGGGCTTGTTTCATCCGCTGGAGAGGGAGGTTTTGTCATTGAAAGAGGTCGATCTGGAGAAAATTCAACAAGCGGTCCGCATGATCATCGAAGCAATCGGTGACAATCCGGATCGGGACGGATTGCTGGATACGCCCAAACGGGTGGCGAAGATGTACGCGGAAGTCTTTGAAGGCATGAGGGTAAACGAAGAAGAGTTTTTCGAAACCGTGTTTAGCGAAGACCACGAAGAGATGGTGCTGGTAAAAGACATACCGTTCTACTCCATGTGCGAACACCATCTCGTGCCCTTCTTCGGCAAGGCTCATGTTGCGTACATCCCTCGCGGCGGCCGCGTGGTGGGCTTGAGCAAGCTGGCTCGGGCCGTCGAAGCGGTAGCCCGCAGACCGCAGCTGCAGGAGCGCATTACCTCGACCGTAGCTGACGCGATCGTCCGCAAGCTGGACCCGCACGGCGTGGTTGTAGTCGTGGAAGCGGAGCATATGTGCATGACCATGCGCGGAGTGAAAAAGCCGGGTTCCAAAACGGTGACCTCTGCGGTGCGCGGCATCTTTGCCCATGACGCAGCAGCGCGTGCAGAAGTATTCAGTCTCATACGTACATAACGTGCATAACTTGGAAGTAGAAATAAGACGGAAAGGTATTGACACCCTGGTTAAAATATTGTATAGTACAGATGTACAGTCGGGATGTGGCGCAGCCCGGTAGCGCGCACCCTTGGGGTGGGTGAGGTCCAGGGTTCAAATCCCTGCATTCCGACCATCTACTTCTATCATGGAAGAACGCCTCTTGTCCAAGCAGTTTGGCACGAGAGGCGTTGTTGTTTTCGGGTTGAAACAGCCTCAGCTGTGTGCGCATGTCGCTGAAACGGAACGGCTCGGCATGTACGCAAATTTTTGCACGTTTTTTTCCATGATTCTCTTGCCAGATTGGGTATGCTTCCCTTATAATAGTCGTTGTTCCGCACAAGAATGTTACGTCGGGATGTGGCGCAGTCCGGTAGCGCGCACCCTTGGGGTGGGTGAGGTCCAGGGTTCAAATCCCTGCATTCCGACCATATCAAGCAAAACGTCTCTGCTGGAATCATCCGGCGGAGACGTTTTTGCTTTCCTGCCAAATTGGCTATTGGCTTCCTGATTTTTCTTTCCTATAATGAGAAATGAAGACAAGCGAGGAAAGGTTGTTCCCGAATGAAGATGTCCGTATCGTTTCAGCCATATCTCCCCATCACAACGCAGCCCCGGATCGCAGGTACGGGCACGTCTCTCGATCCGCTCGCCGGGGACGCGCAGTTTGCCGACCTGCTGCAGGCGGAACTGGCCAGCGGTCAACGTGTCATTGCCGCCGAAGAGATACTGGCCGAACTGGACGGCTCTCCCGACTGGGAGTTTGACCGGGCCTTCGGCGAGGCGATGCCGCGCGACGCGGAGAAGACGGCGAACACATCCGTCAGCCGACAGTCTATCTTAAACAAAATCAGCGATGTCGCCCGCACGTTCGGGGTGGATGAAAATCTGGTCAGGGAAGTGGTTCGGGCAGAGTCCAACTTTAACCCCAATGCCGTTTCCCGTGCAGGGGCAAAAGGGCTGATGCAGTTGATGGACAGCACGGCGCGGGCGATGCACGTGCGAAACGTATACAACCCCGATGAAAATCTGGCGGGGGGCACCAGGTACCTGCGCAGCCTGCTCGATAAGTACGACGGAAATGTGAAGGTCGCCCTGGCCGCCTACAATGCGGGTCCCGGTCGGATTGACCGCTTGGGCATCGACACCGACGAAGAGCTGGAAGCCCGGTACGATCAACTGCCTCGTGAGACCCAGCGCTACGTTGCGAAAATCATGCAACGGTTGAACAGCGGCGGGACATCATAGAGGTAGCAGTTCAGCAGGGTAAGGAGGAAACAAGGTGGCACAGTCCCCCTATACGCAGCAAGACTACTTTGTCGTCAAAGCAAAGGAAAACGGCGTTCACGTCATCGGCTTGACACGCGGTTCCGACACGCGTTTTCACCACACGGAAAAGCTGGACAAGGGCGAGGTAATGATCGCCCAGTTCACGGAACACACGTCCGCCATCAAGGTGCGCGGCAAAGCAGTGATCTACACTCACCACGGCGTGATCGAAACGTCGGAGTAAAAGCAGGCATAGCCTGCTTTTTTGTTTTGTACAATGGTGGTGAGGAGGGATGTCTCATGCCTCGCAGGCTGCTGGCCGCCATTGCCGTCTCCACGCTGCTCGCTCTCACGCTGTCGCTTGTTCCCGGGGTGACCTGGAACCAACCCGATATACCCGCGTTCCAGGCGTCTCGCCCGGTCGATCTGAGCGAGCAAAATGTGGTGGATTTATTTACTTTCATGTCGACTCATTATAATATTAAGCGTGTAAAATGGGAAAATCCGTCGGTTCATGTCGATTTGGCCGTTTCCTCCGGTCAGCGTGCGGAACTGCCGCTTGTATACCGCGATTTTTACGTCTTGGTGCGCGATCTGTTTCGGTTGACTGCAAATGTGGAGCAGGTCTACATCCGCCTGTTGGAAGTTGAACCCGATACGCCTGCCCCCAAGCTCCTGATCGCCGTCGAAGCCCAGCGCAAGGACAAGTCAGCCTACGAAACGCCGCCGGAGCAGATTGCCGATCTGGAATCGCACATCAGAGCCCGTTTTTCCGTACGTATCGACCCTTATTTTTACCGGAGAGTTAGTCCCTGACCAAAGAAGTGTGGTATGATTGTAGGGACGGACTTTTTGCCGGGGCCCGGCGAGAACGTGAAAGTGAACGGAAACAGGCACCTACCAGGTTGAACCGCTTGTGGAGGAGGACGCATGAACAAAGAACAGACCACATATGTAGACGAGGTTCGAGCGATCATCGACCAGATCTGCCAAAGTATCACCCATTCGTTTGTTGAACAATATGTCGATGTTCCGGCCATAGCGGAAAACCGGCTTGCGCTGTTGTACCTGTTTCTGCTGGAGCGGGGCATGACCAAGGAACGGGCGCGGACGTTCACCATGTCAACAGCCCTTGTTCAGTTGGGTCTTGACATGCACGAGAACGTGAAAAATTCCTATGACAATTCGCTGGCGGCAGAGCGCAACCGGCAGCTCACCGTTTTGGCCGGCGACTACTACAGCAGCCGGTACTACCAAATGCTTGCCGAAGCTGGTGAAATGGAAGCGATACAAGTGCTGTCGGGCGCCATCCAGCGGGTAAACGAAGCGAAAATGAAGCTGTACATGGCGGAACGCGACGGCCGGTTGTCGTCCGACGAGTACCTGACGCTGCGGACGGAAATCGATACGGGGCTGTACGTGGCTATCGTGGACAAGTATGCGGACAATGAAGAAACGCGCCGGTTTTGGACGGCCCTGTTTGCAGAGACGGCGGCCGTGGAGAACATGCTGGGCGAGTGGGAGCAGTTAAAGTGGCAACAACAGGTTCCCTTTGGCTTCTCCCGCTTTCTGTTGCAAAAACCGGGAGCGACGATCGCCCAGGTGGCGGCGGCTCTGGAAGCAAAAGCGATGGAACTGATGAGCATCTGTGAACAGCTGGTTCGTTCGCTGCATCCGCCGGAGACCCGTCACGTGCTGACGTGGATCACATCCCGTTACTCGCACCGCGTCAACCGGCTGAAACGGGTCATTGAGGAGTTGTAAATCCAGGTGAATCAGAACCAGATGAAAGAAAAAGCGAAGTACGTCCATTCCGTGTTTGAAAGCATCGCGGCAGAGTACGACAAGATGAACAACATCATCAGTTTCGGCAGCCACATCGCCTGGCGCAATTACACGATGAAGCAAATGAACATACGACCCGGCGACACGGCGCTTGACGTGGCCTGCGGCACCTGCGACTGGACGATTGCGCTGGCCAAGGCGGTCGGGGAAAAAGGACGGGTCGTCGGTCTTGACTTCAGCCAGAACATGCTCGATGTCGGCGCGTTCAAGGTGAAACGGGAAGGTCTTGACAGCGTGGTCACGCTGGTGAACGGCGACGCGATGCAGCTCCCGTACGAAGACAACACATTTGACTTCGTCACCATCGGTTTTGCGCTGCGCAACGTACCCGACATTCAGACGGTGCTGAACGAAATGACGCGCGTGGTCAAACCCGGCGGGAAAGTGGTCTCGCTGGAGGTGTCCAAACCGCCGTTTTTACCGTACCGCAAATTGTTCTACCTGTACTTTTACAAGATTCTGCCGTTGATCGCCAAATGGACGGTAAACAAATACGAGGAGTATGCCTGGCTGCCGCAGTCACTGACCCATTTTCCAGACAGCCGAGAACTAGCCCGCATGTTTCAACGGGCAGGACTGGAGCCGGTTCAGGTAAAACTGTTTATGGGCGGTGTGGCCGCTTTGCACATCGGCACAAAAGCATAGCTTGCCAATAGGCATCCTTCTGTGGATGGGAAGTGTTTTCACGTGAGTCTTCGCAAATTGAAAATTATTTTGGAAATGATCAAGTTTGAGCACTCGATTTTTGCCCTTCCGTTTGCTTTTATGGGAGCGGTCTTGGGGAACATTGTAGTAGAGCACACCTGGCCCACTTGGAGCGAGATTTTCTGGGTGACCGTGGCCATGGTGGGAGCGCGCAGCGCGGCGATGTCGCTGAATCGTTTGATCGACAGGTACATCGATGCGAAAAATCCGCGTACCGCCAACCGGGCCATTCCGGCCGGACTGATTTCCGTGGCCGAGGTTGTCGTCTTTATTATTGCTTCCTTCGCGTTATTGTTTTTCGCCGCCTTCCAATTGAACGCACTGGCCGTCAAACTGCTGCCGCTCGCGGTGTTTGTCCTGATTCTGTACTCGTACACGAAACGTTTTACATGGCTTTGCCATTTCGTGCTCGGCGTGGCCATCGGGTTCGGACCGCTGGGGGGCTTTGTGGCGACGACCGGGCAGGTGAATTTCACCGGACTTCTGCTGTTTTTGTCCGTGATGTTTTGGACCGCCGGCTTTGACATTATTTACGCCTGCCAGGACTATGAGTTTGACCGCAAGGAAGGGCTCTATTCCATGCCAAGCCGCTTTGGCATCGCCAACGCACTGCTGGTCGCACGGGTCTGCCACGTCATCACTTTCATCGGTCTTTTGGCCCTGTACGTTACCGCCAACCTGTCCGTCTGGTTCCTGGTCGGCGTGCTGATTTCCGGAGCCATCCTGGTTTACGAGCATCTGCTGGTAAAACCGACAGACCTGTCCAAGCTGGACGTGGCCTTTTTCAATATGAACGGCATATTAAGCATGGTCATGTTTACGTTTACCATGATTGATCTGGTGATAGCATGAGCGCACAAAAATGGGCCGTCGGCATTACCGGGGCGAGCGGCGCCATCTACGGCGTCAGGCTTGTCCGGGAACTGCTGCGCGGCGGCCATACCGTACACTTGATGATCACGGAGGCCGGCTGGCAGGTATTTCGGGACGAGCTGGACTGGAACACCGACGACCGGGAGGCCCTGATCCGGGAAAAACTGCAGCAGGATGCACCCGGCGCGCTCCATTACTGGGGCATGCGCGACTTCAACTGCCCGGCCGCCAGCGGTTCATATCGGTGCGACGGGATGGTGGTCATCCCTTGTTCGATGGGGACGCTGTCCGGCATTGCCCACGGGGCGTCGGGCAACCTGCTGGAGCGGGTGGCTGACGTGATGCTGAAGGAGCGGCGCCGGTTGGTGCTGGTCCCGCGCGAGACGCCGCTGAATGCCATCCAGCTTGAGAACATGTTGAAGCTGAGCCGCCTCGGCGTCACCATTTTGCCTGCCATGCCAGGGTACTACCACAAGCCGCAGACGATGGACGACCTTGTCAATTTTGTCGTGGGAAAAGCACTGGACGCGCTGGATGTGCCGCACGAGCTGTTCCGGCGCTGGGGGGAATAGATCATGCAAAAGTCCTTGCGCATTGGACAAATCCTTTACACCAACGTACTCCCTGTCTACTTTCACTTTGACAAGGAGCGTTTCAACGGCCGGATTGAGTTCGTCCGGCAGGTGCCAGCCAAGCTGAATCAGGCGCTGGCCTGCGGCGAGATCGATCTCGGAGTGATTTCGTCCTTCAGTTACGCCGAGCATGCCTCCCGCTATCTGGCGCTGGCCGACCTGTCCGTCAGCGCCAAAGGGAGAGTAGGCTCCATTTTCTTGTTCAGCAAACGGCCGATCGAGGCGCTGGACGGTGCCCGGATCGCCCTGACCAACACGTCCGCAACGTCAGTCAATTTGCTGAAAATCATTCTGCAAACGTTTTACGGTCTGCACGTCACGTACGTTACACAGGAACCCGTGCTGGCGGAGATGCTGCGGGATGCGGACGGGGCGCTCTTGATCGGTGACGACGCCATTCTCGCCAAACTCCAGGGCGGGCCTTATCACGTCTACGATCTGGGTGAGCTGTGGCATCGCTTTACCGGCTATACCATGACGTTTGCCCTGTGGGCCGTGCGCAAAGAGGTGATCGGCGAACACGCTGACCTGCTGCGAGAGGTTCACGAGGCCTTTTTGGCCAGCAAGGAGAAGACCCGCCAAAACCTGATCCCGCTGGTGGACTACGTGAACGGGCAGTTAGGCGGAGGAAAGGAACTGTGGTATCAGTATTTCCGGGGGCTGATGCACGATTTTCGGGACGAGCATCGGACAGGCCTGGAATACTACTACCGGTGCGCGGCTGAGCTGGGGCTGCTGCCCGCACCAGTGACCGTGTCCGTCTGGGAACATCCCGGTTGTCAGTCCCACATTACGTTGACGAAATAGGTGGAGCGGATGAACCTTGTCGATATTTACTTTCAACTGAAAAACGACGTCCAGTACATCGAAAAGGAACTGGAACAGTCCATCGATACCAGTGTGCGGGACTTGTACCTCTCGTCCACACACTTGCTCAAGGCGGGGGGGAAACGGATACGCCCGGTGTTTGTGCTGCTCGGCGGAAAGTGGGGCAACTACGACGTGAAGCGGCTGAAGCACGTGGCAGTACCGCTGGAGCTGATCCACATGGCGACGCTGGTGCACGACGACGTGATCGACGATGCGGACAAGCGGCGCGGGCGAGACACCGTGCGCACCCAATGGGACAACAAGGTGGCGATGTACACGGGGGACTACATTTTCGCCCGGGCACTGTCCATCGCGGCTGAGCTGCGCATTCCCGAGCTGCACCGGATTCTCGCCAACGCGATCGTGGAAGTGGTCAAGGGCGAGATCGAACAAGTGCGCGACCTGAACAACTGGGAGCAGAACTTCCGCACTTACCTGCGCCGGATCAAGCGGAAGACGGCGCTCTTGATCGCCATTAGCTGCCAGATGGGGGCGATTGCCAGCGGTGCAGGTCCCGAACTGGTCCGCAAAATGTACCGGTACGGTTACAACGTGGGGATGGCGTTTCAAATTACCGACGATATCCTCGACTTCACCGGAACGGAAAAGCAGCTGGGCAAACCGGCAGGCAGCGACCTGCGTCAGGGAAACATTACGCTGCCGGCGATGTACACCGCCCGGTTCGGCAAGTCGCGCGACCGCTTTCAGGCGTGGATACGCGACAATACGCTCCACCATCACGTAGATGAAGCGATTCAACTGGTGCGAAACGACGACGGCATCGCCTATGCCCAGGGGCTGGCGGAGCGGTACATTGCCCGTGCACGGGAGGCGCTGGACGGACTGCCGAACAACCAGACCAAAAAGTCCCTGCTTGGCATCGCCAATTTCATGGTGAACCGGAAATTTTAATCGTTTTTTCACAAGGGGGCTGTTGCTTGCCCCACTTTCTTTTGATAAAATTTTCGTTGGTGTGCAAGCACCAATACATAGCGGTACTGGAGGCATACTTACGATGGAAAAAACGTTTCTGATGGTGAAACCTGACGGCGTACAGCGCAACCTGATCGGGGAAATCGTTTCCCGCTTTGAGAAAAAAGGCTTCCAACTGGTAGGGGCGAAACTGATGAACGTTAGCCGCGAACTGGCTGAGAAGCACTACGCTGAACATAAAGAACGCCCGTTCTTCGGCGAACTGGTCGACTTCATCACGTCCGGCCCGGTCTTTGCCATGGTATGGCAGGGCAACAACGTGATTGCGACTGCACGCGCCATGATGGGCAAAACCAACCCGGCAGATGCAGCACCGGGCACCATCCGCGGTGACTTCGCTACGTCCGTGGGCATGAACATCATCCACGGTTCCGATTCCCCGGAAAGCGCTGAGCGCGAAATCGCACTCTGGTTCAACGAAGGGGAAGTACTCTCCTACGAAAAAACAATCCAACGCTGGATCTAAGCGGGATAGGGGAAAGACTCCGCATGCGGGGTCTTTTTTCTTTTTTTCGCCAAATGTCAACAAAAATCGGCAGGATTTTGCAGAAAAAGAGCGAATCGCATGGATAAGCGGCAACAAGCGCCGTCCCCGCTGTGTGAAGCATGGTCTTTTCAGGGGGCGTTTGTCGCGGTCAATCGAACAGCGCTTGCTGGCGGGTACGCCTCACCACACGTAAAAGGGGTATTTTCGCAATCATGGAAGACAAGGACTTTCTCCAGTTTATCGTCAATGTAAAGAAACTGACAGGAATCGATCTCGCCCTTTACAAAGAAGCCCAGATGAAGCGGCGGTTGACCTCGCTCCGGCTGAAGCGGGGCTATCCCACGTTTGCCCAGTACTTTGAGGCCATCTCCAAGAACAAGGACCTGTTCTACGAATTCCTCGACCGGATGACGATCAACGTGTCCGAATTTTTCCGCAACCCGGGCCGCTGGGAAGTATTGGAACACAAAATTCTGCCCCGTCTAGTCAAGCAGTCGCATCGGCTGAAGTGCTGGAGCGCCGCCTGCTCCACGGGCGAAGAGCCGTACACGCTGACTCTGATCCTGATGCGCAACCGCTGGGAGGCGTCACTGCTCGCCACCGACATTGACGAAGGGGCGCTGGCCAAGGCCAAACAAGGGGTCTACACGGAGCGATCGCTGCAGGATTGTCCCAAGGATCTGCTGGCCAAGTACTTTGTCAAGGACACGATGAGCTACCGAATTGCCGACGAGGTGAAAAACCGGGTGACGTTCCGCAAACACAACTTGCTGGCTGATCCGTTCGACTCCCAATTCGACCTGATCATCTGCCGCAACGTCATGATCTACTTCACCGAGGAGGCGAAGCACGAGCTGTACCACAAGTTCAGCCGGGCGCTAAAACCGGGCGGGGTGCTGTTCGTCGGAAGCACGGAGCAGATTTTCCAGCCGCAGCAGTATCAATTGGAGTCGGAAGACACGTTTTTTTATCGGAAAATGGGCTGAAGCGGACGCAGCTTGGTATATCCCTGTTGTTTTTTCCCAACACTAATGCTATCTACCATGCTATCTACCAAAAAGGGAGGAAGCAGATGGACAAGCAAAAGGTCATCGAAGCATACCGACGTGGTTTGATCACGCTGCAAGAGTGCGGGCAAATCCTCGGTGCGGAAAAGGAGCAGTTGGACAAACTCGTCCGCGCGAATCACCTGCGGCGGCCGCTTTCCTCGTTTCTGACGGTCGATTCTCACATGTGAGCTCCGCCAATTCGATGACGCTTCTCCTGCGAGGGAGAAGCGTTTTGCCTGTCTGCCAAGGGCGTCGGGACAATTCGTCACTTTTGTATTTGCACGGACTGACAGGTATGATATTATAACGCTTAAAAGTGATAAAGGACAGCATCCGTAGTCAGAGAAGGAAATGCTGCCTGAGGATGGAGGAAGAGAGAGATGCGATACTTGACTGCAGGGGAATCTCACGGGCCGCAGCTCACTGCCATAATTGAAGGGGTTCCGAGCAACCTGCCCTTTTCTGTCGAAGCCATCAACGAACAGCTGGCAAGACGGCAAAAGGGACACGGACGCGGCCGGCGGATGCAGATTGAAAAAGACCAGGTGAAAGTGCTCTCCGGCGTTCGGCACGGGTACACGACAGGCGCGCCGATCACGCTGGTTGTGGAAAACAAAGACTGGACGCACTGGCAGGGTATCATGAGTGCCGAGCCGGTGGAAGGAGCGGAGGAGAAGCGTCGCGTCTCCCGTCCCCGTCCGGGTCATGCCGATCTCAACGGCGCGATCAAATACCATCAACGGGATATGCGAAATATTCTGGAACGTTCCAGCGCGCGGGAAACAGCCATCCGCGTCGCCGTCGGTGCTGTCGCCCGGCAGCTCCTGGCCGCGTTTGGCATTCGGATCGGCGGTCACGTGCTGCAGATCGGCGATGTGGTGGCCAACCGGCAGGATGTCACGCTGGACGAACTGATCGCGCGTTCCGAGGAATCCCCCGTGCGCTGTCTGGACAAGGAAGCGGAGCAGCGCATGATGGCGGCCATTGACCAGGCCAAACAGGACGGCGATTCGCTTGGAGGCATCGTCGAAGTAATCGTGGAAGGCGTGCCGATCGGGCTGGGCAGCCACGTCCAGTGGGACCGAAAGTTGGACGGCAGGCTGGCTCAGGCGATCATGAGCATTCAGGCGTTCAAAGGTGTGGAGATCGGGATTGGCTTTGGCGCCGCGGGCTTGCCAGGGTCCCAGGTGCACGATGAGATCGTCTGGAGCCAGGACACCGGATACAGCCGCAAGACGAACAACGCGGGCGGCCTGGAAGGCGGCATGACCACAGGCATGCCGATTGTCGTGCGCGGGGTGATGAAGCCGATTCCGACGCTGTACAAACCTTTGATGAGCGTGGACATCGACACCAAGGAACCGTTCTCCGCCAGCATCGAACGTTCGGACAGCTGCGCTGTTCCTGCCGCCAGCGTCGTGGCCGAAGCGGTGGTCGCCTGGGAAATCGCTCGCGCCATGTGCGAAAAATTCCCGTCCGACTCACTGGACGACATGCTGGAAAACGTGCGCCAGTATCGCGCATACACGGAGCGGTTCTGATGGCGGTTGAAACCCTTTACGTAGAGTTGGGAGAGCGCACGTATCCCATCGTTATCGGCGATGGTGTCATGCAGCAGGTGGCGGCCCTGGTGCAGGATGCGGGCATATCTCCAACGAGCCGGTTGTTTGTCATCTCCGATGAGAACGTAGCCCCGCGCTATCTGCAGCCGCTGAAACAGGCGCTGGAGACGGCAGGCTATCGGGTGGCGGACTGCGTAATTCCTCCGGGGGAGCAGTCGAAAAGTCTTGCGGTCTATGAACAGGTGCTGACCCGGGCCATCGAGGCGGGGCTGGACCGAAAATCAGCCATTCTCGCGCTGGGAGGCGGCGTGGTCGGTGACTTGGCCGGCTTTGTTGCCGCCACCTACATGCGGGGCATCGCCTTTGTGCAGGTGCCGACCACGCTGTTGGCGCACGACAGTTCGGTAGGCGGCAAGGTGGGCATCAATCATCCGCTGGGCAAAAATCTGATTGGCGCCTTTCACCAGCCGCGGCTGGTGTTGTATGATACGGCCGCGCTGCGCACGCTGCCCGAGCGGGAAGTGGCGGCTGGTTTTGCCGAGGTGATCAAGCACGGGCTGATCGCCGACGCGTCATTCGTCGACTGGCTGGAGGAACATGCGGCGAGCCTGTGGCAGCTTGATGCTGAACGGGTGGGCCGCGCCATACGCCGGGGCTGCGCGATCAAGGCAGCGATCGTCTCGGCTGACGAGACAGAGCAGGGACAGCGCGCGCTGCTCAACCTGGGGCACACCTTTGGCCACGCGTTCGAAGCGTTGTGCGAATACGCCGTGTTGAACCACGGAGAGGCGATTTCCATCGGCATGTGCCTGGCGGCCAAAGTGGCTGAGCGCATCGGTTTTGCTGAAGCAGGCGTTTATGCACGGACAAAACGGCTGCTTCACCTCTTCCACCTGCCCACTGACTGGCCAGACGGCCTGGAGCCGGAAGCGGTGCTGGATGTCATGAAGCGGGACAAAAAGGCCGTCGGCGGCAAGCTGGCCCTGGTGCTGCCGCGGGCCATCGGGAAGGTGGAACTGGTCAAAGACGTGGATGAACAAGAGATATTGACAGCGATGAAAAAAGAAGCGGGGGCATAGAGAGATGGGAGTGCGAGGAATCAGGGGAGCGATCACGATTGAAAACGACACACAGGCAGAGATCGTTTCCGCCACCAAGCTGCTGCTGGAGGAGATGGTCAGTCGAAACGGCGTACGGGCTGACGACATCGCCAGCGTTTTCATCACCACGACGGAGGACATCAAGGCGGCATTTCCGGCGCAGGCGGCGCGCCTCTTGGACGGGTGGCAGTACGTGCCGCTGATGTGCGCCCGGGAAATTCCCGTGCCGGGCAGTCTGCCTCGCTGTATCCGCGTAATGATGCACGTCAACACGAGCAAGGCGGCCTCGGAAATCCATCACGTGTTCATGCGCGATGCCGTACAGCTTCGTCCCGATTTGTCAAATCGTGGTTGACAATGTGGGCGTTCTCGATTACCATAAAACGAAACGAGAACGCCTCGTTTTACCGGTAATGCAAAATACCGGCTGAGAGTTGAGAGTGAGCAGAGCAGAGTTGAGAAGAGTTGGGCAGAGGAGAGAAGAGCGAGCCGGATGGATTCGTACAGACCAATCCAGGACTCTTCCTGGATTTTTTTCTTTTTCTCCCCCTATCTCTTCACCTGACAAACGTGCGGGTGCATGTAAAGCCTGTGTTTTCAGGCGTGCAGGGCACCACGCGGCGAGAGGTGAGAAAAGAGATGTATTCCCCTACCCTGGCTGAAGTCCAATCTCTTTCGGCCAACCATTCCCTGATACCCGTACGCTTGACCGTGCTGGCAGATGAGGAGACGCCTATCCGAATCTACCAGAAAATTCGCACGCATGATTCGTTTCTCCTGGAAAGCGTGGAAGGCGGAACACGCTGGGCCCGATACTCGTTCATCGGCATGAATCCGTTTCAAACGGTGGAGGCCCGCGGGGAGCAGATTACTGTCCGCCGCCGCGGAGGGGATAGGCTGACGTTTTACGGCAATCCCGTTCACTTTTTACGCGAAGAGACGTCCCGCTACACCAGTCCCAAACTGCAGGGAGCACCCCGATTGTGCGGTGGGGCCGTGGGGTTCTTTGGATACAACACCCTGCACTACTTTGAAAATCTGCCCTACCACCGTCAGGAAAGCCTGGATGTGCCGGACATGCGATTTTGGTTCGTGGATGAATTGATCGCGTTTGACCATCTCAAGCAGGAGATCCAGGTGATCGTGAATCTGCACGTCGACCCGGATGATTCGCCGGAGACGATCGCCCGCAAATACCAACAGGTCTGCAGCCGGCTGGAGCAACTTGCCGCACAGGTGACCGCTCCGGTCGAGACGGACGGCAGTCGAATTTCCGTTGGCACCGGCGCGCAAGGCGAGCTAAAGCCAGAGCCCAACATGAGCCGGGAGCAGTTTGAACAGATGGTGGAGCGTGCCAAGGCGTACATCGCGGCCGGTGACATTTTTCAAGTAGTGATCTCCCAGCGTTTCCGCGTGCGCACGGACGTCGATCCGTTTGCCGTCTATCGGCTGCTGCGCACGCTGAACCCTTCGCCGTACATGTACTACCTGCAATACGAAGGCGAGACGGTCGTCGGTACGTCGCCAGAACTGCTGGTCCGGGTCGAAAACAACCGGGTGGAGATGCGGCCGATCGCCGGCACGCGCAGGCGAGGGCGCACAGCGGAAGATGACGAGGCCCTGGCCGCCGATCTCCTCGCTGATCCCAAGGAGCGGGCGGAGCATTACATGCTGCTTGACCTGGGACGCAACGACGTGGGACGTGTCGCCCGGTACGGCAGCGTTCGCGTCGAGGAAGCACTGGTCATCGAACATTACTCCCACGTCATGCATATGGTCTCCCACGTGACCGGAGAGCTGCGCGAGGGACTGCATCCGTTCGACGCGCTGCTCGCCGCTTTCCCGGCGGGAACGGTGTCCGGCGCGCCCAAGCTGAGAGCGATGGAAATCATTGCCGAACTGGAGCCGGACGCGCGCCATCTGTACGCCGGGGCGATCGGTTATTTCGGCTTTGACGGGACGCTGGAGACCTGCATTACGATCCGCACCCTCCTGTTCCAGAACGGATACGCCTACGTGCAGGCGGGCGCCGGCATCGTCGCCGACTCCGTCCCGGCCAACGAGTATCAGGAAACAGTGAACAAAGCGGCAGCCATGCTCTCCGCGTTGGAGAAGGCGGAGCAGTTGTTTGCCCCAAAGGAGGAACAGCCATGCTGACCACAGCGTTGGAACACATATTGCGCGGACGCGATCTGGACCGTCTGACCGCCCGCCAGGCGATGGGCGAGATCATGGACGGCAAAGCCACCCCCGCCCAGATCGGTGCCTTCCTCGCCGGACTGCGGCTGAAAGGGGAACAGGTGGAGGAGATTATCGGGTTTGTTCAGGCCATGCGGGAGCGGGCGGTCCGGTTCCCGCTGGAAGTGCCGGGATTGATGGACACGTGCGGCACAGGCGGGGACGGTGCCCATACGTTCAACATCTCCACCGCAGCCGCCATCGTGGCGGCGAGTGACGGTGTCTGCATCGCGAAACACGGCAACCGGGCTGTCTCCAGCAAGAGCGGCAGCGCCGACGTGCTGGAGGCGTTGGGCATTCCGATCACACTGACGCCGGAAGCGGCGGCCGACTGCCTGCGGGTGACCAATCTGTGCTTCCTGTTTGCGCCGCTCTACCATCAGGCGATGAAGCACGCAGCCGGCCCGCGAAAAGAACTGGCGGTGCGGACGGTGTTTAATCTGTTGGGACCGCTGACCAATCCGGCGGGGGCCAAGCGGCAGCTCCTGGGCGTGTACGACAGACAGCTTCTCCCCACCGTGGCGGCCGTCCTGCGCGAATTGGGAGTGGAACGGGCCCTGGTGGTGGCCGGTGCTGACGGCCTTGACGAATTGACCGTGACGGGTCCGAGCAGCATCGCCGAGCTGCGCGACGGTGAGATCCGCACGTACGAGATCGTGCCCGAACAGTTCGGTTTGAGACGGTATCCGATGGAGGAACTGCGCGGCGGCGACGCGTATGAAAACGCGACGATCATCCGCGAAGTGTTCGCCGGCAAGCGGGGAGCCGCCCGTGACATCGTCCTGCTCAACGCGGGTGCCATCCTGTACCTGGCGGATCGCGCAATCAGCATCGAGGCAGGGGTGATCCGGGCCGCGGAACTGATCGACGACGGCGCGGTCCAGCGTAAACTGGAACAAATCCGGCAGGTGGCGGGAGGGATGATACATGCTTCGTAGGATCGTCGAGGCCAAAAGAGAAGAGGTGGCCAGACTGCACGCTTCCACGACCCTGCAGTCCCTGTTGGACGAGGCGAAACACATGCCCGCACCGCGCGGGTTCCGTTCAGCACTGGCAGACAGCACGCGGCCGGTCAGCGTCATCGCGGAAGTGAAAAAGGCTTCGCCGTCCAAAGGTGTGATTCGGCCTGACTTTGACCCGGTGGGAATCGCTCGGTCCTACGCGTCTGCCGGTGCAGAGTGCATCTCCGTACTGACGGACGAACCATTTTTTCAAGGGAAGACCGAGTATTTGCGAAACATCCGCACGGCCGTGGACCAACCGCTGCTGCGCAAGGATTTTATCATCGACGAGTGGCAAATTGCCGAGGCCCGGGCGTGCGGCGCCGATTGCGTCCTGCTCATCGCGGCGATTCTGGAAGGGGAGCAGCTTCGTGATCTGTCGCAGGCGGCGGAAGCGCTCGGCATGGACGTGCTGATCGAAGTGCATGACCGGCGTGAGCTGGAGATGGTGTTTCGCCATGTGACACCGATGCTGATCGGCATCAACAATCGCGACCTGCGGACGTTCCGGACAGACCTGGCTGTGACCCGTGAGGTGGCGGCGGAGATCCCATCCGGTGTTCTCACTGTCAGCGAAAGCGGCATTTCTTCACCGGCGGACGTGGAGGAAGTGCGGCAGGCGGGCGCGCGGGCGATCTTGGTCGGGGAACACTTCATGCGCCACGAGGATGTGGGCAAAGCCGTAATCCAACTGGTAGGTGAGCGGGAAGGCGCCAGCCCGCAGGTGCGGTCATGACGCGGATCAAGATTTGCGGCGTCAAGCGGGCGGAGACCCTTCGCCTGCTGGCCCGGCTCGATGTTGACTACGTGGGACTGGTATTTGCGGAAAGCAGGCGACGAGTGGACGCGCAGACGGCGGGGGCGCTGCTCGCGGCCGTGCCGGATCATCCGCCGGCGGTCGGGGTGTTTGTCAACCCGACGGAAGCGGAGCTGGAGCACGTGCTGACCCATGCCCCCCTTGCCGTGATTCAACTGCACGGGCAGGAATCCCCCGCCTTTTGCGAGAGCGTGCGGCAGCGGTTTTCCCTGCCGGTCTGGAAAGCGCTGGCAGTCGGGGGCGGCGAGCCGCTGGAGAATGTCGTGGACGCGTACCGGGGAGCAGCCGACGCGTTTTTGTTTGACACCTATGATCCCCGGCAGGCGGGCGGCACGGGCAAACGCTTTTCCTGGGAGCAGATTCCCCTGTTGCGCAAATGGACGGCACCTGCCCCCTGCATCATCGCAGGCGGCATCAACGCGGACAACGTAGCCGAGCTGGTGGGCAGATATAGGCCCGCAATTATCGACGTGTCCAGCGGCGTGGAGAGCGACGGAGAAAAAGACGCGGAGAAAATCAGACAATTCGTGGAGAGGGTGAGGGAACATGACCGTATCACAGAAGGAAACGCGTACCGTGCCTGACAAGCATGGACGCTTTGGACCATTTGGCGGCAAGTTTGTGCCGGAGACGCTGATGAGCGCCCTGGCGGAATTGGAACAGGCATTTGAAGAGGCGCGGCGTGATCCGTCGTTTCGCGCTGAGCTGGGGCAGTTGTTGCGCGAATACGCCGGACGGCCGACTCCTCTGACCTACGCTGACAAACTGACGGAAGCGCTGGGAGGGGCGCGTATCTATCTGAAGCGGGAAGATCTCAACCACACCGGTGCCCACAAGCTGAACAACGCACTGGGACAAGGTCTGCTGGCCAAGCGGATGGGCAAGACGTCCATTATCGCCGAGACCGGGGCAGGGCAGCACGGTGTGGCCAGCGCCACGGTCGCCGCCAAACTGGGGCTGTCCTGCAAGGTGTTCATGGGCGAAGAGGACATCAAACGGCAGGCGCTGAACGTGTTTCGCATGAAGCTGCTCGGTGCGGAGGTCATTCCCGCCGTGACCGGCACCCGCACCCTGAAAGACGCGACGAACGAAGCGATTCGCTACTGGGTCTCCCACGTGGATGAGACGTTTTACGTGATCGGCTCGGTCGTAGGCCCCCATCCGTATCCCTACATGGTGAGGGAGTTTCAGAAAATCATCGGCGAAGAGACGCGCAGCCAGATTCTCGAACAGGTGGGACGCCTGCCTGATGAAGTGATTGCCTGCGTGGGCGGAGGAAGCAATGCGATCGGCATGTTTTACCCGTTCTTGCAGGACGAACATGTTGCCCTGCGGGGCGTGGAGGCAGCCGGACATGGCTTGGACAGCGACAAGCATGCGGCGACGCTTACGCTCGGACGGCCCGGCGTGATTCACGGCGCGATGACGTATCTTTTGCAGGATCAGTACGGGCAGGTGCAGGAGGCGCACTCCATCTCGGCCGGGCTGGATTACCCGGGCGTGGGACCCGAGCACGCCTACCTGAAGGAAACCGGACGGGTGCAGTACACCTCCGTCACGGACCGGGAGGCGCTGGAGGCGGTTCAACTGCTTTGCCGGACGGAGGGGATCATCCCGGCTCTGGAGAGCGCCCACGCCGTTGCCGAGGCGATCAAACGGGCGCCGCAGATGGGAGCGGATCAAGTCCTGGTCATCTGTCTGTCAGGCCGCGGAGACAAAGACGTGGCGACGATCCAGGCAGCGCTTGACGACGAACCGAGAGGGGGAGACGCACAATGACAGCGCCCGTGAATCGAATCGACCGGCTGTTTGCCGACAGCAGCCGCAAGCGTTTCATCCCGTTCATCACGGTTGGCGACCCAAACCTTGACGCGACGTTTCAAATTGCGCACGCCCTGGTGGAAGCGGGAGCCGACATGCTGGAGCTGGGGGTTCCCTATTCGGACCCGCTGGCGGATGGCCCGACCATTCAGCGCGCTTCCCAACGGGCACTGGCAAACGGGGTGACGATCGACGACGCCCTGGAACTGGTCGCCAACCTGCGCGCATCCGGGATGCAGGTGCCGATCGTGCTTTTCTCTTACTACAACCCGGTCCTGCAGTACGGCGTGGAGCGCTTCTTTGCCGTACTGGCGGAAAAAGGCGCGGACGGCATCGTCATTCCTGACCTGCCGGTGGAGGAAAACGGGCCGGCAGTGGCTGCTGCCCAAGCGCACGGGCTGCATGTCATCTCGCTGGTAGCCCCCACATCGGAATCCCGCATCCGGACAATTGGCGCGCAGGCGAGCGGATTTCTGTACTGCGTGTCGTCGCTCGGCGTGACTGGCGCCCGCGACAGCCTGCGTGAGGATCTTGCCCAGTTTTTGCAGCGGGTCAAGACGAGCACCTCCGTGCCCACGGCTGTCGGGTTCGGCATCTCCACACCCGAGCAGGTTCGGGCGGTGGCACAGCACACGGATGGGGTAATCGTCGGCAGTGCGATCGTGCAGGAGATGGAACGGCATCTGGAGCTGCTGTCCGATCCCAAACAGTTAAAACAGGGTGTCAAAAAAATAAAAACGTTTGTACAACGGCTGGCCGGTGCGCTACAATAAGGGGAAAATGCGACTTGACTGGAGTGAGACCAGATGCTGCCGAAACAGCGCATTCTCGGCGCCCCGGTGTATCAGCCCGGGAAGCCGATCGACGATGTGAAACGAGAATTCGGACTGACGGAAGTAATCAAGCTGGCGTCCAATGAAAATCCGTTTGGCTGCTCACCGAAGGCGAAAGAAGCGATTGCCGCCCAACTGGATACGCTGGCCATCTATCCGGACGGCGCCAGTCTCATGCTTCGTTGGGAATTGGCAGAGTTTCTCGGCGTCAAGCCTGCGCAGTTGATTTTCGGAAACGGTTCGGACGAAGTGGTGCAGATGATCGCCCGCGCCTATCTGGAGCAAGGCACCAACACGGTGATGGCGACGCCCACCTTTTCGCAGTACCGCTCCAATGCCATCATCGAGGGCGCGGAACTGATCGAGGTGCCGCTGAAAAACGGCGTGCACGATCTGGAAGCGATGGCGGCGGCGATCAACGATCAGACGCGCGTCGTCTGGGTGTGCAACCCCAACAATCCTTCCGGAACGATCGTCACGCGTGACGAGCTGGAGGCGTTTTTGCAAAAAGTGCCGAAGGACGTCCTGGTGGTGCTGGACGAGGCCTATTACGAGTACGTGGTGGACCCGGCCTATCCGCAAACCGTGCCGATGCTGGAGCACTACCCCAATCTGATCATCCTGCGCACGTTCTCCAAAATTTATGGTCTGGCGGCGCTTCGGATCGGATACGGCATCGCGTCGGAAGAGATCGTCGGCCACCTCGACCATGTGCGTGAACCCTTCAACACCAATACCCTGGCTCAGGCAGCCGCCCGCGCCGCGCTGCAGGACCAGGCGTTCGTGGAGGAATGCCGCAAGCGCAACCGGGAGGGCATGAAGCAGTTGACCGACCGCTTTGACGAGTGGGGACTGTCGTATTTTCCGTCCCAGACCAACTTTGTCCTGGTCGATTTGCAGCAGGACTCCGACGCTGTCTTCCGCAAGCTGCTGGAGCAGGGAATCATCGTGCGCTCCGGCCGGGCGCTTGGTTTCCCCGGATATCAGCGGATCACGGTCGGCTCGGCGGAACAAAACGAGAAGGTTTTGCAGGCGCTTGGCAGCATCGTGGCTGGCGCATTGAAATAACGACGAGGATGCCGGCGTTCGTCCGGCATCTTTGTCTACACGTACACAGAGAGGATAGACAGTGGAGATGAATACGACAACCATCACTGTAATCGGCGTCGGGTTGATCGGCGGTTCGATCGCACTTGCCCTGCGTGGGGATGAGCACAACCGTATCATCGGCTTCGACGTCCGGCAGGATTTTCTGGACAAGGCGTTGGCACTCGGCGTCATTCACGCGGGCACGACCGACCTGCAGGAGGCCGTGCGGGAAGCGGACGTGATTTTTCTCGCCGTGCCGGTGGAACAGATATATGCCACACTGGACCGACTGCGCAATCTGGACCTGAAGCCCGGCGTCATCGTCACGGACGTGGGCAGCACCAAATCGGGCGTCGTCCGCTTTGCCGAGGCACATATCCCGTCCGATGTGACGTTCATCGGCGGTCACCCGATGGCCGGCTCGCACAAGTCGGGCGTGGAAGCGGCTTCGGATCGCCTGTTTGAAAATGCGTACTACGTGCTGACGCCCGCGCCGGGGACACCGGAGGAGCAGGTGGAGCGGCTCGAGAAGCTGCTGGCGCTGACCCGTGCCAAAGTGGTGCGGATGGACCCGGACGAACACGATCAGGTAGTGGGAGCAGTCAGCCATTTTCCGCATATCCTGGCTTCCGCCCTGGTCAATCTGGTGGCCGGGTATGACAACGAAAACCCTTGGCACCACAGGCTGGCCGCCGGAGGATTTCGCGACATCACCCGCATTGCGTCCAGCAACCCGCGCATGTGGCGGGATGTGCTCCTGAACAACCGCGAGCACTTGCTGAAAATCGCCGACGACTGGGCCAGGGCGCTGGACGGAGTCATGGCATTGGTCCGCGAGGGAGACGCCGACCGCATCGAGCAGTTTTTCAAGTCGGCACGCGAATTCCGCGACGGACTGCCGGAGCGGAAAAAGGGAGCGCTGCCGCCGCTGTACGACTTGTACATCGACATTCCCGACCATCCGGGGGAGATCGGACGGATCACCACCCTGCTTGGTGCCAAGCAGATCAACATCACCAACATCCAAATCAGGGAAACCCGGGAAGATATGTTGGGCGTGCTGCGGATCACCTTCCGCTCCCTGGCGGAACTGGAAAAGGGTGAAGAACTCCTGCGCTTTTTCGATTACAATGTATACAGGCGCGAGTAGCGTGGGCGTACCTTCGTGCTTTGAGGCGTAGACGCTTTGACGCGCGACTGTCGCCAACTTTTTGCACCGATAGACGTAATAGACGTAACAGAGAAAAAGGGGAGTGGAACTGTGCTTCGCGTACAACCAGTAAAACGGATAGAAGGGACAGTCCGGGTGCCCGGGGACAAGTCAATCTCGCACCGTGCCGTCATGTTTGGCGCACTGGCGGAAGGAACCACCACGATCGAAGGCTTTCTGCCGGGGGCTGACTGCCTGAGCACCATCGACTGCTTCCGCAGGATGGGCGTGAAGATCGAACAGGCCGGAGATCGTGTTACTGTTTACGGCAAAGGCTGGTACGGACTGGAGGAACCGTCGCAGCACCTGGACGTGGGCAACTCCGGCACGACCATCCGGCTCATGGCGGGGATTTTGGCAACGCAGCCGTTTCACGCCGTCATGGAGGGGGACGAGTCGATTGCCAAGCGGCCGATGCGGCGCGTCATCGGACCGCTGCGTCAGATGGGGGCCAAAATTGACGGCCGCAAAGACGGCGAATACACTCCGCTGTCCATCCGCGGCGGCGGCCTGCAAGGCATCTCGTACCAGTCGCCGGTTGCCAGTGCCCAGGTAAAATCGGCGATTCTTCTGGCCGGTCTGCAGGCCACAGGCGTCACCAGTGTGACAGAGCCGCAGCTCTCCCGCGACCATACGGAACGCATGCTGCAGGCGTTTGGCGTGAAGGTGGTCCGCGACGGTCTGACCGTATCCGTCGAAGGTGGACAAACCTTGACGGGCAGGGCGATCCGCGTGCCAGGCGACATCTCGTCAGCGGCGTTTTTGATCGCAGCCGTGATGATGGTGCCCGGCAGTTCCCTCTTGATCGAAAACGTGGGCGTCAACCCCAGCCGCACGGGGATTATCGATGTGGTCCGCGCCATGGGCGGCCGTATCGAGCTGCAAAACGAACGGATCGTCAACGAAGAGCCGGTAGCCGACCTGCTCGTCACCCATTCCGAGCTGCGCGGCATCGAGATCGGCGGTGAAATCATTCCGCGCCTGATCGATGAAATCCCCGTCATCGCTGTGATGGCCACGCGGGCCAACGGTCGTACGGTGATTCGCGACGCCGAAGAACTGCGTGTAAAAGAGACGGACCGGATCGCGACCGTAGCCAGCCAACTGTCCAAGTTTGGGGCGAGCGTAACGCCCACACCGGACGGTTTGATCGTGGAGGGGGCGACGCAGCTGACCGGAGCAGCGATCGACAGCATGGGCGACCACCGCATCGGCATGGCGATGGCGATCGCCGGTCTGGCGGCGGAGGGCGAAACCGTGATCGCAAATGACGCGGCGATCAACGTCTCTTTCCCCGGCTTTGCCGACCTGTTGGCGCGCATCAGCATACGGTAAGCAAACTAGAGCGTCCAGAACCAAGCGAGAGAAACCCGCCAAGCGCGGGTTTTTTCATCGCGATCGCGCTGTTTGCTGCTTCGTGCCAGTGACCAATATAAAACGAAACTTGAAAAAAAAGATTTGACAAGAGCTTACCTTACGCTATAATAAAGGTACAGTATGGTTTCTCTCCACTCCTATCCAATATATTGTTGCACGAATAGTGCTACCGCCGTTTTGAATGCGCTTACATTAACGGCGGTCTTTTTTTGTTCTTTTTTCACTTTCTGCGCATAAGTTCGTACTGAAACAAGCCGCCGGATGGCGGGGGGAGGGACGAGCTGTGGGGCAGGAAGAGGTTGTGATACGTGGAGGAAACGTCGTGACGTCATACGGAATCATCGAAGCAGACGTCTGGATTTCCCGTGGGATTATCCGCCGGATCGCCAAAGACAGCTTGCCAAAAGCTGTGATGGGAAAGGCACGTCCTTACGAGATCGACGCATCCGGGATGTACCTGCTGCCAGGCTTTGTCGCCATGCCGGAACGGCCGCACGGGCGGACCAGGCGGCTGCCCGAGTACCTTGATGCAATCCGTCTGCTCATCCGGCAGGGATATACCTGTCTGGTGGACACGCTCCAGCCGGAAGCGTGGATGGATCATTCGCAGGTGCGCTACCAGACGGCGATGCACTTTAACAATCTGATTGATTACACGTTGCTGGTGGAACTGCCGGCTTCGTGGCTGAACGGCAAGACGGTCCGCAGGTGGTGCGGCGAAGGATACCGGTTGCTGCGGGTCGTCGTGCACCGACCCGAAGAACTTTTTCGCATAGATTGGGAAACGATTTCACCCCTTCTTACGTCATACAAGGTGATGCTGCAGTTGCGGGTGCCGAAGGAAGCGAAATTACATCATGAGGAGCGTCTCCGTCTGCATCGGCAGTGGCTTTCCCTGTGCCGCCATTGGAAAATCCGCACGTGGGTGGAGGGAGATCCCGCGCTTGACTTGAAGGACTGCGACCCGTACTACCACGTCTTCCGTCTTCGCGGCGAGCAATGTGAACGGGCGCTGCGTCAGCTCGTCGGCCACTGGTTCCGTTCGCTGCCGGTCGTTGCTGCGCTGGACGAGGTGCAGGTCGACTTGCGACACACAGACTATGACCCCGAATCGCTCTTGTGCCTGCTTGTTCGCGTCGCTTCGACAAACGCTGCCAAGGCCGCTGGTCTCTATCCGCGCAAGGGCCGCATCATGCCTGGTGCTGATGCTGACATTCTTTTCCTAAAAAAAGAACACTGGTTGACAAATTTTGCTCTTTCCACTATTCTCAACCTGAGTGAATTTTTTCTGCCAACATCTGTCATGTCAAATGGAAAGTGGTTGTACCGAAACCAGTGTTATGCTTCGACAATAGGAATGGGACGATGCCTCCTCGATATCAAGCCGTATAATTATGTCATATAGCCCCAACATCTGGGGTTTTTTCGCAGTGGATGCCAGCCTCGGGTGAGGCAAAAGAATTGCCCGGGCAGCGCAACTTTTTACATCCCCAGCAGTCTAATGTAACAAAGGCCGCTGAGGGATCGGAATCGCAATAGGAGGTATTCCTGCACATGACCGATTCCCAGCTTATCCGTGAAATAAAAGAAGGCAACCTGGAATGCTATGCCGAACTGATCCGGCGATACGAAAAAAAGATTCTTGCATTTGTCACTCACTTGCTTCGCCAGGCTCATCTGGAGCACATGGCGGAGGATATCTGTCAGGATACGTTTTACAAGGCATATAAAAGCATTCACTCGTTCCGCGATGTAGAAGCGACCTTTTCTACGTGGCTCTACACCATAGCCCGCAATACCGTGCTGAGCGAGCTGCGCAAAAGCCGGAATTCGGACGTATACCTTGAGGATAATCCGCAAGTTCCGCTTGCGTCGTACGATCGCCTGCCGGAGCAGGTCCTGCTGCGAAACGAACGGGAGCACCTGGTCAGACAGGCAATCAACAACCTGCCGGAAAAGCAGCGTTCAGCCTTGATCCTGAGGGAATACGAGCAGATGGATTACAACGAGATCGCCACCATTCTAGACTTGACGGTGAGTTCGGTAAAATCCCTGTTGTTTCGGGCGCGGCAGAGCATTAGAGCACAGTTGGAAGCCTACATCCTGGACCCTCATTTGGATGAAGCTGAAGGGATGAATCGATGATGAGATGTGAAGAAGTACAGGAATTGATGCCTGATTACGCCGACGGCCTGCTGTCCGAATTGACGCGCCGGCGGATTGACAATCACTTGACGAGCTGCCGTGCCTGCAGTGCCGATTTCGCGTTGTGGAAAGACAGCGGCGATTGGATGAAAGCGGACAGGGAACGGTACCATGCTGTCACGCCTTCCAAATCGATTGTCGATGCCGTAATGGCCCGAATTCTTTCGGAAGAGAAGTGGGCGATTCCGATTGGGAAAAAAGTGTTTACCGTGACGGCCCGGATGCGACGCGTTGGCGCGTGTGCCGCCATTATCCTGCTGATGCTCTGCTCGTTTACGTTGTACGTCAATACGAGCAGTACCGAGCAGGCCAACTCCCTGATGATTGACGGGGAAGTGGTAGCGATGGGGAAAAAGGCGCAAGTCATCACATCCTCCATGCAGACGGAGGACGGCACCTACGTCGTGGAACCGCAGCCGCTGGTATCTGACGAAAAGCCGCTGGTCAGGGAGACGGCCTCGATCGTACCGTTCAACAGTGTGCATTCGCCGACTGACCCAACCCAACCCAACTACGGGATCGTGCTGAGCGTGTTTGGCATCTTGGTCACCGTCCTCTCCATGAGTTGGTTGACACGGGCATAATGGTATATGATTTAATAGAAGGAACATACGGAAAAAGACCGTCTTCGGACGGTCTTTTGCGGCTCTTTTACATGACGAGAGCAACCATACATACGAGGTGAGGACGATGACAGACAAATGGCTGTACGTCATAGACGAAGCAATCAAACGGATTGAAAACGACGAGGTGGAACTGGGGCTCAAAGCGCTGCAAAAGGTACAGGAGCACGGCAAGGATTTGCCGGAGGTCATGATGTACCTGGCGGAAGTGTGGTACCGCCTTGGCCATCTCGAACAGGCATCCAGTCTGCTCTCCAACATACTGCAGGAACATCCCGGGTTACAGGCGGCGCAGCGGCAAGAATGCCAGATGATGATGGCGGAAATTGCGCTGGATCTGAGTGATTTTGAGACCGCGCAGCACCTGTTGTACGAATTGAAGGAATCGGGGATGGAACACATCCGGCTGGATCTGCTGCTGGCTGATCTGTACGCCATGCAGGACCTCGACGAAGTAGCGGTCAAGTACCTGGAACAGGCCCGTCAGAAGGAGCCGGACGATCCCGACATCCTCGCCGCACTGGGCGACATGTATTTCCGCGTGGGACGCGATGCGGAGGCAATGAAACTGCTGGAGCAGGCCGGAGCGGAGAGCTTGCCGCTGCTTTTGGCCAAGGGACGCTCACTCGCCCAAAGCGGACAGTTTGAACAGGCGTATCAGGTGTATCACCAGGCGCTGGCCCTGGAGCGCTCGGAGGAAGTGCTGTACGGCTGCGCGCTGATGGCGTTTCACCTCGGCAGGCTGGAGGAAGCGGCGGAGCTGGTGGCCAGCCTGCAGGCGATCGATGAGGAATACGTCGCCGCCTATCCGCTTGCGGCTGACATCTACCTCTCGCTCGGCCGAACGGAAAAGGCGATCGATGCGCTCAAGCAATACGTGGCACTGTCCGGGTTTGACCTGGACCACATTCGCCGCCTGATCGCCCTGTTGACGCAAGCGGGCCGCTACGAAGAAGCCAAGGAATACCAAAAGCTGCACGACGAATGGAATGTAGACGACGAATAACAAACGGCTCTGACAGGAAGCTGCACTGGCGGCTTCCTGTTTATTTTGCCGTAATTTGGCAAGAATGATGGGTAAGAAAAACCCTTGCAAAGTAGGGATGCTCAGATGAACTTGGCTGAGATCTTGGTGTACACCGACATCCGGCAGCTCCATCAAATCGCCGATTACTACGGCTGTGAATGCAACCCTCACTCCAAGAATGAACTGATCACGTCACTTCTTGCCAATTTACGATACCGGGAGACCATCACCCGGGAAGTGGAGCGGCTTTCGCTGGAAGAAGCCCATTTTTTCCTCCTGCTCTTTCTCGACAAGCGCACGTTGATGTCGCTCGAAGACCTGATGGCCAAGGCCGGCTTGGCACTGGATGCACACAAGGAACGTAAGGCTGAAAACGCGCGCAAATTTATCGCCGACGCAATGCGGCGCGGCTGGATCTTCCCGGCAAAAAGCAGGGCGGGCGGCCAGTACCAGATTCCCCTGGACATGCGGGAACCGTACCTGCAGGCGTGGCTGGACAAATGGCGGGTTACTGTTACAGCAGCGGAACCGACGGCCTATCGCGACGAAGGAACCGCACTCTGTGACGATATCATGCAATTTTTACAATTCCTGCAGCAGGAGCCTGTTCCGCTGACTGCGGACGGTGCCATGTACAAGCGGTACCAGCAGCAGTTGTTTCAGTTTCTGCACATCAAGGAAGAGCCGCTCACGCCGCAGAAATGGCGTTTTGGCTACGGACTTCACTTCGACCTGTACCCGGACCGGTTCTCGCTGCTTTACGACTACTGCTACTACCAGAAATGGATCGAAGAGATGCCGGGGCAGGTAATGCTTACGGAAGCGGGAGAAGAACGGTTGAAACAGCCGTATGACGATCAACTGCACCACGATCTGATCCGCTTCTGGATGCGGCTGTACAAGCGGGCGGTCCCCAATCTGCCGATGCTTGTCCAACTGATTCCCCTGCTGGGAGCGGGAGGCTGGGTCAGCCAAGACGCACTTTCGGACCGGCTGCTACCCTGGATCAGGCCGTTTTACTACGATGACCCAGTCAACATTCTGACCAACCGCGTCCTGAAAATGATGGTCCATCTGGGGCTGCTCCGGGTCGGACAGGATGAAAGCGGTCAGTGGCTGTACGCCGGGACGTATGCCAGCCAGACATGGCTTCGCAAATACAATGGCTTTGCCGAATCGACTATTTTATTGAAGTGAGGGATGTATCATGGAGTGGCCAAATTTTTATTCCAATTCCAATGTGTACGGGACGAATAACCAATTGGTGTCGGGGCTGTTGTCGGAAATGGTGATTGACGAGCAAGTGCGTCTGTATCGTAAGCGCACCCTGTACAAGGAGATCGACGAAGCGCTGGCGATGAAAAACAAGGAGCGGTTTATGCGTCTGACCGACGAACTGCGCCAGATCATGGCCTACGAACAATCGTAACGTTGGGCAGCTGATGGTGGATTGCCTGTCTCCTCCTGTTCATGGTACGCTTAATTTCAGATAGTAATGGAAAGAGGAGACGCCTGATGCAGTGGAATGTTCAAGAACTGGAAAATTGGGAGGAGCTGCGGACCTATGTGGACACCGCGCTGCTCCCTCTTTATTTGTACCGACCGGAGAAGCCGGTGAAGGAGCACGTGCAGCGGATGAGTTATCTGGTGCAGGTGGCCGCTTCAATCGAACAGCGTTTGAAGGGACGGGTGCTGATGTTCCCGCTCTGTTACCAGATCGGTGACGAGCCGCTTGCCCAACGGCTGCCGGCCGGGTTTGCCCACTACGTCCTGCTGCAGTTCAGCGGGGATCGGCTGGATGCACACGAGGGTGAAGGCAGTCGCTTGAGGCTGACAGTGGGAGATGAAGACCTGGAATCGGCACTCCGCTTTGAGGTAACGATCGATGTCCTCAGCCGGGAAATTATTCGTCACTGGCAGCACGGCGGCCGTCAATAAGCGGAAATATTTCAGGAAATACTATATCAATCAGGGGAGAGTTGCCATATTTGACAAAATGGCAACAATCTCTCAATCAGACGAGGTTGGGGCCGGGCCCGTCCCCCGGATATTCTTGACATCTCTATAGGCGTTTAGCTATGATTGGGATTGACCTAGTGTATATGTATGGAAATCGCCAAAGTTGCGCTATTCTACAGAGTAAGGAGGGAAAAAGACATGGGCGACAAACGGGAAATTTCCAGACGTACGTTCCTCAACTACGCACTCATGGGAACAGGCGGATTCCTCGCTGCAGGAATAATCACACCAATGCTTCGTTTTGCAGTCGACCCCTTGCTGCAAAGCAGTGCGGGTACAGATAAAGTGGCTGTCGGCAGCGTGGACGAGTTCGGTCCAGAGCCGAAGCGTGTGGATTTCAAGGTACATACCAAGGACGGGTGGTATGAGTCCGAGTCGACGTTGGCTGCGTGGGTGACCAAGAATGAGAAGGGCGAGATTCTCGCACTGTCCCCGATCTGTAAGCACTTGGGCTGTACAGTGAGCTGGAACTCGGACCCGAATCATCCCAACCAGTATTTCTGTCCGTGCCACCTGGGTCGTTATGACAAGGAAGGTGCGCACATTTTGGGAACTCCGCCGACAGCATCCCTCGATGTATACGAGACGGAAGTGAAGGACGGCAAGCTCTATTTGGGCAAACTGAAACCAAATCCTCGTCCGGGGGTGAGTGGCTAAGATGTTGCAAAAAATGTATGACTGGGTTGATGAGCGCCTGAACATCACCCCGATGTGGCGCGATTTGGCCGACCACGAAGTCCCAGAGCACGTAAACCCGGCACACCATTTTTCCGCGTTTGTGTATTGCTTTGGTGGCCTTACGTTCTTTATTACAGTCATTCAAATCCTGTCTGGTATGTTCCTGACCATGTACTATGTACCGGACATTATCAATGCGTATGAATCGGTCAAATACCTGCAGAACGAAGTGGCATTCGGGGTAATCGTGCGCGGCATGCACCACTGGGGGGCCAGCCTGGTCATTGTCATGATGTTTCTGCACACGCTGCGTGTGTTCTTTACCGGTGCGTACAAAAAACCGCGTGAATTGAACTGGGTAGTGGGCGTGTTGATTTTCTTCGTCATGCTCGGCCTTGGTTTCACCGGTTACCTGCTGCCTTGGGACAACACAGCGTACTTCGCGACCAAGGTAGGTCTGGAGATCGCGAACTCCGTGCCGTTAATCGGTCCGTACGTCAAAACCCTGCTGACCGGCGGCGAAATCGTAGGGGCACAAACCCTGTCCCGCTTCTTCGCGATTCACGTGTTCTTCCTGCCGGGTGCCCTCTTGGGTCTGTTGGGAGCACACTTTATCATGATTCGCGCGCAAGGTATCTCGGGTCCACTATGATGAGTCTTCGATTATAAGGAGGAAATAGCATGGCGAAACACGAAAAAGATGCTACCTTCGTCGGAGACTCCCGGATACCGGCGAAGCGCATTCCAAACATTGCCCCGTCGTACTCCGACTTTCCGGGAAAAACGGAGCCGTTCTGGCCGAACTTCCTGCTGAAAGAGTGGATGGTGGCAGCCGTCTGTCTGGTCGGGTTTCTGGTGTTGACTGTCTCTCACCCGTCGCCGCTGACCGACAAGGCCAACCCGAACGACACGTCGTTCATTCCGCTGCCGGACTGGTACTTCCTGTTTCTGTATCAAATGCTCAAGTATCCGTGGGCGGCAGGTGACTGGGTAGTCCTGGGTACGGTCATCATTCCGGGTATTGCCTTTGGTGCGCTGCTGCTGGCTCCGTGGCTGGATACCAGCAAGGAACGCCGTCCGTCCCGCCGTCCGGTGGCAACCGGTCTGATGATGACGGCGCTGGTGTCGATTTTCTACCTGACGTGGGCAGCAGACCATGAGCACACCCTGAACCACGGGTCCAATCACGGCGGCAGCGGCAGCGGAGGCGGCTCCAACGCAGCTGCTCCGGCTCCGGCTGATCCGAGCTTCAAGGCCGATGCACTGTGGACTGCTCAAACGGGCTGCATGGGCTGCCATGGCAAGAACATGGAAGGCGGCATGGGGCCCAATCTGCAGAAGGTCGGAAGCAAGTATGACGCAAACCAGATTGCCGAAATCATCAAGAACGGGATACCGCCGGCAATGCCGGGCGGCCTGATTCAGGATGAAGAAGCAATCCAGAAATTGGCTGAGTACATGGCTACGTTGAAATAAGCCCATGCAAGAAAAGCTGACTGACGTTCGGTCAGCTTTTTCTTTAACGGCCTACATAGTGGGAGACGATGTTCATGAACTGGTTATGGATGTGGTTCCGGCAGTCTTTGGGGAAAAGGTGGTTTCTCTGGACCCTGTTCGTCGTCAACTTGCTGGGAACCATTTACGGCTTTGTCTGGTACAGCGATCAACTGGCAGCTACCCCGGGGTATTTGCGCCCGTTTGTACCGGACAGTCCCACGGGGAGCGGACTATTTACCATCGTGCTGTTTACCTACCTGATGGGACGGCACATACCGGTGCTGGAATCTCTGGCCGGCATCACCAATTTTAAATACGGCGTCTGGGCAGTAGGCATCATCGTGGCCGGATGGCTGTTGGGTGACGAGGTGAGCGGGACAGATATCATGTTGTTGATCTCCCACGCAGGCATGGCCGTCGAATCGGTGCTGTATGCCCGCTTTTTCAAGCTGAGCTGGCTGCCGGTGGGAATCGCTGCACTGTGGACGTTGAATAACGATTTCCTCGATTACGTCATGGACATCCATCCGTGGCTGCCTGCCGTGCTGGATCCGTACGAGGGATTCGTCGGCCTTTGCACGGTTCTGCTCAGCCTGATTTCCATCGCAGTGATCTGGTTTACCTTCACGCGGTTCAACAGAATCAAGGTCTAATCTTGTCCTCCTTTCCATAGTCTTTACTAGGGGAAGGAGGGTTTTTGCATTGAGAAAAAACATCCGGTTTCTGCTGTTCTTCCTGATCATCGGGCTGTTCCTGTCCTGGCCCATCCATACATTGCTCAACAAGCTTGACCGTCCGGCCGAAGAACAACAGTTGGCCGCGTTGGATCACATAGCGCAAGAGTTGTTAACCCATACGAAAAGAGGGGAGCTGGAGGCGGCACAGGAGAAGATCCGGCAGCTGGCGGAGCGCTTTCCCCAGCAACGCCTGCCCGTCTCCCTGCGGATAGACAGTTTGAACGCTGTGACGCAATCAATTTTGGCGGCGAAAAACAGCTTTGCCAAGTCCAGCACGAGCGATCAACTGCTGTGGCACGCGACCCGCGTGCGGATCGCCATCGACGCGCTTACCCATGATCATCAGCCAATGTGGCGAAGCTACTACGTATCCTATGCGACCCAGATGCAAAATCTGATGGAGTCGGCAGTGGAGCGGAATTATGACCAGTTTCGCCAACAATTCGACGAAAACACCCGCTTGTATCTGGCGATCAAACCGGCGATGAGCATCCATTTAAGGGAAGAGCAGATCAGGCAGATCGACGCTGCGTACGATCTCATCTCCAAAGAGCTGCGCCGCGACCGGATCGAGTGGCAGATGGTTCGGAACGCCCTGCGCGATTTGAACGTCACGATGCAGGCAGCGTTCATTGGAAAGGATCAGAGCACCATCGCCCAGTTGATGCGGCCGGCCTCGCCGTTTCCGATGTTTGTGGCGATTGTTGCAGCCGTGGTGCTGACACTGGCATATGTGGCCTGGAAAAAATACCGGGGGCAGATGAACCCTACCTGATGGTGTGAAAAGAGCATCTACCATGTGCGTAGATGCTCTTTGCTATTTTGGATATCGGGTACGTACGGCAGTCGTTGATGACGGATGTGGCTGCATTGGGGAACTGGATAAGACGGGGAAACGTGTATACCAGCAAATGAGTGGCTGCGTTTGTTTCCAACCGGTGCTTTTATGCGACAGACGCATAGGCTGCGTGCAAGATCGAAATAATGAGGGATGAAAAAAGGGCTAGGAGGTTGTCATGACCAACACGTGGCTTTCCTATCTCGCCGGAGCGTTCGCCGGGGCATTTCTGGCCATTCTCTGTGCGGGGCTGATCGCCTTCCTGTTTGCCCGCCCTTTGATCAAATGGGGAGTCGGGCGCTTCACGAAACGGCTGATGGCTGACCGTTACCCGGAAAACATTTGGGAGATGGTGTCGGCGCTTACCAGAACCAGCCCCCGAATCGTCGTGGAAAACAGTCTTCGCGCATCCAGCGGCGGCGTAATTGAGCGACCGTTTGGCAGTCCGCGCAAGTTTCTGGATTTTGACGGTCTGATTTTTTCTCCTGCTCAGCTTGCCACACTGCCCGCACCGGAAGATGCGCCCGTCGATATGATGACGACCATTGGCCCGCTTGCCCAACGTCCGCTCATCCTGAAAATCCCCGTGATGGCCGGCGCAATGGGTTACGGCATCGGGGTGTCCGAAAACGTAAAAATTGCGATCGCCAAAGGAACGGCAGCGGTCGGAACCGCGACGAACTCTGGTGAAGGACCTCTGCTGCCCGAAGAGCGAGCACATGCCGCCCATTACATCTTGCAGTACAATTCCGGGCACTGGGCCAAAGAGCCGGAGACTCTTCAGCAGGCAGATGCGATCGAGATTCATATTGGTCAGGGGGCAACAGCAGGTGCCGCGAGCAGAATCCCGTCCAAGTATATAGATGGACGGGCCCGTGAACTTCTGCAGGTTCCGGACGGTGAGGGCCTCATCATCCCTTCCCGTCACGCGGAAATTGTCAAACCGCAGGATCTGAAGCTTTTGGTCGACAGACTGCGCTCTGTAACGCAAGGCGTCCCCATTGGTGTCAAGATGTGTGCCAGCGGAAAGTTGGAAGCCGACCTGGAAGTAGCCATTCAGGCCGGAGTGGATTTTATCAGTCTGGACGGCGGACAGGCCGGCACAAAAGGGGGGCCGCCGATTTTGGAAGACGACTTTGGCCTGCCGACGATTTTCGCCTTGTCTCGCGCAGTTCACTACCTGAAAAAGCGGGGAGTCAAAGACAGGATCAGCCTCCTGATCGGTGGGGGAATTTCTACGCCCGGCCAATGTTTGAAAGCACTCGCCTTGGGAGCGGATGCCGTGTTCATGGGGACAGCCTTGTTGTGGGCCATGACCCATGAGCAGGTGACCAAAGCCATTCCGTGGGAGCCGCCCACGCAGCTTGCCTATTACACGGGCAGCCAAAAGAAGGCGTTTGACATAGAGAAGGCCGCGCATTCCTTGGAGAATTTTTTGGTTTCGTTTGTGGAAGAGATGAAAGTCGCCATTCGTGCGCTGGGTAAGACCTCCTTGAGGGACGTGAACGCAGACGATCTGGTAGCGCTTGACGAATGGACGAGCACGGTTACGAAGGTGCGGTTGGTCACTCACCCATATGAGATCGTACCCGGCTCATCGTCAGAAGAGGCGGAACCAGACGATATGGCGTTGTCGATGGGAAAGGATAATGCTGAGGAGTTAGAGGCAAACCGGGAGCGTCCAAGTGTGCTGAGTCTGTTCGAGACGTTTTGACACGAGCAGCGAGAGGAGGGGGGCGACATGAAAGGCACATGGATCATCTCGCAAACCTGGGCAGATTTGCTGTTTGCCCATTGGCCTGTTCCGGTTGAAAGGATTCAGCCGTTTGTTCCTCCTCCGTTGGAAGTAGATACATTTGACGGCATGGCGTGGATTGGCCTGATTCCGTTTGAAATGAGCGAGATTCGGCTCAGGTTTCTTCCAGTTCCCGTAACAGTTCCCTTTCCGGAAATCAATGTGCGCACATACGTGATCTTAGGTGGAAAACCGGCGGTATTCTTTTTGTCATTGGACGCGTCCAATCAGTTGGCCGTCGGAGCGGCAAAATTGACCTATCACCTACCGTACTTCCACGCGAAGATGTCAATCAAACGGACAGCAGCGGAGATCCATTTCCAAAGTGAGCGGAAAGGGGGGGAGCAGCGGTTCAGCGCGATCTACCGTCCTGCGTCCGAACCGTTCACGGCCAGACCAGGCAGCATTGAGCATTGGCTGACCGAGCGATATCGTTTTTGCTGTTTGTGCCCCCGCACGCAGCGGATTTACGGCGGGGATATTTGCCATGAACCTTGGCGTCTGCAGGCAGCCGAGGCGGTGATCCGGGAAAATACGATGGGGGACCAATACGGAATCGACATGTCGAAGGCCCCTGTGCATCTGCTTTATGCACAGGGCGTAGTAGCGCGGATATGGCGGGCCAGAAAAATGTTCGGAGCATAGGGCTTCGCTTCCCTAGTGCCTGCACACCCTGCAGCCAAACGACTCACGGTGATTCGGGGATACGGCGAAGCAGGCGAAATGCATGTCCCCGTGGCAGCTGCAGGGTATGGGCTTTGGTCCGATTACTCATGAATGGGCTGCTTGTTTTCATCCAGGGTAAATCCTTCGCCGAGCACCTCGTGCACGTCATTGACAATCACGAAGGCATGGGGATCGATCTCCTGCACGATGCTTTTGTAACGCATCACTTCGTTACGGCTGACCACGACGTACACGACCTGTTTCTGCTCGCCGGAAAACGCTCCTTTGCCTGCCAGCAGCGTAACACCGCGCCCCAGCTCCAGGATCTGTTTGGCGATTGCATCGGCGTGATTGGAGATGATGGTGAGCGCCTTTCCGGCGTATGCGCCGTCCTGAAAAAAGTCGATGACGCGGGCGGCGATGAAGACGGCGACCAGGGTGTACATGGCGCTTTCGAGATTCAAATAGATCAGCGACGCGGCAATCACCAGCATGTCGCCAAAAAACAGCGTACGGCCCATGCTGATGCCCATGTATTTTTGCAGTACGCGGGCGATGATGTCGATACCACCCGTGGTGCCGCCGTAGCGGAAAATGATACCGAGGCCTACCCCGACTGCCACGCCGGCGTACAGCGAGGCGAGCAGCCGATCGTCCATTGGCAGGGGCAGCACGCCCTCAAATACAGAGAGAAAGACGGAGAGGGCAACTGTGCCAAGAATCGTATAGGCAAAAGCAGTGCGTCCCAGCACTTTCCACCCGATCACGAACAGCGGCACGTTCAGGACGAAAAAGACGATCCCCTGGTCGACACTTGGGATCAACAGCTTGATCAGAATACTGATGCCGGTAATGCCGCCCTCAGCCAGATTGTTTGGAATGTTGAAGGCGTTGATGCCGAATCCCATGATGGCGGATCCGACGATGATGGCGATGATGCTTTTGAGGCGCAGATTCATAAGCGTTCTCCCTTCTTGTCGGTGATCCTGCGTCCGAAGGCTTCTGTCCGAGGAAGCGGGAGGGTCCTCTGGGGGATACCTTGCGGCGGCAGACATTCGCATGGTTGGATGCGGCCGAGGCGTGTGACTGCCCGACTGGCTGCTTCGTGCGAATAGTTGGTTGAAGGCTTGTTGGTAGGTTCGACAGCCATTATAATGGAATGTTGATTTGCTTGTCCATAACCTTCCAGCCAGCGTATTGAGATTTGGCAAACGCAGGCTTTTCAGGTACGATAAAGTCACCGAATATTCTCTGGCAGAGGAGTGACCTGATGAATCAGCGGAAGACCTTGCAGGAAATCCAACAGGAAGTCGACCAGTACATATCACAATTTAAGGAAGGATATTTCTCCCCGCTGGCGATGATGGCCCGGATGACGGAAGAGGTGGGAGAACTGGCGCGGGAGATCAACCACTACTACGGCGAAAAACCAAAGAAAAAAGACGAAGCGGAGAAAACCGTGGAGGAAGAACTGGGCGACGTCTTTTTTATCGTGCTGTGTTTCGCCAATTCGCTCGGTATTGATTTGCAAGAGGCATTTGATCGTATTATGCACAAATTTAACACGCGCGATAAGGATCGCTGGACCAGAGTAGAGGAGACGAACTAGAAATGGACAAACTGATTCGTGTAGCAGTAGCAGGGGCCCATGGCCGCATGGGCCAGGAAGTGGTCAAGATGCTGGAGCAGGATGAGGAGTTGGTGTACGCAGGAGCACTGGACACGCGGGGGGATGATGAGGCGATTCAGCGGCAGCTGGACGAAATGCGCCCCGACGTGCTCGTTGACTTTACGACGCCGCACAGCGTCTACCGCCACCTCGAACTGTGCCTTACCCACGGCATTCGGCCAGTGGTGGGGACGACCGGACTGACACCGGCGCAGCTTCAGGAGTTGACGGCGAGATACCGGGAGGCGGGGCTTGGCGGCATCATCGCGCCCAACTTCGCGATCGGGGCCATTTTGCTGATGAAATTTGCCGCCATGGCAGCGAAATACATGCCGCACGTGGAGATCATCGAGCTGCACCACGACCGGAAGCTGGACGCACCCAGCGGTACGGCGCTGAAAACGGCGGAGATGATCGCAGCTGTTCGTGAGGAAATCAAACAGGGTCACCCGGAAGAAGCGGAGAGCATCCTGGGGGCGCGCGGCGCGGAATACCACGGGTTCCGGATTCACAGCGTGCGGTTGCCGGGCTTGGTGGCTCACCAGGAAGTGCTGTTCGGGGCAACTGGCCAGACACTTTCGATCCGTCACGACTCGATCAACCGCGAGTCGTTCATGCCGGGTGTAAACATGGCGATTAAGGCCGTTGTGAACCTGAGCGAACTGATCTATGGACTGGAGCACCTGATTGATTAGGATTAGGCAGGATAACGCTACTTTCAGCGAGGGAGAGGTTTGCGTGAGAATTGCTTTGATCGCACACGACAGAAAAAAAGAAGAAATCGTTCAATTGGCAATGGCTTACGAGTCCATCCTGCGCGAGCATGAATTGTACGCCACAGGGACGACCGGACTTCGGATCATGGAAGCAACATCCCTGCAGGTCACGCGGTTTCTCTCCGGCCCCCTGGGAGGAGATCAGCAAATCGGAGCGATGATTGCCCGCAACGAGATGGATCTGATCATATTCTTGCGTGACCCGTTGACGGCTCAGCCGCATGAACCGGACATTATCGCACTGCTTCGCCTGTGCGACGTGCACAAGATTCCGTTTGCCACCAACATGGGCACGGCAGAAGTGCTGCTGAAGGCGCTGGAACGGGGCGAATTGCGCTGGCGCGAGGTCGTGCGCGAGGAGGAGCAGGCATGAGCGAGCTTGACATCCTCGCCATCGGAGCGCATCCCGATGACGTGGAGATCGGGGCGGCCGGCAGTCTGTTGCTGGCAGTGAAGCAGGGCAAACGCGTCGGCATCCTCGACCTGACCTACGCCGAGCTTTCGTCCAACGGCACCGTCGAGCGCCGGCAGGCGGAGGCGGCCGAGGCCGACAAGCGGCTGGGAATTGCCGTCCGCTACAATTTTGGCTTGCCGGATCGCGGCCTGGAACGGGTGCGCGACGAGGCGATCAGCCGGGTCGTCGACCTGATCCGGCAAACGCGGCCAAGCGTGGTGCTTGCGCCTTACTGGCAGGACCGTCACCCCGATCACGAGAGCGTCAGCCGGATCGTCCGAGAAGCAGTCTTTTCCGCCGGGATTCGTCTGTATAAACAATCCCTGCCCGCCTACCGCCCCAGCCAATTGCTGTACTATTTTATCAACACGACGGTGACGCCGAATGTGGTCGTGGACGTCACGCCGGTGTACGAGCAAAAAATGGAGGTGCTGCGTGCGTACCGCAGCCAGTTTGAAAAAGAAGAAGGCAGCGTCGCTACGCCGCTCAACAACGGGTATCTGGAACTGGTCGAATACAGGGAACGTCTGTTCGGGCAGCAGGCAGGCGTCAAGTACGCGGAGGGGTTTGTCAGCGCTGCGCCTTACGTGCTGACGAGCTTGTAGGAAGGAGAGAACACCTCGATGAAGATTGGCATTACCTGCTACCCCTCGTTGGGCGGATCGGGCGTGGTTGCCACGGAATTGGGCAAACTGCTGGCGGAGCGGGGCCATCAGGTTCACTTTATCACATCCAGCATGCCTTTCCGCCTGGGAACGTTTCATCCCAACATTTTTTACCATGATGTGGAAGTAAATCATTACGACGTTTTCAAATACCCTCCGTACGACTTGACGCTGGCCAACCGGATGGCGCAGGTGGCCCAAAACGAAAAGCTGGACCTGCTGCACGTCCATTACGCTGTTCCCCATGCACTGTGCGCCTATCTGGCCAAACAGATGGTGGGCGAACAGCTCAAGATCGTAACCACCCTGCACGGAACAGACATTACCGTACTGGGATACGACTCCAGCCTGAGCGGCATGATTCGCTTCGGGATCGAGCAAAGCGACCTGGTCACCGCCGTCTCCAAGGATTTGATCCGGCAGACGTACGACCTGCTGCAAGTCGACAAGGAGATCGTCCCGGTCTACAATTTTGTGGATAAACGGCGCTACTATCCCAAAGAGGTGGGAGAGTGGAAGCGCGTGTTCGCACCCAACGGCGAAAAGATCCTGATGCACATTTCCAATTTTCGCCCAGTCAAGCGGGTGCCGGACGTGATCGAAGTTTTTCGGCTGGTACGGGAGCAGCTTCCGGTCAAGCTGATGCTGATTGGCGAGGGGCCTGACCTGGCCTCGGTACGCAACATGGTGGCCGAACTGGGTCTGGAAGGGGACACCTATTTCCTCGGCAAACAGGAGGATGTGGCCGAGGTCATTTCCATGGCCGACATCATGTTGCTCCCGTCGGAAAAGGAGAGCTTCGGGCTGGTAGCGCTGGAAGCCATGGCCTGCGGCGTGCCGGTCGTGACGACCAATGCGGGCGGATTGCCGGAAGTGGTGCTGGACGGCGAGTGCGGCTTTCTCCTGCCGGTCGGGGACGTGGCTGGCATGGCGGAACGGACCGTGCGCCTGTTGACCGACCCGGATCTTTTCCAGCGCCTGTCCCGCAACAGTATCCGGCGGTCGTGTGAAACCTTCTGTCACGAGAAGATCACGTCCCAGTACGAATCGCTGTACCGCCAGCTGATCGGCTCAGGATCGTCATGACGGTCACGGACGGTACAGGCTGCTTTTCGCCATCTGAAACAGCTTGGAAATCATGATGAACAGGCCATATACGATTTTCACACAAACGCCTCCTTTGCTGGGCGGACGAAAAAACGGGGTGAAGGAGTTGCTCAAGGAACTGGCGGTTCGTATCCTGCGCACACTGGAGGACAACGGCTATGAAGCCTATTTCGTCGGCGGGTGCGTCCGCGATTGGCTGCTCGGCAGAACCGTACACGATATAGATATATGTACGAATGCCCATCCCGGCGACGTCATGCGGCTGTTTCCCGATCACTTTCCTACCGGCCTGCAGCACGGCACCGTCTCTGTCAGGCTTGACGGCCAGATGTTTGAAGTGACCACGTACCGGGTGGAAAGCACGTACGAGGACTACCGCCGGCCCACAGAGGTCTGCTTCGTCTCCGACCTGCAGCTCGACCTGGAGCGGCGCGATTTTACCATCAACGCGATGGCGATGGATCGGTTCGACCGTTTGCGCGATCCGTTTCGCGGGCGGGACGACCTGCGGGATCGGCTGATCCGGGCGGTGGGGGTCGCGGAGCGGCGCTTTTGCGAGGATGCCCTCAGGCTGTTGAGGGCGGTGCGGTTTGCCGCGCAGCTTGACTTTTCCATCGAGCCGGCTACCCTGGCGGCGATGGAGAAAACGGCACCGCTCTTGTCGCATATCGCCGCAGAGCGAATTCGGGACGAACTGCACAAGATCGTCGACAGTGCGGCGCCGCAAAAGGGGATCGGCCTGATCGTGCAGACGGGTTTGGCCGGTTTTTCTCCGCTGCTGGATCGCCTGTTCCGGACGTCGCACGAGCAGGCGTGGCGGCTGGTGCACCTGGGTACGCTCAACCAAAAGTGGGCCCTGCTGATGTATGCCGCCCGGTTTGACCCGCAGGAGGCGCGCACGCTCTGTCGACAGCTTCGGATGTCCAAGCGGGAAGTGGAAGCGATCGCCCAATTCGTCGGGCTGCTGGCGTCGCTGCGGCCGGATTGGGATGCGCCGCGCGACGTGGAGTGGGGACGACTGCTGCTGCAGGCAGGGTGGCAAGTCTGCATGGAAACGGACAACCTGTTGCAGGCGTGCTGGTGGAAGCGGAAGGACGGCCGCTCCTCCCGGTCGCTGATTGCCGCCTACGAGTCGATGCCGGTCAAGTCGCTGCGCGAACTGGCTGTCACCGGTCGCGATCTGCAGGCGGCGCTGGAACGAAAACCGGGGGGATGGATTCAGCGCGTGCTCTTGCACCTGTTGGAGCAAACGGCGCTGCACGGACTGCCCAACACCCCGGAGGCACTGGTGGAAGAGGCAAGGAGAGAGGTAGCGCGTCATGAACATTAAGCAGGAAATCCTAAAGGCGTTTCACGCCAATCCCGGCCGATTTATCTCCGGCGAGGAGCTGAGCCAGACCTGCGGCTGCTCGCGGACGGCCGTGTGGAAGCATATCGAGGAACTGCGTCAGGAAGGCTACGAGGTGGAAGCGGTCCGCAAGGCGGGCTACCGATTGCTGGCCGCCCCTGATCGCCTGTCCGCCGAAGCGGTCATCGCCGGCTTGGACACAAAGCGGATTGGCCAGCACGTGTTGGCCTACGACACGGTAGTCTCCACCCAGCTGTTGGCGCATGAAGCGGCAGCCAAAGGGATGCCGGAAGGGACCCTGGTGATCGCGGAGCAGCAGACGGGCGGCAAAGGGCGCCTGGGACGCGCCTGGCATTCGCCCAAGGGCACGGGCATCTGGATGAGCATGATCGTCCGTCCCGTGATCCCGATTCCGAAAACACCGCAGATGACGCTGCTGACAGCTGTCGCTGTGGCCAAGACGATGCAGCAGGAGACAGGCGTGGACGTCAAGATCAAATGGCCCAACGACATTTTTATCGGGGGCAAAAAGGTGTGCGGCGTGCTGACGGAGTTAAATGCGGAAGCGGACCGTGTCAATTACCTCGTCATCGGCATCGGCATCAACGCCAACACCGCCGCGGCCGATTTTCCCGAAGAGCTTAGGGACATTGCCACGTCGCTTGCGATCGAGAGCGGGACGACTGTCGACCGGGTGCGGTTCATCCAGCAGTTTTGCCGGATCTTTGAAGCGGAGTACGACCACTATTTGCGGCACGGCTTTGACCGGATCAAGACGGAGTGGGAAGCGTGCTCCTACACGATCGGCCGGTGGGTGACCGTCAAAACCATCCATTCCGAACTGGAAGGACGAGCAGTTGGTCTCGACGAAGAAGGCGTCCTGATTATCGAAGACGCCGCGGGTGCACGGCACAAAGTGTATTCCGCCGACGTCAATTATGGTGCAAACGAATAAGTCTTCTGGTATACTCCTATGGTGGAGGCCGTATCGTCCGGCGAACGGCACTCCAAACCGGGAGTATTTTTTATGTATGAACAACACATCGTAATGGACTACAATCTGCTCAGAGCCTGTGTGGACCGAGACAGAAGGAATCCAGCGACCATGGACATATGTTTGCATGGACACCCTTCTCCCTTTTCGGCGAGAGGGTTTTTTATTTCCGGATGGGTCCACGGGGTGGGGCGCACAAAGAGGTGGGAGAGATGACAAACAACCTGGCGCCGGTCACCACGTCCGATTTGCGTAAAAAAAAGCGTGACGGCCAACCGATCACCATGGTCACCGCGTACGATTTTCCTTCCGCCAAGCTGGTGGAGGAAGCGGGAGCGGACATGATCCTGGTGGGAGATTCGCTCGGGATGGTGGTACTGGGATACGATTCGACGATCCCGGTCACGATGGACGACATGCTGCACCATACCAAAGCTGTGACCAGGGCGGTCAAGCGGGCCTTCGTGGTCAGCGACATGCCGTTTCTCAGCTACCACGGAACGGTGGAGGAAGCAGTGAAAAACGCGGGCCGTCTCCTGCAGGAGGGGCTGGCCAAAGCGGTAAAAATGGAGGGGGGCCGGGAGCTGTCCCCAATCATCACGCGCTGTGTGCAGGCCGGTATTCCGGTGATGGGGCACATCGGTCTGACGCCGCAGGCCGTTCACCAATTGGGCGGTTACAAAGTGCAGGGGCGTGAGCTGCATCAGGCCCGCCGTCTGCTGGAAGATGCGCTGGCGCTGGAGGAAGCGGGCGTGTTTGCGCTCGTGCTGGAATGTGTGCCGCAGGAAGTGGCTGCTGTCATTGCGGACAAGCTGGAGATTCCGGTCATCGGCATCGGGGCCGGTCCCTCCTGTGACGGCCAGGTGCTGGTCCTGCACGATCTGGTCGGCTACGGGTCGTCAGATTGGAAGCCCAAGTTCGCCAAGCGTTACGCCGATACCGGGACCATCATCCGCGAAGCAGTGGCGGCATACGTCTCCGATGTGAAGGAGCGCCGTTTTCCGGCTCCCGAACACGTCTTTCACGCGGCGGAGGAAACGGTGAAACAGCTCTACGGAGAAGGAGTGAACCGGTGATGATCGAACGCATGCTGCAGGTACCCACGATTGCCGAACTGCGCCGTTTGGTCGGCGAAGCGCGCCGGCAGGGGAAACGGATCGGCTTTGTGCCCACCATGGGCTATCTCCATGACGGCCACCTCAGCCTGGTCAAGAAGGCGCGGGAGACGTGCGATTTTGTCGTGATGAGCATTTTTGTCAACCCGCTGCAATTTGGGCCCAACGAGGATTTTGATCGCTATCCGCGCGATCTGGAACGGGACCGTGAACTGGCCCGGTCTGCCGGAGTTGACCTCCTGTTCACCCCGAGCGTGGAGGAAATGTACCCGCGTCAGGTGTTGACGACCGTCTCCGTGGCGCAGGTGTCCGAGCCGCTGTGCGGACAATCCCGTCCAGGTCACTTTGACGGCGTAGCGACTGTCGTGTTGAAGCTGTTTCAGATCGTCCAGCCGGATGCCGCCTTTTTTGGACAAAAGGACGCCCAGCAGCTAGCCGTCATCAGCCAGATGGTGGAGGATTTGTCTGTTCCGGTGCAGATCGTGCCCTGCCCGATCGTGCGCGAACCGGACGGATTGGCGATGAGCTCGCGCAACGTCTATCTCAGCCCGGAGGAACGGCAGCAGGCCACCGTCCTGTACCGCAGCCTCAAACAGGCGGATGCGTGGCTCAAAGAGGGCGTTCCGCTTGACGAGATCAAGCAGCGCATGGCGGAGATGATCACGGCCGAGCCGTTGGCCGAGATCGATTACGTCGAGGTGCTGACGTACCCGCGATTGACGCCAGTGGACACGGCCAGCCCCGGCCAGCAGCTGATATTCGCCCTGGCGGTGCGGTTCGGCCGCACTCGCCTGATCGACAACATGCTCGTAACCGTATAGCGACCACGACAGAAAATAGGGAGGAGACCGCCGTGTTTCGCACGATGATGAAAGCAAAAATCCACCGCGCCACCGTCACGGAAGCCAACCTGAACTACGTCGGCAGCATCACCATCGACAAGGAAATCCTCGATGCGCTGGACATCCTGCCGAACGAAAAGGTGCAAGTCGTCAACAACAACAACGGCGCGCGCCTGGAAACCTACGTGATAGAAGGGGAGCCGGGCAGCGGGGTAATCTGCCTGAACGGAGCCGCCGCCCGCCTGGTGCAGCCGGGCGACATCGTCATCATCATTTCCTACGCGATGATGTCGGACGAAGAAGCTCGCACCCACAAGCCGCGCGTGGCCATTATGGACGAAAACAACAAAATTGCCCAACTGCTGGCGGAGGAAGTGCACGCGACCGTCTATTGACGGAAGCGGTAGGCCTGCATAGAGCCACCTGCCTTGTGAGACAATGAGACTACTCACGCCACAAGGGGGTGGCTTTTTTATGAAGCTGGAAGAATGGTTCTCTGCGCTGCGTTCCAAAGCGGAGACAATCGAACGGAAGTGGCCGACGGCGTCCCAGGATGAAAAGCTCCGGCTCGCCGAAGAGTTGTTTGAACTGCGCCAGGTGAGTGATCGGGTAGTCGATCTGTGGCTGCAGTTTGAGGAAAAGCTGTCCATTGCGATTCGCCATATCAAGCAGCTGGAGGGAGAATACCCGCAATTGGAGGGTGAGTATCCGTCTGCTGATGCAAGTCAACCGGGCGCAGCCGCGCCGGCGATGGAAACTACGGACGTCAACGCATCGTCGGGGACACAACATGACGATGTCAGCAGCACGGCCGCCGTAAACCTGGAAACGTTCCCGGCAGATGTGGCCGGTCGTCCCTTTGAGCACATGTACCGCAAAGGCGAAGGGTTTTATCAGCTTCGCCTCTATCAGGACGCCCGACAGTGCTTTGCCGAACTGCTCAAGGAATCGCCGGACTGGGAGAGCGGTCGGCTGTATTACGCCTACAGCCTGTTGTTTTCCGAGGCGAGAGAGGAAGCGCTCCGGGAATTCCGCCTGCTCAGCCGCTCAGCCCAATCGCCGGTGGTGGCGGCGATCAGCTACAATGCGATCGGCTGCATGCTGGCGGAAGAACGGCAGTGGCTGGAGGCGGCACAAGCCTTCAAGACGGCGCTCGAACACCATCCGGAACAGCGGGAGGCGCGGTTTAACCTGGCGCTCTGCTACCTGCAGGACGACGATGTGCAGGAGGCGCTGGAGACGATCGAATCGCTGCTTCACGAGGGGGATTCTGACTGGGAAGCGCAATTGCTCTGGTTGAGGGCGGCCCGCATCCTGCAGGCGCGTGACGAGTCGGCGCAGCCGCTGCCTCCGGACTTGCTGAAACTGCCGACGCGCAAGCTGGACAGCGAGACACTGCGGGAGATGGCCAGCCTCTATGAATCGTTGGGCAACTATCACCGCGCCCAGGTGTGCTACCACTTTTTGGTAGAGCGATTTCCTCGCGAAGGGTGGGCGTGGCACGGATTGGCCTGGAACACCTGGTTGATCGCCGGCACGCGGCGGGCGCTGACCCTGATGAAAAAAGCGATCAGCCTAGCGCCGGACAATCCCGACTTTACCTTCAGCTACGGCTGGATGCTGCTGTTTGACGGCCGGGTGGACGACGCGCTGGCGACGTTTCGCTCGATCCTAAGCAAGCAGCGGGATCACCGGCTGGCCCAGTCCGGACTGATCACCGCATACGAGCGGCTGGGGGACACGCTGACAGCCAAGCGATTGGCCGCGCCGTTTACCGAGGACGGTGATCCGTATATTCGTTCGCTCGGGTATTACCATCTCGGCCGGATTGCCGTTGCAGAGGAGAATTGGCGGCTGGCGGAGCACTATTTTCGACGGGTGCTTCCCCACAGCGGCCACTTTCAGGAAATTCCGCTTTACCTGCAGTTGTGCGCCGCCAAACTTGGGGGACCGACGGCCGCCAGCGAGCTTTTGCAGCCGGAGACAGTGACCGGAGCAGGAATATGTACGGACGCTGCCGAATGCTAGGGAAGCGGACGCCCTACTGTCCGCGCACGTACGAGGTGACAAGAGATTGAATCGTTTTATCGTCGTAGACTTTGAGACAACGGGAAGCCACCCGCGGCAGGGGGACAGCATCATCCAGATTGGCGCCGTCGCCATCGACGACGGGCAGATAACGGAGAGCTACTCCACCCTGATCAATCCCGGGCAGCCGATCCCGCCGTTTATTACGCAGTTGACCGGCATCACAGACGACATGGTGGCAGATGCCCCCTCGCTGGAGGAAGCGCTCCCCAGGTTCCTGCGCATGCTGGAGGGGCGGGCTTTTGTCGCTCACAATGCCGCATTTGACCTGCAATTTTTGCAAGAAGCCCTGCTGAGCCAGGGCTATTATACGTTTGACGGATATGTGCTGGACACGGTGGAATTGTCCCGCTTTTTGATGCCGATGCAAAACAGCTACCGCCTGGGGGAATTGGCCGATGACCTGCAGATCGAACACGACCGTCCGCATCAGGCGGACAGCGACGCGTTGGCGACGGCCAGGCTGTTTTTGCATCTGTTGGACATCCTGCGCCAACTTCCGTTGGTGACGGTGCAGCGGCTGCAAATGCTCGTTTCGTCGTTTCGCACTGACATCGACGTGCTGCTGCGCCACATTGAGATGGAAAAGCTGGCGGAGGTGCCGCTTTTGGATGAATCCGGCACCAGGGCAGACGAGTCAAAGCTGTGGGACGTGTACCGCCAGCTTGCCCTGCGCAAACGGGACGGACGTGCCAAGGTGCCGCTTGCCCGGTCCGACGCGCCGACAAAACCGTTTGCCGAGTTGCTGGAGCAGATGCTGGATGAACAGGCGGCGCTGGGGCGCAACCTGCCTGGCTATCAGCGGCGGGAAGCGCAGGAAGCGATGATGCGCGCGATCCATGACGCGATGAGCGATGGTGCCCATCTGCTGGTGGAAGCGGGGACCGGGACCGGCAAATCGCTCGCCTACCTGCTGCCCAGCATCGTGTGGGCCAAACAGAATCGTGAACCCGTGGTGATCAGCACGCACACCATCCACCTGCAGGAGCAGTTGTTTCATAAGGACATCCCTGCACTGAAACAATCGCTGCCGTTTGACTTTGAGGCGGCCACGCTGAAGGGGCGGGGCAATTATCTCTGCTTGCGCAAGTTTGAACAAAGCCTGGAGGAACCCGTGGAGGGAAACAGTCAGGAACTGCGCCTGGTTAAAGGGCAAATGCTCATCTGGCTGACCCAGACGGAAACGGGCGATGTGGAAGAGCTGAGCCTGCCCGCCACCGGACAGTTGTACTGGCAGCAGGTGAACAGCGATGCCGCTTCCTGCCTGCACAGAAACTGCCCGTGGTTCAGCCGCTGCTACTATTTCCAGGCCCGGGAGCGGGCGCGGGACGCGGACATCCTGATCGTCAACCACGCGCTTTTAATCAGCGATTTGCAGGCAGACAGCCGGATCCTGCCGCCGTATGAGACGGCAGTAATCGACGAGGCGCACCATCTGGAAGAGATCGCTACCGCTCATCTCGGCAAGCAGTTGTCCACAGCAGGAATGATGTTCCTCCTGGATCGGGCGGCAACGGAAGAAGGCAGCCTTGTGCGCCGCTTCACCGCCGAACTGCTGGATTGGCAGGCGGATGAGGGGGGCAGAGTCGCGGAGATCCTGGAAGAGATGGACGGGCTGTTGCCCGCGCTGCGCGAAAAGGCGTTGCAGTTGACTCAGCTGCTGTACAAATGGGCGGCGGATCGGGGAGAGGAGACGACCGATACCGGGCATGAAACCGTGCGGTACCGCAAGGAGTCGTTTTCCGGCCGACACGAGCGGATTCGCAGAGCGGCGCGCCGGGTGATCGATGCCCTCACGTCGTACACCGCTTTGATCGACCGCCTGCTTGCGTGCATCCCCGCCGACGAAAAACCGCCGTATGAGCTGCGCAGCCTCAGGACGGACGTGTCAGGCCTGGTGGACGAACTTCAGGAAGCGGCCGAACTGCTTCACTTTTTTTTGCTGGAACCGGACACGGCGTACGTCTGCTGGATGGAAGTGGAGGCCCGCACTCCGCGCAAGCACGTCTATTTGCACGCCGCACCGCTAAACGTCGCCGATGTGCTTGCCCATCCGCTGTTTGCCGCAAAACGCAGTCTGATTCTCACCTCGGCCACCTTGACGGTGAAGAACAGCTTTACCTACATGATCGAGCGGTTTGGCCTGGACCGGCTGCCGGAGGAGAAGGTCCGCACCCTGACCCTGCCCTCCCCGTTTGCCTATGAGGAACAGGGACTGCTGTTCATCCCTTCTGATTTTCCCACCCCGGGAAAAGAAAGCGACGAACACTACATGGAAGCAGTCGTGCAGGGCTGCCTGGACGTGATCCGCGCCGCCGGTGGTCGAACACTGATCCTGTTTACGTCTCACTCGATGCTCCGCCAGGTATACCAGATGATGAAGGAGCAGTTGACGGACGAGCCATACACCCTGCTTGGCCACGGCATTGACAGCAGCAACCGCAGCAAGCTGGTCCGGCTGTTCCAACAGCTGGAACATAGCGTGCTGCTGGGGACCAGCAGCTTTTGGGAAGGCGTGGACATCCCCGGCGAAGCGCTCAGCTGCCTGGTCATCGTGCGGCTTCCCTTTACGCCGCCCAACCATCCTGTATATCAGGGGAGAGCGGAGCAGTTGAAAGCAGTCGGGAAAAACGCCTTCATGTCGCTGGCTCTGCCGCAGGCGGTGATCCAGTTCAAACAGGGCGTCGGCCGGCTGATCCGGCATCATTTGGATCGCGGCGTCGTGGTCGTGTTTGACGCACGCATCATCGAGTCACGCTACGGCCGGGCGTTTTTGCAATCCCTGCCGCCGTTTCAGGTGCAGACGGGCACCTGGCCGGAGCTCCGTGAACGGATCGGTCCGTTTCTGGCCCAAGAGACCGGCACGTAACGAAAGGCGTTGAGCGCCGGTCTGCATGCAATCCTGGCGAGGCTCATAAAATGAAGCAATAGTCTCGCAGGGATTTAGGTGATAGAATAAATGCTGGGGATTACGCGTAAGGCTTGTTGGCTGCTGCTGTGCGTCGTGCTGTTCGCCGGCTGTTCGATCGACAGTCATTTGCAGAACGCGGTGAAGGTGGAGGACCCCTACGCCAGCGACGACGAACGCGAATTTGTCGGGCTGGTGATCCACTTTCTCGCCCTGCCGCATGGCGAGAGCACGCTGATCCGACTGCCAAGCGGAAAGACCATGCTGGTCGACACGGGAAGCGCGGAAGACTGGCCCGTCTTGTTTGGCTTGTTGTCCGAGCAAAAACTGACGCGGCTGGACTACGTCGTCGTGACCAACGATCAGCCGGAACAAGCGGGAGGCTTTGCCTTCCTCAGTGACCGGATGCTGGTGGATACGGTCATTCTGCCCCGTCTGATCGAGCCGTCGATTCGCGGGTTTGTCCCGCTCAAAGGGGACAAGAAGCTGTTGCCCGTCGCGGACGGCGACGCGATCAGACTGGACAACGACGTGGTGTTGGACGTGCTTCATCCCAGCGAACCGCTGTTTTTGTCTCCGCAGGACAATTCCCTGGTATTCCGGCTGCGACACGGCCAGCTTCGCTTTCTCTTCGCCAGCGCCATCAATGAAAAGGCGGAAGAGCGCCTATTGGAGCAGTACGGCGGGCAGTTGAAGGCGGAAGTGCTGAAGGTGGCCGACCAGGGGAGAAATCAGGCCTCTTCCCAGCCGTTTCTCTCCAAGGTGGACCCGCAGGTGGCAGTCATTCTGACCGGCAAGTCCCGAAACGAGCTGAAAGACAGCCAGGAGGAAGTGCTGGAACGACTGGGGGAATCATGGGCGGAGACCTTCATCACCAGCCAGCACGGCACGATCACGATTCTGTCCAACGGCCGCGATTACCGTGTCGTCAAGCGAAAAACGTAAGGAGGGAGGACCGTACGTGGCCAAAAGTGAAAAAATTTCAGAAGCGGTTGTTCGCCGTTTGCCGATCTATCTGCGCTATTTGAGCTATCTGCAGCAAGTGGGCGTGACGACGGTATCCTCCCAGCAGATGGGCAAAAATCTGGACATCAACCCCGCCCAAATCCGCAAAGATTTAGCCGCGTTCGGCGATTTCGGCAAAAAAGGCATCGGCTATGACGTCAACTACCTGGTGGAAAAAATCCGCCAGATTCTCAAACTGGATCAGGAAATCCGCGTCGCGCTCGTCGGAGCCGGCCATCTCGGCCATGCCATCAGCAATTACAATGCGTTCCTGAAGGATCAGATACGGATCGCGGCGATTTTTGACAGCGATCCGGCCAAGCAGGGCAAGCAGATCGCAGGGATCACGATCCAGCCGTTGGAAGAGCTGAAAGAGACGGTGAAGGAGCGTCACATTCGCCTGGCGATCATTACGGTCCCGGCTGCCGCCGCACAATCAGTGGCCGATCTCTTGATCGAGGCGGGGATCGAAGGCATTCTCAACTTCGCGCCGACGACCATTCGGACGGAGAAAGAGGTGCGCATCCACTATGCGGATGTGACGTCCAGTCTGCAAAGCCTGGCTTATTATCTAACGTAAGAACGGAGTGGTACGATGAAACAGACGATCTTGACTCACGCCACCGTGATCACCGTAAACGAACAGAACGAAGTGATTCATGACGGGGCCGTCGCGTTTGCCGGCAGCACGATTACGTACGTTGGGCCGACGCCTGAGGATGTGTCCGGCTACGACGAGGTGATCGACCTGAAGGGCAACTACGTCCTGCCGGGCCTGATCAACACGCACGGCCATGCGGGCATGTCGCTGTTGCGCGGATACTCAGACGATCTGCCGCTGCAGCAGTGGCTCGAAGACAAAATGTGGCCGCTGGAAGCGCAGTTTACCGGCGACCATGTGAAATGGGGCACATACCTGTCGCTGATTGAAATGATTCGCACGGGGACGACAACGTTTGTCGACATGTACGACCACATGGACGAAGTGGCGAAAGCCGTGGAAGCAACCGGGATGCGCGCCCGGCTGTGCCGCGGCATGATCGGCCTCTGCTCGGAGGAAGAGCGGGCGGCAAAACTTGAGGAGGCCACCAATTTTGCCAAAAACTGGCACAATCAGGCGGACGGCCGCATCACCACGATGCTTGCACCCCATGCGCCTTACACCTGCCCGCCGGAATTTATCATGCAAATTGTGGAACGGGCAGAAGAGCTTGCTTTGCCGATTCACATCCACATGTCGGAAACGAAGTGGGAAGTGGGGCAAAACGAGCAGGATTATGGCCTTCGTCCGGTCGCCCACCTGGAAAAACTGGGCGTGTTCCGCCGTCCGACGCTGGTAGCACATGCCGTCCATTTGACGGATGAAGAAATAGATGTATTGGCAAACTATCAGGTGAAAGTCTCCCACAATGTGGTGAGCAACCTGAAGCTGGCCAGCGGCGTGGCGCCGGTTCCCAAAATGTTGGCGAAGGGGATCAGCGTTTCGCTGGGTACAGACAGCACCGCCAGCAACAACAACCTGAACCTGTTTGAAGAGTTGAAGCTGGCTGCTATTCTGCACAAGGGAGTGAGCTACGATCCCGTTGCCGTTCCGGCGGAAGAAGCGCTGCGCATGGCTACCCGCTACGGGGCGGATGGCGTGTTCCAGCCGGATGCGCTTGGGTCGATTGAGACTGGCAAGCAGGCCGACCTGATCGTCCTGGACAGCCATCAGGCCCATTTCCATCCCGCTCACAACCCGGTCTCCCACGTGGTGTATGCGGCCAATGGCCGGGACGTGACCGACACGATCGTAGCCGGCCGGTTCCTGATGCGCAACCGCGAGCTGTTGACTGTGGACGAGGAGCGCGTGATTTTTGAAGCAAACCGCGTGTTCCAAACGCTGAAACGGTAAAAGTCTCCTGTCAGGGCAAGTGACAGGAGAAGGGGAGCGTAGGTGTAGGTAGGGGAAGTTTTGTTTGGACGCCATGCCACGCTCATTTTTTCCACACGTCCGTAAGCGGGGCGTGGCGGAACTTAAGTGTGGGCGAGTGGGTCAAGGTTCTCAGCGGCGACGACAACGCTGCCCAGGAGACGCGGTATTCCTGGAGCAGATACCCTAGCACGTCAGGAGATGTCGTTCGTTGCGACGGTTTCACGCGCTCACCTCCTCGGGGTGTATCTGTAGTATGACCGGGACGACCGGGGGTATGTTTAGCAAGTTTTCCGTAGCGTTCTAAAACCTTCCCGCCGCACATAGGGTAAGGAAAAACGGGACAGGAGGGGAAGGACATGTACGTCCGGCCCAAGCAGCTCTGGTGGCTTATCCCTGTTTTTCTCGGCCTGTTTTTCCTTGGCGTGTCGCTGGGGGCGCTGCACAACCGGCACGACGGGAAGGTGACCATCATGGCGGAGGCGGAACGTGCGGAAGCGGATCGGACGGTCGTGGCCGCTCTCTTGGACCAGCTCACCGGGCAACAGGAGAGGCCGTTTGAAGTATTGCTCAAAGATCACGTCCTGAGCGGACGCTACCAGGGACAGCAGTTTCAAGTAAGCGGGGAGTTTGACGGTCACCACATGGAACTTAGGCGAAGCGGACAGGATGTCAGCGTGAGCGTGGATGGCCAGGTGCAGGACCACACAGCGCTGCCCTATGCCCTGTTTACGCCCCACGAGCATGCGGCACTGTTGAAAGCTCACCTGCACTCGGTCACGCCGCTAGCCGTGTCGGACCCCTCCAACCGGGCGTGGCAGGGGTACCGCTTGTCCATCCCGGCTGAAGAGGTCAGCTCGCTTTTGGCGACGTGGCTGGGACCGTCATTTCCCATCCAGGAGGCGGAAATGGCCCGCCAGATTTCCGTCGATTACCATGTGTGGTACGATGGTGCGACACGGGAATTGCGGCAGTTGGACGTACTGCTGCAAATGAAGACGCCGGCCGGCACGAAGCAGGACCAGCTTCGCTTCCGGCTGTAACGTATGGAGGATAAAGGGGATTGTCATTGTGTTGGTACGAATCATAATAGGGGCTGTAGCCGTTTGTCTGGTGGTCACCCTGGGTGCCGCCTATCACTTGACGTCCACGGTCGTGGGCAAACGGCACGACTTCGAAGACCAGGTGCGGCAGTGGGTACAGGAACGGACGACGATCACCGAGATCGATGTGATTGACGAATACCGCAGCAAAGAGTCCTACGCCGTCGTGCTGGGCAAGAACAAGGTCGGAACACCGGTAGTCGCATGGTTGACCGCCGACAAGGCCGTGTTTGACACGATGGACAGGGCGGTCAGCCGGGAAAGTGTCGAAGAGGCAGTCAAAAAAGGCTTTCCCGATGCGCGGGTGCTGCACATCGTCCCGGGGCTGGACGAAAACAGCCGCTTCTGGGAAGTCACCCTGCAGGATCGCGACGGCCGCTTTCACTATCTCCACTACGACCTGTTCAGCGGCAAGCTGCTCACCTCTTATATCGTCTCGCCGGCGTAGGCCGGATGCAGATGTACAGATGTACGCTCAAAAGGCCTTTTTCCAAGTGAAAAAGGCCTTTTTGCCGTTCTGCTCGGGGCCGGGTATCCAACATCTGCATACAAAAAACGCTATACGGATGTGATATACTGGAACCGTTGACTGAGCGCACAATACAACAAAAGGGGGAGTAGCTGTGCAACTGCGAAAACGTGCAATTGGCCTCTCGCTGCTGGCGACGCTCACTCTCCTGTTCGGTGGTTGGTTTTTATACCAAAAAATGGAAGTGGAAACACCGCTTCGTACCCATATCGGACAGATGAAGTCAGCGGAACTGACGCACTTGGATGTTAGCAAGGATCGCATTGAGATAAAGCTGCAAGTGACCCGCCCGGATCTGTTCCCGCAGGAATACCGCCGCTTGCTCCAGGAAACTGCCGACCTGGCTCGGGGCAAGACGGTGGAAGTTGACGTGGACAACGATTCGCAAGACCTGGAACAGATTTGGATGGATGGGTTATTTTCCTTTACGGAAGCGCTGGATTTGCATCAATACAGCCGCATTCCGCAGATGTTGACGGAGTGGAAGACCGCTCATCGGCTGGATGAAGCGTCCGCACTGATGGACGACCGCAACGTCTACGTCTACTTGAAAAAGGGGAAGGACGACTTCTACGCGATCATTCCCCGTTCGGCCGGAAACGAGGTGACGATGCATGGGTAAGGAAATCTTGATCGGCGTGGTTCCCGGCATCCTGATTTTTCTGCTGTTTCTCGGTGTCAACATTACACCGTTTCTCTTGTTTGCCGCCGTCTTGACGGCCATGTATTTTCTGATCGTGCGGCAGAATCAGGGAAAACTTCCGTTTGGCGGAAAGTCCCAGCCGAGCAAACACGCTGTACCCGCCTCCAACGTGACGTTCGCCGACATCGGCGGACAGGAGCGGGCCAAAAACGAGCTGAAAGAAGCGCTCGATTTTCTCGTGCACAAGGACAAAATTGAGCAGTACGGCATTCGCCCGATCAAAGGCGTGCTGCTGACAGGTCCCCCGGGGACGGGGAAAACGCTGATGGCCAAAGCGGCTGCCAATTACACCAATTCCGCGTTTTTGGCTGCGTCCGGTTCCCAGTTTGTGGAGATGTACGTCGGGGTGGGTGCTCAGCGCATTCGTGATCTGTTCAAGGAAGTCAAAGCACTGGCGGAAAAGAACGGTCAGGACAGCGGGATCATTTTCATCGACGAAATTGACGTGATCGGCGGCAAGCGCGACGGTCAGCAGCAGCGCGAATACGACCAGACGCTGAACCAGCTGTTGACCGAGATGGACGGCATCGCCACCAGCGACAAGCCGCGCATCCTGCTGATTGCCGCGACCAACCGCAAGGACATGCTGGACCCCGCTCTGCTGCGTCCCGGACGCTTTGACCGGCACATCAGCGTCGATCTGCCAGACAAGACTGCACGCGAGCAGATTCTGATGATCCACACCGCCAACAAGCCGCTTGCTTCCGATGTCTCGCTGGACAAAGTGGCGCAGGAGACGTTTGGCTTCTCCGGCGCGCAGCTGGAGAGCGTGGCAAATGAAGCAGCAATTTACGCCATGCGCGACCAGAGTGAGATGATTGAGGCGCGCCACTTTGCGCTGGCGGTGGACAAGGTCATGCTGGGGGAAAAAGTGGACCGGGAAGCGTCCCTGGAAGAAAAGAAACGGGTGGCGCTGCACGAACTGGGACACGCGATCGTCAGCGAACACGTGCGCCCGGGTTCTGTCTCCCAGGTGACGCTGAGTCCTCGCGGCAAAGCGTTGGGGTACGTCCGTCAAAATCCGCTGGAGGATCGCTACCTGTATACCAAGGAAGCGCTGGAACAGCAGATCATGGTCTGCCTGGGCGGCGCCGTTGCCGAAGAAATCTACTACGGCGGCCGGAGCACCGGCTCCAAAAACGACTTTGAGCAGGCGCTGAACATGGCGACGGAGATTGTCCAAAGCGGGATGTCCCGCTTGGGGATTGTCCATTTGCAATTCGCAGACAAAACGCACATTCACGAAGAAGTAAACCGGTTGCTGGAGGAACTGCTGGAGAAGACGCGCGCGCTGCTGCGCAAGTTCGACTCCGTGTTCCAGATTGGCCTCAACACGCTGCTGGAAGAGGAAGTGCTGCATGGCGATGCGTTCCGCCGCCTGCTGGCCGAAGCCCGGCAATCGTCCAAGGAGCTGGCGGTTTGATCCGCCGGCTTTTTTGTGTTTCTACAATCTCTGGCAGGGAACAGGCCGTGCCGGTTTTCCGCTGTTCAGACCAGTTGTCGTCTCGACTTTTTTTGCAGGACAGGGTACCCAACCCCGCCCGTGTTGAATATCCTACAAGAGCACATGGGAGTGACATCAGAAGGGAAGGAGACCCAATGGCAAAAGTAAACCGGAGAAAACAGCACAAATCCTTGGGAAAACGCTCGAAGAATGAGTCGTTCGAGATTCCCTTTCTGCCGCAGACATCAGAGTTGGTCTGGCTCGAACGGCTGGAGTCGGAATTGACGGATGAAGACGATTACGAGGATTTTGAGCCGAAATCGTTCACAATCACCAACAAAAGCAGTGACGTCATTCCGCCCCTGCACAATGTGCCCCCACAAAACGTTTCCTCCAATCAAACAACGTTCTCCAAGATCATCAAGGAGCGGAAGCAGGAGCAAGAATATTCCTTTGTCTACACGGACGATCTGAGCGACCAGGCAGTGACGACCGAAAAGATTGCGAACCGGGCGATCGACGCTTCCAAGATCAAGCCGGGCTGCATCGACAACACCCTGCTGAAAGACTACGCCGTCGACAGTGCCAAACTGGCCGACAACAGCGTCACGTCCGGCAAGATTGCCCCGGAAGCCATCCAATCCATCCACATCGGCAGATACGTCATTACGGGTGAGATGATTCAGGACCGCACCATTTCCGGTGACAAGCTGATGAACAACAGCATCACCTCGGAAAAGCTGGCAGACAAGACGATCGACTCGATCAAGTTTGCCGAGGGAGCAATCCAGACCAAGCACATTCAGGAACAGGCGATCACCAGCGAACTGATCCAGGATCAGGCAATCACGTCGGAAAAGATCAAAATGGGCACGATTCAAACAGGCAATCTGGCCAACTACATCATCAATTCCGTCAAGCTGGAGGACGGTGCAGTCACGACCGACAAACTGAGGGACGCGTCAGTGACCGCAAGCAAGCTGGACGAGGAAGCGGTCGAATCCCAGCACATCAAACGCGGGGCAATTCTGCACGAACATTTGGCAGAACGTGCTGTGGACAGCGTCAACCTGATGCCGGGCTGCGTTGGGGAGCAGCATATTGCCCATCTGATCATCGGCCCTCACCATCTGGCTCCGGAGGCGGTCAACAGCCAAAAGCTGGCACCGTTCGCGGTTCAGTCGGAGCATTTGGACAGCGGTTGTGTCACCAGCGAAAAATTGGCCAAGGGAGCTGTCAGTGGTGTCCATCTGCAGGCAGGCGTGATTCAAACCAGTCACCTGCAGGACAACGTGGTGACCAGCAAGAAAATCGGCGACCAGCAGGTGACCACCAGCAAACTGGCCCATCAGGCGGTGGAAGCCGACAAGCTGGCGCCGCGCAGCGTCTACGGTGTCCATGTGGCCGATGAGTCGATCGAAGCCAGACACATCGCCGAAGGGGCGATCACCAAGGAGAAGCTGGCCAGGAGCGCAATCGAAGATGTCCATCTGCGCGAGCGCATTATCAGCAACGTTCATTTAAAGGATCACATTATCCAGACGAACAACCTGGCCGATCACGTGGTGACCACGTCGAAGTTGGCGAGCGAATCTGTCTCCACCGACAAAATCACGGACCTGAGCGTCACCACCCCCAAACTGGCGGACGGGGCCGTCACATCGGCGAAATTGGCTACGGAGGCCATCAAGGTACGTCATTTGTCAAATGGCGTGGTCACCTGGGATAAACTGGCCGAGAAGTCCGTGCATGCCCAGCATCTGGTGAGCGGATCCGTGCACAACGAACACATCCTACCAGGCGCCGTGACGGGGGAAAAGCTGGCCGACAGCAGCGTCACCCGGGAGAAACTGGCGGACGGCAGTGTGGATGGCACCAAACTGGAAGCCCGTTCGGTGACCGGAGTGCACGTGGTGAAAGGCAGCCTGACCGGTGAGCACCTGGCTCCCGGCAGCGTGACCGGCGATCTGCTCACTCCCCAGATCGTCGACAGCGACCATATTCGTCCGCAGGCGATAGGCCCTCAGCATCTCCAGCCGCAGTTGATCACTTCTACATTCCTGGCCGATCAGGCGGTCACCCGGGAAAAGTTGGCGGCACGCAGCGTGGACGGCGATAAGCTGGACGTGTTTGCAGTGTCGACAGATCACATCGTGGACCGGTCGATCAATCGGGATAAGCTGGCCAACGGCTCGGTTCATGGCGAACACCTGCAGCGAAAGAGCATTGCGTCTCATCATCTGCAGGAATCGATCGTGTCCGCTGTCCATCTGAAGGCGGCTGCCGTGACAGAGGAAAAGCTGGCTGCCGGTGCCGTGACGGCGGAAAAATTGGCGGCTGGTGCCGTAACTGCCGAGCATTTGGCTGAAAACGCGATCGTCACGCAGCATCTCGCCGATGGTGCTGTCACACCGGAAAAGCTGTCGTTTCGGCCGCTGGAATCCGGCAGCATACAAGGGAACACCCTGCAGCAGTTCGGAATCGTTCCGTTTCACCTGGCTGCCGGGGAAAAGTCGACAGATGTGACCATCCGGCTCAACGTTCCCTATGCAGATCCCCATTACTGCCTGATCGCCATGAGCAATCAGTTGGGATGTTGTACATCGCTCAAATTCACGAACCGAACGTATGCCGTCGTGAGCGTGTTCCGCACCGATGAAGGCCAGGAGACTTCTGGCGTATTGCAGTGGATTGCGGTCGGGGAAAAGGGAACGGCGCAGACGTTGTACGAGGAACAGCCGATTGTGTTGGCGGAGAAGGACGTAGAGCCTGACGTCGACCTGAGTGCAGAGGCACAGACGGAGGAGGCTGCTGTTGTCCACGCCGAAGACGCCGGACAGACCGAAGATGCGCCCGTGACAGACCGCCATCCCGTATTCGCAGATGAGCAGGATGCCGAAAACGAACCAGGCAACGTATATTCCGTCCATCCGGATGAGACGGAGCAGCACTGACAACGGAGAAGCGGGCCCTCTCAGGCAGGGAGGGCCTTGTTTTTGCGCTCGTGCACCTGCAGGCGGGACAGTTGCTTCGCGTGCGCGTTTTGTTACCATAATATTTTTACGGTAACCTTGGTCCTAGTCAGTCTTTCATTGAATTTATACATACCCGATAGTATAATTGATTCGTTACAACCAAGTCGGAATTTGTTTTGAATGGGATATTGGAGGGAAAACAAGCCGATGATGACGACCATTGCCCAGATCGGGCAGCACGTGGGACAAGAAGTGCGACTGGGCTGCTGGCTCTACAACAAGCGCAGCAGCGGTAAAATACAATTCCTGCAGCTTCGCGATGGCTCCGGCTTTATTCAGGGCGTCGTGGTTAAGGCCGAGGTGCCGGAAGCAGTGTGGGAAGCGGCTTCCAAGCTGACTCAGGAAAGCTCTCTGTACATAACCGGTGTCGTGCGCGCTGACGAGCGGGCCCCCAGCGGCTATGAGCTGACTGTCACCGGAATCGACATCATTCAACTCGCGCAAGATTACCCGATCTCGCTCAAGGAGCACGGCGTTGACTTCCTGATGGACCATCGTCACCTGTGGCTGAGAACACCGCGCCAGCGGGCCGTGATGGCGATCCGTTCCGAGGTGATCCGCGCTGTTACTGAATTTTTCCATCAGCACGGGTTTTACAAAGTGGACCCGCCAATTCTCACGCCGACATCCGCAGAAGGAACGACCAACCTGTTCCACACCAAGTATTTTGACGAGGATGCCTACCTGTCGCAATCCGGCCAGCTTTACATGGAAGCGGCCGCCATGGCGTTGGGGCGTGTCTATTCCTTCGGACCGACGTTCCGTGCGGAAAAGTCCAAAACGCGCCGCCATCTGATCGAGTTTTGGATGATCGAGCCCGAGATGGCCTTTGTCGATCACGAAGAAAACCTGCGCATTCAGGAGGCGTTTGTCTCCCATATCGTGCAGTCCGTCCTGAAAAATTGCCAGCGTGAACTGAAAACACTGCAGCGCGACACCAGCAAGCTGGAAAACGTAGTGGCTCCGTTCCCGCGCATCACGTACGATGACGCGATCAAGCTGCTGCAGGAAAAGGGCAGCGACATCAAGTGGGGCGACGATTTCGGCGCGCCGGACGAAACGATGATCGCCGAGCACTTTGACAAGCCGGTCTTCATCACCCACTATCCGACCGAGATCAAAGCGTTCTACATGAAACCGGACCCGAACCGTCCGGAAGTGGTGCTTTGTGCCGACCTGATCGCGCCGGAGGGCTACGGTGAAATTATCGGCGGCAGCCAGCGGATTGACGATCCGGTCCTGCTGGAGCAGCGCTTCGCCGAACACAACCTGTCCGAAGACGCCTACAAGTGGTACCTCGATCTGCGAAAATACGGCACGGTGCCGCACTCCGGATTCGGTCTCGGTCTGGAACGGACGATCGCCTGGATTTGCGGACTTGACCACGTGCGCGAGACGATCCCGTTCCCGCGCATGCTGTACCGTCTCTACCCATAATGCCCCAACCGTTATGCGGCAGCGCGGCTGCCTGACGGCCCGACACCCTGTTGCCGGTGGGCGGCAGGGTGTTTTCTTGTTTGGATTTGCCGGATGACCGGCCTGTCAATGAGGTGAATGGTTTCATGGACCCCCATATTTTGCAACTGCTGCAAGAAGGCGCGACATCCGTCTCCAATCTGCTGCTGAAGATGTACAAGCGCATGTCTCTGTCCGACGAGGAGATGATGCTGATCATCCACCTGCTGTCGTTTCAACAGGAGGGGAAGCGGTTTCCCACCCTGCAGGAACTGGAAGAGCGCATGTCCCTCACGCCTGCGCGGCTGATCCAGACGCTGCAAAAGCTGTTGAAGGAAGAGTGGATCAGGATTGACGAATACATTGACCAGCAAACGGGACTGCGCCACGAGCAGTACAATTTGACGCCGCTGTACCGCAAGTTGTACCAGAGCTGGCGTGAGCAGCTCACGGCTTCCCGCATCGTCGACTCGGTGGCAGAACCGTTTGCCGAGGCGGCCGCGGCGTCTTTCGAGGAGCCGACCGACCTGTACAGCCGGTTCGAACAGGCCTTCGGACGTCCCCTGTCTCCCTTTGAAATCGAGACGATCCACATGTGGGTTGAGCAGGATGGCCATGCGGAGGAATTGATCCTGACCGCCCTTCGGGAAGCAGCAGCCGTGGGCAAACTGCACATCCGCTACATCGATCGGATTCTTCTGGAGTGGCAAAAACAACAGATCACCAGCGTGGAGGAGGCGCGGCATTACAGTCTGCGTTTTCGGCGACAGGCCCCCTCGCGCGATTACCGGCAACCGCTGTGAGCACGTAAGTCACAGCGGTTTTTTTGTTGGGCACGTACCGGTGTGAATGGCTGCTGTCGTTTCGCGGCTGTACACGTACCCATTTCCGCGTCGTTTCATACCATATTACGAAATACGTGACGTGTGCCCGTGCGGCATCGGTTTGGACGGGTAACATGGTGACCCGCTGCCGCCGGGGCACGCAGGTTGGAGGTATGTTGCCGTGGAGAAACGAAAACGAGGGGAACCGCCCCACTGGGTCATGCCGGGCGTCTTTTCCGGTCATGTCATCGTCGAGGAAGCCGTCGAACGGGTCACCTCCGTCAAACTGCCGGAGTTGCTTCCGTTTGAAGGGCAGGCGCCGAATGAGCAGGTCAAACAGCCCGAGGAATCGACGTGGAAGGAGCGGATCGAACAGCTCGAGGCGCAGGTAGCTGAGCTGAAGCAATCGCTCGCCGCCTGGGAGGAACGTTTCAAGGCGCTGGAAGCCGAACAGAAACGGGATTGTGAGTATCTGTACCAGGTCGTCCTCTCCTTGAAAAAAGAGTGGGAGAAAGAGCGAGATGAACATCGCGATCATTAGCCCCGGTCCGTTTTCCGTACCGCCAGTCAAGGGCAGCTCCGTAGAGCACGATATAGACGAAGTGAGCAAAGTGTTCGGGCCGCAGCATCAGGTGACGATCTACACCCGCACGTGTCCCGACTACCCAGAGTCCACTCGGGAGAGACACCGGGAGTTCGTCCGCTTCGACTACAGCGGCCCTGGCCCATACCTGCGCAGCGTGATCCGCGATCTGCGCAAGCGGCAGCCGGATGTGATTCTGGTGGAAAACCGGCCGCATTATGTACCGGCGCTGCGGCGCCATTTTCCCCGTGTGCCGATCGTTGTGAACATGCACTCCCACGTCTACGCGTCCCCGCCGCTGATCAGCGCAGAACAAATGCGGCGGGTAGGCCGGCTGGCAGACGGCATACTCACGAACAGCGAGTATTTGCGCAGCCATTTTATTGAGAAACTCCGGCTGCCCGCGGCCAAGGTGCACGCTGTACACCTCGGGGTGGACGTCACCCCCTATCAGGCAGCCCGAAAAAGCCGCGCGGTGAAGAAACTGCGTCGGCAGTTGGGGCTGAAGTCGCATCATCGGGTGTTGGTCTACGCGGGTCGGCTGATTCGCGAAAAAGGGGTGCACGTATTACTCAGAGCGTTTCGGCACGTGCTCGAAAGGGACCCCAAAGCCCGGTTGGTCATCGTCGGAGGGACGGGATACGGCAGCAACCGCGAAAATGCCTACGTGCGCCGTCTGAAAGAACTGGCGGCTCCGCTGGGCGACGCAGTGATCTTCGTCAACTTCGTACCCAGCGCGCAGATGCCGCTGTACTACCAGATTGGCGATGTGGTGGCGACACCGTCGGTATGGCAAGAGCCATTTTGCCGCGTCAATCTGGAAGCGATGGCGTCCGGCAAGCCAGTCATCACCACGCCGCGGGGGGGCATCGCGGAAGTGGTCAACCACCTGGGCAGCGGGTTCCTCATCCCGCCCGAGGAGTGGTCACAGGAACTTCCTTCCGTCTGGGAGTCGCTGTGGAGGATTCCCCGTTTCCGTTCTGACATGGGAAGGCGGGCGCTGATGCGAGCCAGGCAATTTTCCTGGCACACGACCGCCCAGGAGTATCTGCGTGTTTTCGAGGAAGTCATCGCCAAACGAACAGGGCGAAAGCAGGCACAGAGCAGGCAGCCGCTGCGCAGCATCGGCTGAACGGATGACCGGTTGGAGTGGATGGTCGCCCGTTCTTTTGCGGTTGAGGACGTAAGCCCTGCTCGGAAGGGAAAAGCCGCATACCTTATAAGTATCGCAGAGCACAACTGGGGAGTGATTGTCGTGAAAGGGTTAATCTTGTGTGCTGGACGCGGCACCCGCCTGCATCCCTTTTCCTATTCCCAACCCAAAACCCTTCTCCCTGTGGCCAATCACCCGGTATTGCATTACTGCATACTCAAACTGCGTGAAGTGGGTGTGCGTGATATCGGAATTGTCATACAACCGTCCCAAAAGGAAATTCCACAATATGTTGGTGATGGTAGTCAATTTGGGGCTACCATTACCTTTCTTGAACAACAAAAACCATTGGGAATTGCCCATGCCGTGCAGCTGGCGCAGCCGTTCCTGCGTGACGAACCGTTTATCCTGCTGTTGGGCGATAATCTGCTGATGGATTCCTTGCACGAGCTGACGAAGACCTTTACCCGCACCGGGGCGGACGGTGTCGTGATGCTGAGTAAGGTGGACCGACCGCAGGATTACGGGATCGCGGAAATCCAGGATGAGCGTCTGGTCTCCGTAGAGGAAAAGCCGCAGCGTCCCAAAAGCAATCTCGCAGTGATCGGCGCCTACCTGTTTACCCGCCCGATTTTTGCAGCAATTGCCACCCTGCGTCCGTCCAAACGCGGTGAGTACGAAATCACAGACGCGATCCAGTCGATGATCGACAGCGGCTATCACATTGCCCATACCGTTACCCACCGACAATATACGGATGTGGGAACGATTGAACGCTGGCTCGAGGCCAACCGCTGGATGCTGACACAGGAGCTCGGCGTCCGGCACGAAATCGGCAGCGACAGCATTGTGGAAAACTGCACCATCATCGGTCCGGTGTTGATCGGGAAGCGCTGCCGGATCGAAAACTGTCGGCTGGGTCCCTATGTGGCGATACAGGACGGCGTTCAGTTGAAAAACTGCAAGCACATTGAAAACAGCATTCTGCTCGAAAACAGCTCCCTCAATGACGTGGAATGGCCGGTGACCAACAGCGTGTTTGGCCGTTCATCCCATCTCGCCGGCAGCGGAGCGGACAGCAGTGGGGTGTTTATCCTCAGTGACAAATCCTCCATCCGCATGCCCAGGGCGAAGGGGAGTCCGCCATGACGACAATGCCGCCCAAGCCCACTACGTTCACTGTCGTCATTCCCACGTACAACCGGGAAGCGTTTATCGACAAGGCGATCCGCAGTGTGCTCAAGCAGACGTGTACAGACTGGAAACTGCTGATCATGGACGATGCGTCTACAGACCAGACGTACGAGAAGGTCGCCCCCTATCTCACAGATCCTCGCATCCAGTATTTCCAGATGGAGGAGAACTCCGGCATTTCCAAGGTGATGAACCAAGCGCTGGCGATGGTGGATACGCCGTTTTTGGTCCAGTTGGATTCGGATGACTGGCTGCCGCGTGAGGCACTCTCCATCCTGAAGCGATACATCCGCAAAGACAAGAAGAACACGGCGCTGTTCTATGGAAACGTGAAAATCTGGCGGGTCAAGCGCGAGCGCTGCTGCGATCCGTTTATCATCACCCACAAGCAATTTCACAACAAATACGACTTTTTGCAGTACAACCGCTGGATGGTGGCGCCGCGGTGCTATCGGGTAGAGGCGTTGCGGGAGGTAGGAGGATGGGATACCTCTGATCCGTATGAGGGACGGATCATGGAAGACCGGCGAATGATTCTCCGGCTGATCGAACGGTATCCCGTAAAGTGGATCAACCGCATGCTGTACAACAGGACCAAGCACCGGGGTCAGCTTACCGACAAGGAGATGAAATCGAAACGGAACCGGCTTCGCAGAGAGACCTTTCAGTACTATCTCACGCGCTGGGGGGGCAAGTACAAACCCGTCTACGGCTATAAAGGCGGGTATCTCATCATCAAGGAGCTGCAGCGAGTGAGGCGGTCACACAGATGAGGACCGTGCCGGCCATGTGTTGGCAGTGGGAGGGATTCTTCGTCTGTCCGCCACAAACCGCAGCGCAAGCACATGCGCACCGTTCAAAACGGCTCACAGATGTAATCGGGAGGCCATCGCATGCATCGGGTTCTTGTTTACCGGCGCAAATTCCTGCCGAAAAGCGAAACCTTCATCTACGAACAACTGCTTGGCCACCAGCGTGTGCAGCCGGTCGTGCTCACGCGGCGGCAGTGCAACCGCAAGGATTTTCCCTATTGGCCCGTGTACGTGCGCAGGCGGTTTAAGGGTCTTGCCGGCTGGCTGAAAAAACAGAAGTTTGCCTGCCTGCACGCCCGGTTTGGCACGGCCGGAGTGGAGCTGCTGCCGCATGCGCGAAAGGCGAAACTGCCGCTGATCACCTCCTTTCACGGATTTGACGTGACCAAACGCGTGCAACAGGACAGCCGCTACCGCCGCGCGCTGAAGCGGCTGTTTCGTCACGGAAAGGCGTTTACGGTCGTCAGCAAGCACATGAAGCGGCAGCTGATCCGACTCGGCTGTCCGCAAAAAAAAATCACCGTGATCCGCTCGGGGATTGATCTGGGCAAATTTCCCCTGCAGCCTCCGCAGCCGGTCGTCGACGGGGCGTTTCGCCTGCTGAGCGTCGGCCGTTTGACCGAAAAGAAGGGGATGGACACACTGATCAAGGCGTTTGCCCGCATTCGCCGCAAGTATCCCCGTGCGACGCTGACGATTGTCGGGGACGGGGAAGAGAAGCAGAAACTGCGCCGCCTGATCAAACGCCACCGCCTGCAGCATGCTGTTACGCTGCGCGGCGCCCAGCCCCATCACGAGGTTGGGCGTGAACTGGCGAACTGCCATGTGTTCGTCCTCGCCTGCAAAACGGCGAAAAACGGCAATCAGGAAGGCATCCCCAACGTCCTGATGGAAGCCATGGCGGTCGGCAGACCAGTCATCTCTACCTATCACGCAGGTATTCCCGAACTGGTGAAACACGGCAAGACGGGATACCTCGTGCCGGAGCGGTCCGTCGCCAAGCTGGCCAAGATGATCAAACGCGTGCTGAAGGAGCAGGACCGATGGCCGGACGTGGTGATCCGGGCGAGAGAACAGGTGGAGCGCCGCCACGATATAGAGAAACAGCGCGCAAAACTGGAAGACTTGTATCTTCGCGTACTGAAAAAGCAGCGATGAGGTGAAAGCATGGAGGTAGCCGTAGTAGGTACGGGATACGTGGGTCTGACGACGGCGGTGTCCTTTGCCTTGCACGGACATCGGGTGACGGGGGTGGATGTCGACGCGGCGAAAATCAACCGCTTGAAACAAAAAATCTGCCCCATCTACGAACCTGGTCTGGAGGAAGCGTTGGCCCGGGCGATCGACAGCGGCGCACTTCGCTTTGCCGCCAGTCTAAAGGAGGGCGCACGCGATGCGGATGTGTTGTTCATCTGCGTTGGCACGCCGGAAGCAGCCGACGGTTCAGCCGATCTGTCCTATCTGTTTGCCGCCGTGGATGATATTCGCGCCCTGCAGGCGGATGTGCCGAAGCAGCGCACCGTGGTGATCAAAAGCACGGTTCCTGTCGGCACGGCCGATCGCGTGGCCGCCCTGCTTGCCGCCTGCGGGGGGATACACGTGGCGTCCAACCCGGAGTTTTTACGGGAAGGAAGCGCCTTACAGGATGCGCTTTCGCCGTCCCGCATCGTGATCGGGGCCGACGCGGATGAGGCGTTTGCCGTCCTCAAGCGGTTGTACGAAGGGGTAAAGGCACCGCGCGTGTTCACGACGCGAGCCGATGCGGAGCTGATCAAATACGCGTCCAACGCGTTTTTAGCCACGAAGATTTCGTTTATGAACGAGCTGGCCCGGCTGTGCGCGGTTCTGGGCACGGACGTGCAGACCGTAGCCCGCGGGATGGGGCTGGACAGCCGGATCGGGCCGGAGTTTTTGCAGGCGGGGCTGGGCTTCGGCGGGTCGTGTTTTCCCAAGGACACGATCGCCCTGCTGCAGCTGGCCAAACAGCACGGCGTCTCTCTCTCCATCCTGGAAAAGGTGCGGGATTTGAATGCGACGCAGCCGGACTGGTTTATCGCTCGGCTGCGCGATCGGCTGGGGACGCTGCACGGCAAGCGGATTGCCGTGCTGGGCCTGGCGTTCAAACCGAATACGGACGACATCCGGGAAGCTCCGTCCCTAAAAGTGCTGAATGTTTTGCTCCGTGAAGGGGCAGCGGTGTCGGCGTACGATCCGGTGGCGTCTCCGGCAGTCGCCCGGCTGTTCCCTCAGGTGACGTACGCGTCCGATCCGTATGCAGCGCTCCAGGCTGCGGATGCCGCCGTGCTGGTGACAGAGTGGAAACAGTGTGTAGACCTTGACTGGCAGCAGGTGAAGGCGGTGATGAACGCTCCCGTGCTGTTTGACGGGCGCAACGCCTGGCCGGCCGATGCGCTGTCGAAAGCCGGTTTCGTCTATGTCGGCGTGGGCAGAAGCTGACTTTTCCGTCGAGAAAAGTCAGCTTTTTGCGTACGGAGCTATTTGAACCGAATGGTAGAATGCGCTACCATACACTTATGGAAGGGTTCCCCAAGGAGAGAAAATACAAGGGAGTGATCGCGGTGAACAATAGCAAAACCCTGCCGAAGCGAAGCGAGATTCCGGCTGAGTACAAGTGGCGGCTGGAAGACATCTACAAAAGCGACGCTGACTGGGAGAACGACGTCCGCAAAGTAAAGGAGATGGCTGAGCAGATCGCAGCCAAGAAAGGCACGCTGTCGCAGGGCGGCCAACAACTGCTGGACGTTCTGAAACTGCAGGACGAACTGCTGATGACGCTCGACCAGGTTTACGTGTACGCCCGCATGCGGCGTGACGAAGACAACACCAACAGCACCTACCAGGCATTGACCGACCGGGCGACCGCCCTCAGCACGCAGGTATACGGAGCGATTTCGTACATACAACCGGAGATTCTGGCGATCCCGACCGAGCAGTTGGAAGCGTGGATCAATCAGGTGCCGGGACTGGATCATTACCGCATCCTGCTGGACGAAATCACCCGCTTCAAGCCGCATACGCTGTCGGCCGAGGAGGAGGCGATCCTGGCCAATGTCAGCGAGATTGCTTCGGCGCCGTCCAAAATCTACGGGATGCTGAACAACGCCGACATCAAATTCCCGATGATCACCGATGAAAACGGCGAAGAAGTGGAACTGACCAAAGGGCGTTACGTCCAGTTCATGGAGTGCAAGGACCGCCGTGTGCGCAAGGAAGCGTTCGAGGCGCTGTACGCCACGTACGACAAGCACCGCAACACGATTGCCGCCTCGCTCACATCTGCGGTCAAGGCAGACGTGTTCTACGCCCGCACCCGCAAATACCCGTCCGCCCTGTACGCCGCCCTATTTGCGGACAACGTCGACATTTCGGTGTACGACAACCTGATCGCCACCATCCGTGAGCACCTGCCGCTGATGCACCGCTACATCGCGCTGCGCAAAAAGATGCTGGGTGTGGACGAACTGCACATGTACGATCTCTACGTGCCGATCGTGCCGGAAGTGGAGATGAAGATTCCCTACCAGCAGGCAGTGGAGACGATCAAGGAAGCGCTGCGGCCGCTGGGAGAGGACTACGGCCGCGTCCTCGCCGAAGGATTTGCCGGCGGCTGGATCGATGTATACGAAAACCAGGGCAAAACCAGCGGCGCGTATTCCTGGGGAGCGTACACGACACATCCGTATGTGCTGATGAACTACCAGGACAACGTCAACAACATGTTTACCCTGGCGCACGAGATGGGGCACGCCCTGCACAGCTACTACTCCAATCAGACGCAGCCGTACACCTACGCCGACTACAAGATCTTCGTCGCCGAGGTGGCCTCTACGCTGAACGAGGCGCTGCTGATGCACCACCTGTTGCAGACGACCACGGACAAAAAACAGCGGATGTACCTGATCAACTACTATCTGGAGCAGTTCCGCACCACTGTCTTCCGCCAGACCATGTTTGCCGAGTTTGAGAAAACCGTGCACGCCAAGGCGGAACAGGATGAACCGCTCACGGCCGACAGCCTGAGCGAAATCTACCGCGAGCTGAATGTGGCCTACCACGGGCCGGAGATGGTCGTGGACAGCCAGATTGATCTGGAGTGGGCGCGCGTTCCCCACTTCTATCGCAACTTCTACGTCTACAAATACGCCACAGGGTTCTCTGCGGCCACATCGCTGGCCAAACAAATTCTCGAAGAAGGACAGCCGGCGGTGGAGCGGTACCTGCAGTTCTTGAAGAGCGGCAGCTCCGACTACCCGCTCAATCTGCTGAAAAAAGCGGGCGTCGACATGACCTCGCCGCAGCCGATCCGCGAGGCGCTGAGCGTCTTTGCCGAGATGCTCACGGAGATGGAACAATTGGCGGGAGCAAACTAAACGAATGTGCAAAACCGGGACAGCGTGTCCCGGTTTTTTTGCTGCAGCGCGAATTTGTTCCAACTTTTTTTAATAATGATGTAATCATTTTCCATCCGCGACGTATTACCCTTCTGGGGACATTGTCGGGGTTGGCTCCGTCTTGAGGAGGAGAAAAAGTTCCACCTGTTGACGGTTTCGAATAATATGGGGCCCCTGGCACAATGTTCCTTGGAAATGATTGTAACAGACTTGGGGGAATTATTGTGAACAAACGCGCATCCATTTTTCTTGCTTCTCTGCTGGTCATCACCGCAGGCTGCGGACCAGGGGCAGCTCAACCGCCGGAAGAGCAGCCCGCCAAAGCCAAAGTCGTCCAGGTGTTGACGGTAAAGAAACCGGATCACCCCGTCATGCTGTCCGTGACCGGCATCGTGGAAGCCAAGCGGGATGCCATCCTGCAGTTTGGCACGGGAGGCACGGTTGCGGCCATCCATGCGACGAAAGGAGCGAAGATCGCCCAGGGTCAGCTTCTGGCTTCGCTTGATGCCAGCTACTACCAGAAGGAAGTGGAGGCGGCGGCAAGCCAGGTGGAAGAAGCGGCGGCCCGCAAGAGCAAGACGTTGAAGGGTGCGACGGAAGAAGCGATTCAACAGCAGCGTTTGCAACTGCAAAGCGCCCAGAACCAGCTGGAGAAGGCCAAGCAGGAGTATGAGCAAGGCCAAAAGCTGTTCGAAGGCGGTGCCATTTCCAAAAGCGAATGGAACGACCGGAAATGGGCCTTGGACCAGGCGCAATTAGCCGTGAACAACGCCAAGCTGACCCTCGACGAACTGCTCAAGGGAGCTCAGCCTGAAGACATCGCCATGGCCAACGCTTCGCTGAAACAGGCGGCGGGTCAAGTGGAGCGGGCGAAAAAGACGCTGAACGACACCAAAATCATCGCCCCGTTCGCTGGTACGGTGGTGGAGGTCTCCAAGCAGGTGGGCGAATTGGCCAATCCGGGCGAATCCATCATCCATCTGGTCGATTTGTCGGAGGTAAAAGTGACACTGGACGTCACCAATGAGCTAATCAACCAGTTCCGCGAGAAGGCCAAGGTCCAGGTCATTGGCGAAGACGGCCAGAAGAACGAGGGAACCGTCACCTACGTCTCGCCGGTGGTCGACAAGCAGACCGGGAAGTTTCGGGTGGAAGTGACCGTCCCCAATCCGAAAGGCATATGGCGCGGGGGAATGGTGGCCACAGTGGAGATCCCGCGTACAATCAACGGTTTTCTCGTACCGTTGGAAAGCGTCGGCGTGAGTGAATCCACGCACTATGTGATGGCGGTGGAAAACGGCGTGATCGTCAAGCGGGAAGTCAAAACGGGACAACTGGTAGGCGATCAGATCGAAATCGTTTCCGGTGTCAAACCGGGCGACCAACTGCTGCGCGCCGGCATTACCTTCTACGTTGAGGGGCAAAAAGTGGAGGCGAAAGGGGAATAACGCATGGAAAAGACCATTCTCTTTCTGCTGAAGCGACGCCTCATTGTATTTCTGGTCACGTTTGTCATCGTCATCGCCGGGTTCGGCTCGCTGTTCAGCTTTCAAGTGGAACTGGTTCCCAAGACAAACTTCCCGTGGATTAGCGTCGACGTTTCCGGCGGATCGCTTCCGCCCGAGGAGATGGAAGAAAAGGTCACCAGGAAAATCGAACAGGAGATCAAGTCGATCCCTGACGTGAAAGAGTACACGTCCACAACCACCACCGGGAATGTCAACATCACGGTGATCGCCGAAGAAGGCAAAGGGGACAAAGTAAGGCAGGAAGTGCAAAACGTGGTGAGCCGCCTGCGCAACTTATTCCCCAAGGCGGTTGACACGGTTAACGTCACCCAGGCCAATTTCGGGGACGACGCCCTGATTGACTATGCCCTGGTGGGGGCGGACCCGCAATCGATGCTCAACTTGGCGAAAACTGCGATCAAAGACCGGATCGAATCCGTCCCCGGGGTCAAGGAAGTGGAAGTGTCGGATCGCAGTTTTGCGAATCAGATCGCCATCACGCTGCGGCCGGAACGGCTGGCCGCCTACCGCACGACGACCGCATCAGTGATGGAGCAGCTCCAGGCGACCAACTGGAAACAAGCTGTCGGCATGCTGGAGAATCCCGGATTTGACACCGTCATCATGATCGACAACACGTACACGACCGTACAGGAGATCAACCGATTGAACATCGACACGCCGGAAGGGACGGTGACCCTGGACCAGTTGGCCACCGTTGAAGATTTGCGCGGCAAGGTAAAGGATTCGATCGCGCTGACAAACGGCAATATTTTTGTCCACCTCAGCGTCAAGCGTGCAGAAGGGCACGATCTGATCACACTTCAACGCAACGTGGAGGAGGTCGTGAAGCAGATCAACGCCGAAGCCGACGGACGCTACGAGCTCAAGGTGATGTTTGAGGCCGCCTCCTACATTGAGCACGCCGTGAGCAACCTCAGCCGGGACGTATTGCTCGGCGGGGCGCTGGCGATCATCATCCTGTTTGTCTTCCTGCGCAACTGGCGTGTGACACTGGTCATCGCCACGACGCTGCCGATGTCCGCCTTGATGACGTTTATCGCGATGAAATGGGGCGGGTACAACATCGACATGGTGAGCCTGCTGTCACTTTCCCTCTCGGTTGGCCTGATCGTCGACGCGGCGATTGTCGTTCTGGAGAGCATTTATCAGTTCCGGGAGAAAGGAGAGCCGCTGCAGCAGGCGATTGTGAAAGGAACGCGGGAAGTGCTGACCCCGGTGTTCACTTCGCAGTTGACGATTATCATCGTCTTTCTGCCGCTGGTCTTTGCCGACTTTGAAGACTGGATGAAACCGATTCTGCAGACGATCGCCTTCACGGTCACGTCGGCGATTGTGGCGTCGACCATTGCTGCATTTTTCTTCGTCCCGGTGTTTTCCGACCGGTTTCTCAGCAAGGACAAGAACGTGTCACTGGAGGGACAAGGAAAGGACCACGCGATCGTGCTGTGGTTCAACCGACTGCTGCAGGTGGCTTTGCGCCACAGGGTGAAAACGGTCATCCTCGCCATTGTCATCTTTGTCAGCTCCACGTTCCTTCTGCCTTTTGTCAGAATGGGGCAGAGCATTGACACGAACGAAAACCTGGTGTTTGCATCGATGACCATGTCGACCGGGTCCAGTCTGGAAGATGCGCAGCGTGCGGGCATTGCGGCGGAAGCATCTTTGCGGCAAATCCCGGAAGTAAAAGACGTCTTTTTCTTCGGGAACAAAGAGAAGACGGAACTGTTCATCTCCCTGAAGCCGAAGAAGGAACGGGAGCGCGACAAGGAAGCGCTGACCCAGGACATCAACGACCGGCTCAAGGCGATTCCCGGCATTGAGAGCATCACGACCGCATTTGGCGGCCAGGGAAATGAGCCGCCTGTCCAACTGGATATCGTCGGTGATGACCTGGAGAAAATGCGTCAGCTCGCCGGCGACGTGGAAGCTATGCTGGCAACGATCCCGGGCGTGACCAACATCCGCAACAATTTCAAGGAGGGCAAGGAGAAAATCACCTTGATTCCCAAGCAGGAAGCGCTCGCCCGGATGCAGGTGGATGCCCGCTCCCTGATGCAGCAGATCAGCATGATGATCGGGGAACAGACGGTCACGACGATCACGAGCGACGGGATTGAGGTAAATGTGGTCGCCAAAATGCCGGACAATTGGCTGATGCATCCGGAGCAATTGCGGCAAATCATGATCAGTTCCAATACAGGTGAGCAGGTGCCGCTCTCCGAACTGGTGGAGTGGCGGCACAGCAAGTCGCCGGTCACCATCGCCCGTGAAAAGGGAGAGCGGATGGTTACCGTGTCCGCCGAACTGCTGGGCAGCGATTTGGGAACGGTGGGTCGCCAGGTGGCGAATAAACTGCCTGCGCTTGCTGTCCCGGCCGGGTACAAGGTGGAGATCGCCGGCAAATTGAAAGAGCAGAGCGCCAACATGACGCAGGGATTCTTCGTCTTTCTGGGCGTCATCGCCTTGATTTACGTCATCATGGTGACGCAGTTTGGGCGTCTGTCCCAGCCGCTGTTGATCATGCTGACGATTCCGATGGCGCTGGTCGGCGTCATCCTCGGGTTTGTGCTGACGCAGCGGATTCTCGGCGAAATGGCGATGATCGGCATCATCATGCTGGTGGGGATCGCCGTCTCCAACGCCATTCTCCTGATCGACCGCATCAACCTGCTGCGCAGCCGCGGCATGGAGCTGACGGAGGCAATTCTCCAGGGGACGAAAGACCGCGTGCGGCCCGTGATCATGACCAAACTGACCGCGATTCTCGGCATGCTGCCGATGGCGTTGGCTTTCGCCGAAGGGTCTGATCTGGAAGCGCCGCTGGCAACCGCCGTCATTTCCGGCCTGATCTTCCACACATTGGTCACCCTGGTCCTGGTGCCGGTCCTGTACTCCCTGTTTGAAAGCGTCAAGGAACGTCGACTGGCCCGCAAAGCAGCCCGTCACGCCAAACGGCTCGCCAAACAGCAGGCGAAAAACAAGATGCCTGCCACCGAACTGTAAGCAGCACCGGTTGGCAGCAAGCAATGCAAGGGTTCCAGCCGGGACCCTTGCTGCTGGCATCCACATGCCCACGGCTGCCGCCTGCACCTAGCCAACCCAGGAGGCCGGAAAGTGTCCGGCCTCTTCCCTTTTGCTTGCATTGGTCAGATTTTTCTGTAGAATGAAGGCATACATGAAATCCCAGAACATTGCGAAAGCTGAAAGGAGAATTGACATGGATCTGCAATTGCAGGGAAGAGTGGCCATCGTGCTGGCTTCGACAAAAGGACTGGGAAAAGCGACGGCGCTGTCGCTCGCGGCGGAGGGGGCGAACGTCGCCATCTGCGGCCGTGACGAAGCTGCTTTGGCCGCCACTCGGGCGGAAATCATCGACAAGACAGGGAAAGAACCGCTGGCGATGCTGGTGGATGTGACCAAAGCCGAAGACATCCAGAAGCTGGTGGATGAGACGGCCGCCCGCTTCGGCCGTGTGGACATTTTGATCAACAACGCAGGCGGTCCGGCAGCGGGCACCTTTGATCAGCTGACCGACGAGCAGTGGATCGCCGCTTTTGAATTGAACCTGCTTAGCTTCGTGCGGGCGATTCGCGCGGTGCTGCCGCACATGCGCAAGCAGCAGTTCGGCCGCATCGTCAATTTTGCTTCCTCGTCGTTCAAACAGCCGCTGGAAAACCTGATTCTGTCCAACACCTTCCGCACCGGGATTGTCGGGCTGGCGAAAAGCCTGGCCGTGGAGCTCGGCCCGGACGGGATTCTCATCAACACGGTCGGCCCCGGACGCATTGCGACGGATCGAGTCGCTTCGCTGGACAAGTTGCGGGCGGAGCAGCTCCAGGTAGACGTTGGCGAGGTGAAACGACTGGCGGAGGCTGCGATTCCGCTGGGACGTTACGGCCAACCGGATGAGTTCGCCCGTGTCGTCACCTTCCTGGCCTCCCCTGCCAACAGCTACGTGACAGGACAGGCGTTACTTGTCGACGGCGGCCTGGTCAAGGCAATCTGACCATCGCTGTGCTATAATGGATGGAAAATGCAGGTGAAGGGGAGCAGGCATGAGCAAGGAAAGTTCGTTTGACATCGTATCCAAAGTGGATCTGGCTGAGGTGACCAACGCCATCCACACGGCTGTCAAGGAAATTGAAAACCGCTTTGACTTCAAAGGCAGCAAGAGCAGCATCACGTTGGAGAAAGAGGAGATCGTGCTGGTCTCCGACGATGAATTTAAGCTGGGCCAGGTCAAAGACATCCTCATCGGCAAACTGGTCAAACGGAATGTGCCGGTCAAAAATCTGGACTACGGCAAAGTGGAGCCTGCCGCAGGCGGGACCGTCCGCCAGCGGGTGAAGCTCGTGCAGGGCATCGACAAGGACAATGCGAAAAAAATCACCGGCATCATCAAGGAGACCGGCTTGAAAGTGAAATCGCAGATCCAGGACGATCAGATTCGGGTGTCTGGCAAAAGCAAGGACGATCTGCAGGCGGTGATCGCCGCCATCCGCAAGGCCGACCTGCCGATTGAGGTGCAATTTATCAACTACCGATAAAAGTTTTGCTTCTATTTTTTCTCTCTTCGCGTATGCATGTACCAATAGGTGACAAGCATACGCGAAAGGGAGAGTAAGCGATGAAGGTCTTTATCATCAGTCTGCGCAATCTGATCCTGGGCGGCATCGTCTTTCTGATTGTGCTGGTGGCGGGCATCATCCTGCTGGTCAAAGACCCGCTGCACGCATCCGACCCCTACAGCCCGGGAGATCAGAGCGTCCCCGCATCCGCACTGACCGCTGATCCGCCGGCCGGTGCCGCGAAGCCGTCCCTCAACCTGGACGTCAAGGTGGAGGGAGACACAGCTGAAGTCAAACTGCTCACCCAGAACTTTCAATTTGTCGAGGATTCGGGTGATGCCAGCCAGGCTGTGTTCGGTCAAGGGCACGCACACCTGTACCTGAACGGCGAACCAAAGGGGATGATCTACCAGCCGGAGTTTTTGCTGAAAAAGCTGCCAAAAGGGGAGCACGAGCTGCGGGTTGAGCTGAATTACAGCAATCACCTGCCGTACAAGGTGGAAGCGGTGAAGCGAATCGTGGTGCAGTGAGGAAAAAGCGTTCCGACAAAGGGACGCTTTTTCTTTCTGGATGTCATGGGATCGGCTTTCCCTCAGGAGAACGGTTGAGAAAAGGCGTATGACAGGAAGGAATATTCCGCCGAAAAATCGAATTGATTACAAGAGACAGAATAGTCAGACATATAAAACGAAAAGGGGTGTTTTCCATGTTGCGTTCCATTACGATCGGTGACCTGCTGGACGAAACGGCAAGCCGCATTCCTGACAAAGAGGCCGTGGTCTATAAGGAGCGGAGCCTGCGCTACACCTTTTCACAGTTCCGGGACGTGTGCGACCAGGTCGCCCGGGGGTTTCTCTCGCTGGGTATCCAAAAGGGGGAACACATCGCCATCTGGGCCACCAACGTGCCGGAGTGGGTGATCAGCCAGTTTGCCACGGCAAAGATCGGAGGCGTGTTGGTCACCGTCAACACCAGTTATCGCGTTCACGAGCTGGAATACCTGCTGCGCCAGTCGGAATCCACCACGCTGCTGTTGATCGACTCGTTCCGGGGCGTCAGCTACCTGGAGATGATCCGGGAAATCTGCCCCGAACTGGACGAGTGCGAACCGGGGCAATTGCGGTCGGCACGCCTGCCGCATCTGAAAAACGTCATCTACATCGGGGAGGAGCGGCAGCCCGGCATGTTTTTGTGGCGCGATCTGCTGGAACGCGGCGCAGCCGTGCCTGACGAAGAGCGGGCGGCTCGTCAGCGGGAACTGCACCCGGACGACGTCATCAACATGCAGTACACATCGGGAACGACCGGTTTTCCCAAAGGGGTCATGCTGTCCCACAACAACATCGTCAACAATGCCATCAAGGTGGCTGAGTGCCAGCGGCTGGGGATGGAGGACCGGGTGTGCATTCCGGTGCCATTCTTCCACTGCTTCGGCTGTGTGATGGGCACGCTTGCCTGCGTGGCGACCGGAGCCACGATGGTTCCGGTGATTACCTTTGATCCGGGGATGGTCTTGTCCGTCGTGGAGGAGGAGCGCTGTACCGCCTTGTACGGCGTGCCGACGATGTTTATCGCCGAATTGAACCACCCGTCGTTTGCAGAGCGGGATCTTCGTTCACTGCGCACCGGGATCATGGCCGGCTCACCGTGTCCGATTGAGGTGATGAAAAGCGTCGTGGAGAAAATGGGCATCCGCGAGATCACGATTGCGTACGGACAGACGGAATCCTCACCGGTCATCACCCAGACGCGGCCGGATGACTCCATTGAGCGGCGGGTCTCCACCGTGGGCAAGCCCCATGACGACGTGGAGGTGAAGGTGATCGATCCCGTCACCGGAGAGACGGTGCCTCCCGGTGTGCAGGGAGAACTGTGCACGCGCGGCTATCTTGTGATGAAGGGGTACTACAATATGCCGGAGCAGACAGCCAAAGTCATCGATGAAGAAGGCTGGCTGCACACCGGGGATTTGGCGACGATGGACGAAGATGGCTACTTCCGCATCACCGGCCGGCTGAAAGACATGATTATTCGCGGCGGAGAAAACATCTACCCGCGTGAAATCGAGGAATTCCTCTACACCCATCCCAAAGTGCTGGATGTCCAGGTAGTCGGAGTGCCGGACCCGAAATACGGCGAACAAGTGCTGGCCTGCATCAAGGTGAAACCAGGGGAGACGCTGACAGAGGAAGAGGTGCGAACATACTGCGAGGGCAAGATTGCCCGGTATAAAATTCCGCACTACATCCAGTTCGTCAGCGAATACCCGATGACTGCCTCCGGCAAAATCCAGAAGTTCAAGCTGCGGGAGCAGGCGATTCGCGCGTTCGGCCTGGAGGCTGCGGACAGCATCGAAACCGCGTGACAGATGGACTGCGAAGAGTTGAAAAACAACATGCAGTGTGACAATGGATCACGAGCAGCGTGGAAAGCGAACAGTGATTAACGCCGGGGCATGCCCCGGCGTTGGTTTGTCGATACGAGTTTGAAGCGGACGTTGTCAGCGTTGGGCAGCTCTTGGGAACAGCTCGATAAGGGCCATCTTTACTTTCCGGCCGCTGTGCACTATGATGGGTGGGAAAAGCTGGAGGTATGGTCACATGAAAAAGCGAAGGCACGGAGTGCTCCATGCCTTCGCCGGTTTGCGTGGATTTACGCAAACGTTTCCCGCTTCGCCTCGTAGGCGGCGATTTTATCTTCGTATTGCAGGGTGATGCCGATGTCGTCCAACCCGTTGAGCAGGCAGTACCGGCGATACTCGTCCACCTCGAACGAATAGGAGAGGCCGGCGCCGTCCGTAATCAACTGCTCCTTAAGATCGATCGTCAGCTGGTAGTTGTCGCGGGTTGTGGCACGGCTGAACAACTCCTGCACCTGGTCTTCGCTCAGCTTGATCGGCAGGATGCCGTTTTTAAAGCAGTTGTTGTAAAAAATGTCGGCAAACGACGGCGCGATGATGGCGCGGAAGCCGTAGTCCAGCAGCGCCCAAGGAGCGTGCTCGCGGGAAGAGCCGCAGCCGAAGTTGTTGCGGGCCAAGAGGACGGTGGCACCGGCGTATTTGGGCTGGTTCAGCACGAACGATTCGATCGGGCTGCCGTCAGCGTTGAAACGCCATTCGTAAAAGAGAAACTGGCCGAATCCGGTGCGCTCGATGCGTTTGAGAAACTGCTTGGGAATGATGGCGTCGGTGTCCACGTTGACGCGGTCCAACGGCGCTGCAATCCCGGTGTGTACGACAAACGGTTTCATTATTGCAGGACCTCCTTGTTCACGCCTTCACGTTTCCATTCGCGCACGTCCACGAAGTGGCCGGCGATGGCTGCGGCTGCCGCCATATCCGGGCTGACCAGATGGGTGCGTCCGCCGCGTCCCTGGCGTCCTTCAAAGTTGCGATTGGAAGTGGAGGCGCAGCGTTCGCCTTCCTGAAGCACGTCCGGGTTCATCGCCAGACACATGGAGCAGCCGGAGTCGCGCCATTCGAAGCCGGCCTCCTGGAAGATCAGGTGCAGGCCTTCACGTTCCGCCTGCTGCTTTACAGCTTGCGAACCGGGAACCACCATTGCGTGCACGTGCGGGGCGACGCGGCGTCCCTTTGCCACTTCGGCAGCACGGCGCAGGTCTTCAATCCGGCCGTTGGTACAGGAGCCGATAAAGACGCGGTCAATCTTGATCGCGGTCATCGGGGTGCCCGGTGTGAGACCCATGTAGGCGAGGGCGTCCTTGGCCGCTTTGCGCTGCGCTTCCGTCGGGAACGAATCGGGATCAGGAACGGTGCCGGTAATGTCGGTGCCCATGCCCGGGCTGGTTCCCCAGGTGACTTGCGGCGCAATTTCGCTGGCGTCAATTTCCACGCGGTGATCGTACGTGGCGCCCGGGTCGGTGCGGAGCTGTTTCCAGCGCTCGACGGCACGCAGGAAATCTTCCCCTTGCGGCGCGTAGCGTCTGCCCTTGAGGTAGGCGAACGTGGTCTCGTCCGGTGCGATCAGGCCGGCCCGCGCTCCCGCCTCGATCGACATGTTGCAGACAGTCATGCGTTCTTCCATCGTCAGTTTGCGGATAGCCTCACCGGTGTACTCAATCACGTAACCGGTAGCAAAGTCTGTCCCGAATTTTGCAATGATCGCCAAAATTAAGTCTTTGGCAGTGACGCCAAAGCCCAGCTCGCCTTTCACGTGCACTTCCAGCGTCTTCGGTTTGGCTTGCTGGAGGCATTGGGTAGCCAGCACGTGCTCCACTTCGCTCGTGCCGATCCCGAAGGCGAGAGCGCCAAATGCGCCGTGCGTGGAGGTGTGGCTGTCACCGCAGACGATCGTTTTGCCGGGGAGAGTCAATCCCAGCTCCGGTCCGATTACGTGCACAATCCCTTGATCGGGGCTGTTCAGGTCGGCCAGCGTAATGCCGAATTCCTCGCAGTTCTTCGTCAGTGTCTCCATTTGCTGACGGGAAATCGGGTCTTTGACATTGAAACGATCAGCCGTCGGCACGTTGTGGTCCATCGTCGCAAACGTCAGGTCGGGACGGCGGACGCGGCGCCCGGCCAGGCGGAGTCCTTCAAACGCCTGGGGCGAGGTGACCTCGTGGACCAGGTGCAGGTCGATGTACAGCAGGCTGGGTTTGCCAGGCTCTTCGTGAATCACGTGGGCATCCCAGATCTTTTCAAACATCGTGCGGGGTTTCATGTGTCGTCCTCCTTCGTGCAAAACTCTTATCACGGTTGTATCATGGCATTAGGAATAGTTCAAAGATATAATTATTATGAGATGGATAGCTTTTGCCTATCGGGAGGTCTTCATGGAATTACGACAGATTCGTTATGTGCTGGCAGTGGCGGAAGAGCGCAGCTTTTCCCGGGCGGCGAGCCGGCTCCATCTGGCCCAGCCGTCGCTCAGCCAGCAGATTGCCAAATTGGAAAAACTGCTCGGGGTAACCCTGTTTCATCGACTGCCGCAGCACGTGGAGCTGACAGACGCGGGGCAGCGCTTCGTTCAGGTGGCCCAGTCGCTGATTGATATGGCGGAAGCCCTGGAGCGGGAGATGCGCGCTTACGCGGTCGGCGAGAGCGGTAAACTTCTGGTGGGCAGTCTGCCGATTACGGGCGCGTACGTCCTGCCCCGGGTCATCCCCGCCTTTACCAGGCAGTTTCCGGGCGTCGAACTGCAACTAATAGAAGAGACGTCCAGCAACCTGGAGCAGCTTCTGGTCCGGGGAAAAATCGACGTCAGCCTGTTGACGATGCCGATCGCCGATCCCTCACTGGAGGTAATCCCCGCCATTCACGAGGAGATTTACCTGGCGGTTCCGCCGCAGCACCCGCTGGCGGAGCGGCAGGAAATAGATCTGGCCGAATTGGCCGGACAGCCGTTTATCCTGCTAAAAGAAGGGCAGGGCTTCCGCACGATCTCGCTGCGCCTGTGCGAACAGGCCGGATTCCGTCCGCGAATCGTCTTTGAGAGCAGCAACATCCAGACGGTGCAGTCGCTGGTGGCGGCGGGGATGGGCTTTTCGTTTGCCCCCAAGATGATTTCCCTGGCACCGGGCACGACGGCACCGCCCGTCTACGTGAGCCTGACCGGACGGCCGTATCGCACGCTGGTCGTCGCTTACCGCAAAGACCGGCCGCTCTCCCGTCCGGCAGAGTTGTTTGTCCGTTCCCTGGTGGAGCAGGGGAGCGCGATGTAGCCAAGTGCAACCCTTCGGGGACAAACATCTGCGGCTGTGATACACTAAATCCACACGAAATCCGAGAAAGGATGATTGGAAATGAAGGAAATCAAGACCGAAGCAGAATTTGAACAAGCCATCGCCTCGGAAAAACCCGTGGTCGTCAAGTTTTACACGGACTGGTGCCCGGACTGCCACCGGATCGATCCGTTCATGCCGGAAGTTGAGGAAGCCTACAAGGACAAGTTGGACATGGTCGCTGTCAACCGCGACACCCTGCCGGAACTGTCGCAAAAGCTGGACGTCTTCGGCATCCCCAGCTTTATCGCCTTTGCCAACGGCAAGGAATTGGTCCGCTTTGTCAGCAAGCTGGGCAAAAGCCGGGAGGAAATCGAACACTTCCTGAACCGCGCAGTAGAAGTGTACGAGGGCTTGAAGCAGGCCTAACCGGATGGAATACCAACCAGGAGTTGCGACGGCATGATACACATGAAAAAAGACGGGGAGTGGCTGGTCGGCCATCTCGTGGAGGACGCCGCGTCCGTAGGGGCGCTGCTCCGGGAGCAGTGGAGACTGCCGCGCAAGCAGGTGCATCTGCTCTTTCAGCACAAGGAGGTCTTGCTGGACGGCACCCCGGCTGCCCAGCTTGCGGAGGCGAAAGCCGGACAGGAGATTCGGCTCCGCCTCTGCCGACCAGAACCGCTGGGGCTCGCACCGCTGAATGAACCGGCAGACATCTTGTACGAAGACGACCATTTGCTGGTCGCAAACAAACCCCCCGGGCTGCTGCTCCATCCCACGGAGCCGCGTCACACCAGGACGCTCGATCATCTGATCGCCGGCCATTTCGCGCGGACGGGGGTGGCAGCCAAGGTGCGTCACGTCCACCGGCTGGACCAGGACACCTCCGGGGTCGTTCTCTACGCAAAACACGCCCTGGCATCGGCCCTCCTGGACGAACGGTTGCGAGAGCGGAATATTTCGCGCACCTACATCGCGTTCGTGCACGGAATGGTCAAGCAGGACAGCGGCACCATCAGCCAACCGATCGGCAAGGACCGCCATCATCCCAATCGGCGCCGGGTGTCATCCAATGGCGATCCGGCGGTTACGCACTACCGCGTGGTGGAGCGGTATGCGCAAGCGTCCAAGCTGGAGTGCCGGCTGGAGACGGGCCGCACCCATCAGATTCGCGTCCACCTCAGCCATTTGGGCCATCCCCTGCTTGGTGATACCCTGTACGGCGGAAAGGGCGGCATGATCAGCCGCCAGGCCCTGCACGCCGCCGTCCTGCGCTTTTCCCACCCGTTTGGCGAACGGCCGATGGAGGTGCGATCGCCGCTGCCGGACGATTTGCTCCGTTTGGAACAGACCTTGCGTCAAGCGCCAATGCGCCGCTAGGTGAATACACTGCCAGGGAAGGGATCGAAAGAGGGTGGTGTGATGAGACGACCCGTGATCGGCATCCTGACCTGGCGGGAGGGAAAACGATTTGCAGAGCCGGCCTACTTTCGCCGGCTGATCCGGGCAGGCCGGGCGCTGGGCGGTACGGTTTTTTTGTTTGCGCCACAGGACGTGTCGCCGTCCGGCAGGCAGGTGCGCGGTTTTGTCCCGGATGGGCGAAGCTGGAAGGCCCGCGTGTTTCCCCGTCCCGACGTGGTGATCGACCGCTACCGCTACAAGCCGACGGCGGCGTTTCGGCAGTACGTCACGTTTCGCCGGACAAATGGCTTTCGGTACGCCAACAGCCGGCTGGCCAACAAGTGGAAAGTGCACGAGGTCCTGCGGCGGGATGAGCGGATGCACCGCTGGCTGCCAGAGGCGATGCTGTACAACCACAAGCATCTGCGCAGCATGCTGGCGCGTCATCGGCTGCTCTACCTGAAGCCGCTGAACGGCACCGGCGGCAGGGGAATTGTCCGGCTGGAGAAGACGGCGGAAGGGTACCGCCTTCTGGCGCGCAACAAGGATCGGGCGAAAGTGTCTGCACTGATCAGACGCATTCCGGCCCTGCTGCGCTGGATCGACCGGTGGAAAACCGAGAAGATGATTATTCAGCAAGGGCTTCGTCTCGATCTGGTGCCGAAACGGTCAGTGGACATGCGCCTGCTGATCCAAAAAGACGGCAACGGCCGCTGGAGCATCACCGGCGCGGGCATGCGCGTCGGCGGGGAGAAGAGCGCCACAGCCAACTTGCACGGCGGCGGCAAAGCCGTACCCGTCGAGACGTTATTGCGCTCACGGTTTGGCGAACAGCGGGCGCAGGAGATCATCACGGATTGCGAGCAGTTGGCCTACCAGACGGCAGAGACGATAGAACAGCACTTCGGCCGGATGATCGAACTGGGATTGGACATCGGCATCGACGTTGACGGCCGTGCCTGGCTGATCGAGGTAAATCCCAAGCCAGGGCGTGAAATCTTCCGCGAACTGGGTATGCCTCAGGTGTACCGAGAAGCGATCCGCAAACCGATTCAATACGCCCTGTACCTCATCCGGCAGCACCCCGGAGACGAGCGGCAGTCGTCACAAGCGGCGCTGTGACAGCGGGGCTTTACAAACAGTCACATCTTGTACGAAGAAAAAAGGGGTTTCCCGAACAGGTTCGGGACAGCCCCTTATTCATGCAAACAATCTCCGGCAGGGTTGCTATTGCGTCTTGAACACAGGTGCGATTTTATCGATGCGGTTGGTCCAGATGCCGCCGGTGTAGTTGGCAGGCAAACGTGTCAGGTCTTCCACCGTATCAAAACCTTCGGAGAAATCTCCGCCGCCCGCTACCAAAATGGTTCGGGTGTTGCGGGCATCCATCCGATTGAGGAACTTGTCAGGCCAGCCCCACAGCCAGGGGGCGATCTTTTCCGGAATGTGCAGCTGCGTATTGGCGCACGCCTCCGGGACATACCCGGTCCATCCCACGGCGATATACGGGAGTAAACAGCTCTTCATCGTCGCGACGGACATGACGCGCACCTGTGGAAGCTCTTCGCGCAGCGCTTCGATCGGCTGATCTCCACCATATACCGCTAGCTTTTTCAGGCGCGTTTCCGGCAGTGCGGACAAGTACCGGGCCAGTTGTTTGCCTTCTTCCGGGTCGTTGCTTTTCACGTGAATCAAAAAGGACTGCTCGGGAAAATGAGCGAGCACTTCATCGAGTGAAGGCATCATGCCCACGCCTTTACCGCGAAACGGATACGTTTTCCCGTTGTCATACGTATAGCCGTAGCCGATGTCCAGCTTTTTCAATTCATCCAGGGTGTGTTCTCGGGTAACTCCTTTTCCATTGGTTCTGCAATCCAGCGTCCAATCGTGGAAGACGGCGAATTGTCCGTCCGTTGTCGGATGGATATCAAACTCGATGATATCGGCTCCCGCCTTGACGGCAGCTTCCATGGACGGAATCGTGTTCTCCAGGTAAGGATGCTCCGGCTTGAAGATGCGCGCGGCTGTACAGGTGTCATTGGTGATGCCTTCCATGCTGAACGTCTGCGCCAATCCCCGATGAGCCAACAGCAGGGGGGAGCCTGTCCGCTTCTCGGCCAGCAGCGATGTATTGTTTACATACATGAAGGCAACGAGCGCGATGCAAACCAATACAAACTTGTTCTTGAAAAACGCACGAAATCTGTTCATGTTACTCTCCTTGTCCATCATGCTGTTCGTACAGTACACCATGATACCATGGATGGGCGGGTTGTGCACAAACAGCAGCCGGGAAGGAGCAGTTTTCACACGATCGTCCATAACGGAACGTGCCGTGCCATTTGACCGGACCGTTTACAACCATTCATAATAGGAATAGCTTCTGGCAGTATGCAACTGGAACCTGAGGCATGGTTAGGTACGGCCCCGTTTGGGTCAGAATGGGTATAAAAGGAGTGATGGATGTGGATTCGCTGCTCAACCTCGTCAAAGATTATTGGCCCATCGTCATATGTTTGATTGTGGTGGTCGCCGCCTTTCAATGGATCATGCGGAGCCTGTTTCGGCTGTTCGCCGTGATGGCAGTGATCGGCGTCATTCTCGTGCTGGTCTTTCATTTCAGCCCGGAGCAGGTAATCGATATGGGACGCACAGCCGTGCAGACCACGCAGGATGCGGTGCAGAAGACAGTCGTCCCGATTCTGGAGGCGGAATTGAAGGACGCGGATATTACGTTTCATGACGACGGCAGCTACGAAGTGAAGACTTCCAGCATCCGGATCATTGGGAAAAAAGGCGACTCCAAGGCGACGGTGTATTACAAAGAGAACAAATGGGAAGTGGATATCGGGGTGCTGGGTGACGTGTTCAAAGAACAGCTGAACAAAGCGGAGACGTCCCAGACCACGCTGTAAACGGGGGCGAATGCGCCCGACGTTCCCAGGACATGCGCCGCCCCATTCCGTTAGACCGGCTGCTCGCGCTCGAGCGGATGCGCGAAGCGAGAAACGTGCTGGAATCAGCGCAATCGTCCGGGCGAAGAACATTGAAAAAAACGATAAAACTGGCGTAAGAAAACTCCGGTTTGTTCGTACTTTTAGACGAACACCGGAGTTTTCGGCCTGATTGGCGGAGAGCTGACTGTGGCGGCGACACCTGCCATCCGGTCATGCAGTCTTGTGCGTTGAGCCCGCGTCGTTCACATTCCGTTCATATACGTGTTGTATCCTGTTCACGGCCATAAGAGTGGAAAAGGAGTGAACACGTATGACAGACAGGAAACCGCGAGGCGGTCTGGTGAGGGACCCGGCCGTGCAGGCGGTCCCCCAAGCGTTGTAAGGATCACGGCAAACGTTTTTACAAAAGGAGATGGAGAACATGTCGAAGCAACAATCGGGTGGCTGGCGCCCATTTCTCAATCTGATCAGACAGACGAAACCTCCTGCACTGCCGCTGGCCATCGCGCTGTTCCTGAGTGTGGCTTCCACCGTCGTGGGCCTGTTCGTTCCGCTGTTCACGAAAGACCTCGTCAACAGCTTCTCGCTGGCGTCGCTGGACAAGGGGCAGGTGGCCGTGCTGACGGTTGCCTTTCTCGCCCAATCGCTCGCCGGCGGATTGTCGATTTACCTGCTCAACCGGATCGGTCAGGGCGTGGTGGCCGGTCTGCGGGACCGCTTGTGGAAAAAGCTGCTCGTTCTGCCGGTTTCCTATTACGACGACCACCAGACCGGCGAGACGATCAGCAGGATGACGAATGACACAGCAGTCATCAAGGGACTGATTACGGACCACTTGACCAACTTTTTTACCGGTGCGATCTCCATCGTCGGCTCGGTAACGATCCTGCTTTTTCTGGACTGGAAAATGACACTGCTGATGCTGACTGCCGTTCCGCTGACGATTCTGGTCCTGAAGCCGCTGGGAAGGACGATGCACAAAATTTCCCGCGGGATGCAGGATGAGACCGCAGCATTTTCCGCGACCTTGAACCAGGTGTTGTCGGAGATTCGACTGGTGAAGGCATCAAACGCGGAAGCGATCGAGTACCAAAACGGCAAACGGGGCATTACCAATCTGCTTTCCCTCGGCATCAAAGAGGGGACGGTGCACGCACTGATCTCCCCGTTTATTTCCCTCGTCATGATGACGCTGCTGGTGCTCATTCTCGGGTACGGCGGCATGCGGGTGTCGTCCGGAGCGCTCACGGCAGGCGATCTGGTCGCGTTTATCCTGTATCTCTTTCAAATCGTCATCCCGATGAGCCAATTGTCCATGTTTGTAACCAATCTGCAAAAGACGAGGGGAGCAACCGAGCGAATCATTACCACGCTGGAAGCGGCAGAAGAAGACCTGACGGCCGGACGTGAGGTCACCGACCCGCATCAGCCGATCACCCTGGAGCATGTGAGCTTTGCCTACAAGGCGGGCGAACCGGTACTGGACGACGTCAGCTTCACGATTGAGCCGGGGCGCGTCACGGCGATCGTGGGGCCCAGCGGCAGCGGGAAAACGACGCTGTTCTCGCTGATAGAACGTTACTACCGGCCGACGGGGGGGACGATCAGGCTGGGCCAGGACCCGATCGACGCGTTTTCTCTCCATTCGTGGCGGAGCCAGATCGGATACGTCTCCCAGGAGAGCCCGATCATTGCCGGAACCATCCGGGAGAACATCTGTTACGGTATGGAATATGAGGTCAGCGAGGAAGAACTACGTCGCGCCGCACGCATGGCTTACGCTGATCACTTTATCGAGGAGATGCCGGACCAGTACGACACCCAGGTGGGAGAAAGAGGTGTCAAATTGTCCGGCGGCCAGCGTCAGCGCATCGCCATCGCCCGGGCGCTGCTGCGCAATCCGCGCATCCTCATGCTGGATGAAGCTACATCCAGCCTGGACAGCAAATCGGAGATCGAGGTGCAAAAAGCGCTGCAAAATCTGATGAAGGGGCGGACGACGCTGGTGATTGCCCACCGCCTGTCCACCGTCATGGACGCGGATCACATCATCTTTCTGGAAAAAGGCAGGATCACCGGCCGGGGAACGCATGAGGAACTGTTCACCACTCATGCGATGTATCGCGAATTTGCCAGCCAACAGCTGCGGATCGATCAGCAGACCGCGGCGCAAATCCAGGCGGGGAAGGGATGAGGAGCATGGCCACCATACTGGTTGTAGATGACGATCCCCATATTCGGGAGCTGGTCGGCGTTTTTCTGAGGGAGGAAGGATTTTCCGTCCTGGAGGCCGCCGATGGCAGGGAAGCGCTTGTGCTCCTGGAAACAACCCGGGCGGATCTGGTGATACTGGACATCATGATGCCCAACATGGACGGGTGGCAGCTGTGCCGTGAACTGCGGGAACTTTACGACACCCCGATGCTCATGCTGACCGCCAAAGGAGAAACGTCGCAGAAAATCAAAGGCTTCCAATTGGGCACGGACGACTACCTGGTCAAGCCATTTGAACCGCTGGAACTGGTCGCCAGGGTAAAAGCGCTGCTGAGACGATACCGGATCGCCGTGTCGCAGCGGGTGCAGATCGGCGAACTGCTGCTTGACCGCAAGACCTACGAAGTGCAGGTGGGGGACAAGCAGCTGACTCTGCCCTTGAAGGAGTTTGAACTGTTATTCAAACTGGCCAGTTACCCAGGAAAGACCTTTTCCCGCGAGGAGTTGATCGAGCAGATCTGGGGATACGATTACGAAGGGGATGAGCGGACTGTCGACGTGCACATCAAGCGCCTGCGCGAGCGTTTTCCGGAAGAGCGGCACTCGTTTCGGATCCGCACCATCCGCGGGCTTGGTTACCGATTGGAGGTTCGCTCATGAAAGGAAAAAGAATCCTGCGCCACGCAGCGGGCATCGTGTTTGTGGTGGGATTTTTTACTGCCTGCTGGTCGGCCGTCTATTTCCTGATGTCGCAGTACGCCGGCGGGCTGACCAGGCAGATGCCCGATTACGTCAGGCAGCTCATCACCGTGATGCTCGGCTATGTGCTGGCGGGCATTTTGATGGCTTCCATCGGCATCTTGATCCGCTCCAAACAAAGAATGTTGTGGCAGTCACTGTACGATGCCTTGCGTCGAATCGCCAAGGGGGATTTCAACGTCAACCTGCAGGTCAAGGCGGACGAACACCATCCGCTCGGACAGCTTGTCGAGAGCATCAACCATATGGCCGTCGAGCTGAGTCAAATGGAGAAAATGCGTCAGGAGTTCATTTCCAACGTCTCCCACGAGATCCAGTCGCCGCTCACCTCGATCAGCGGGTTTGCCCGGGCGCTGCAAAACGAGCGGCTCAGCCGGGAGGAGCGCCTGCATTATCTCAGCATCATTGAGACGGAATGCCAACGCTTGTCGAAGCTGAGCGACAACCTGCTGAAGCTCACGTCACTGGAGTCGGACCATCATCCGTTTGAGCCGAAGCGCTACCGCCTGGACCGGCAATTGCGGCAAGTGATCCTCGCCTGCGAACCGCAGTGGGCGGACAAAGCGATCGACATGGACGTGTCCCTGGAGGAAGTGTACGTCGTCGCCGATGAAGAACTGATGAGTCAGGTGTGGGTCAATCTGCTGCACAACTGCGTGAAATTTACCCCGCACGGCGGGAGCATCTCCGTCCGTTTGGAGCAGGACGGGCAGCATGTGATCGTGTGCGTTGCCGACACCGGCATCGGCATCGCGGAGGAGGATCTGCCGCATTTGTTCGAACGCTTTTTTAAGGCGGACAAATCGCGCAATCGCTCCAGCGGCGGCAGCGGGCTCGGTCTGTCCATCGTGAAGAAAATAGTCGACATGCATCACGGTACCATCAGCGTGACGAGCAAACCGGGGGAAGGGGCGGCCTTTACCGTTACGCTGCCCCTTAAACAATAGCGAACCTTTACTTGTCAGGATGGGGGAGGAACGGCTGCGCAGCCAGATGCTCTCATAGGCAAAAAAACAAGCTGATCTCATTCACGAGATCAGCTTGTTTGCCTGTTTACGCCTGAGAGCCGGCTGCTTGCAGCTTGGCGTTTTCCTCTTCCACGTAGCGGTTGCGCGGATGTTCGCGGCATTCGTCGGAGCAGGAACGCTTGTATTTCACTTCGCATTCCGGGCAGCAGAAGTGCTGCTTGTTGCAGAACGGGTTGGCGCAGTTGACGTAGCGGTCTTCCGGTTTGCCGCAGTAGTAGCAGCGGCCGATGACAACGTCTTCCTCGGTGTGGTTGATCTTCACGGAAATGCGCTCGTCAAAGACGTAGCATTTACCGTCCCACAGGCGCCCTTTCACCTCGGGGTCTTTGCCGTAGGTGACGATGCCGCCGTGCAGTTGGTACACATCCTTGAAGCCTTCCTTCAGCAGGATACCGGTCAGCTTTTCGCAGCGGATGCCGCCGGTGCAGTAGGTGAGCACCTTCTTGTCCTTGAACTGGCTCAGATTCTCGCGGATCCACTTCGGAAACTCGCGGGAAGCGCGGACGTCCGGCTTAATGGCGCCGCGGAAGTGACCCAGTTCGTACTCGTAATCGTTGCGGCCGTCGATGATGACCACATCGTCCTGCTGCATCATTTCATAGAATTCTTTCGGCGTCAGGTACTTACCCGTCAGCTCGGTCGGACTGAAATCGTCTTCCAGACGCCAGGTGACCAACTCTTTTTTCGGGCGAACAAACATTTTCTTGAACGCATGTCCGTCTGCTTCATCTATTTTAAACCAGATGTCCGCAAAACGCGGATCCTTGCGAACGAATTCCATGTACGCGTCGGTCTGTTCGATGGTGCCGGACACCGTGCCGTTCAGGCCCTCCGGTGCGACGATGATACGTCCTTTCAGCCCAATCTCTTTACAGAACTTGAGGTGTTCCGCCGCGTATTCCTCGTAGTCGTCAAGCTGGACGTACTTGTAGTAAAGCAGCACACGATACGGCTTTTGTACTTGCAAGGTACAATTCACCCTTCCTTTATTCTTATTGAATTTTTGACGCAACAGTGATTATATCACATTGCGTTGATAAATGCCGAAAAAAATGTCAGGAAGGATGTGACCATTTGATGTCCGCCGGTTACAAGTGAGCCGCAAACGACTGCACATGGTCCAAAATGTCCGTATACAGCCGGGTGTGGTAGTACATGCCCAACTGCATGCCGCGTTCCACCAGCGGCTTGTTGTCGCCGGAATACACCTGGGCGACCACTTCGTAGATTTCGTTGGCATGCGTCACGTCCAGGATTTCGTGATCGGTAAAATGGGCCAAATCAGCCGCATTGCCGTACGCAGAGGCTGCGTAGGCGCCGACGAGCGGAGAGACGCGGGCCACGATCTCTTCGATCACACCCAGGGCGGCCAGCCCTTCCGGGAACGGGTAATGCAGGCAAAGATCGGTGATGGCGCGGTTGTACGCCAGTACGGGAATGATCGGACGGCTCACGTCCCGTTCGGCGTCTGTCACGCCGATGCCGCGCAAAAAGCGCTTGTACGTCTCCAGGTGCACATGTGCTTCATTCATCCGGCCGTGCTCTTCATACAGGTTGTCCACCAGCGGCATGCGCAGCCGGTAGTCAGGCAGATTGGTCAGGATGGCGGACAAAAAACGGGGGAAATGCTCCACGACGTGATAGATTTGCAAGGCCGCTTCCTTGGCCTGCGCCGGGGAAAACGATCGGTCGTGCAGCGCGAGAAACAGCGGATGCCGCTCCACCTGGTGCCGGGCAAAGAGCTGCTCGGCCAGCTGCTTTACTTCCGTATATGCATTTGTCATAGAATACCTCCTACAGCAAGGTGAGTTCATAGGCGCCCAGCGCCAGGCCGGACGGGACATCTCCGTAAGCGTAGGCGGTGGAGCGCAGCTTGATAAACAACGGGTGTCGATACCTCTCCGCCAGCTGCGGGGAGACGCCGGTAAAGACATAAGGGTACGCCTGCCGGTGAAAGCGGGCCAGATAGGCGAAAAACGTCCGTCGCCTGTCTTCTCCGTCCGCGCTGGCGTAATAGGCGAGGTAGGCGTGCAGAAACGGCGCTCCGGGACCAGGCAGGGCTGCGATCCCGCGCCACCGACAGGCACCATGGATCAGGCGCAGTGGAAGGGGGAGCATACGGGTGACGACCAGTCGGCGCTCCGATGATTGGTCGATGACTTTGCAGACGGCGCGCAGTTTGCCGCCATCATGCAGGCCCAAAAACCAGCCATCCCGGCGCAAAAAACGGTCGCGGTCGGCGTACGCAAACGCAGTGTCCGCTGACCAGCGCTCGTAACAGGACCACGCTTCCTCGCCGTCAATCGGAGTTACACGACGCCAGTCTCCGTCCATCGGCCAGAACAGCGGCACGCCAAGGTGGACGATGCGGCCGATGGGGACCGCTTCCGGGAACAAGCTGTTTGCCCGTGTCAGCGGCGAGCGGTGCCGGTTGCTGTCCAGGACGACGGCAAACACCCAGCGGCACACTTGGCCCAGACTCTCCGTAGCATGACCCGCCAGCCGCTGAAAGGCGCGCGTGCCGGTAAAATCAGGATGAATCCTGACATCGTGCAGGTAGAATACGGGCTCTGCCTGGCCGTTCAGAAAGCGGACCTGCTTCGTCACCCCGAAGCAGCCGATCAGACGGCTGCCGCGCCACAGCCCCGTGTATCGCGATTCCCCCCAGCTTTCGCCCAGCCGGAAAAAATCAGGCGAGCGATCTACGACAAACAGGTCGCTGCCCGTATCCGTTGCATGGGCCAGGGCCAGCAGTGCGTCGTTGTGCTCCCTCGTCAATGGGGATGTCGAGTAGTTCATTTCAGCACACCCACGGTAATGCGCTGGTACATCATCGACCGATCGAGGTCGGTCATCTCACGGGAACACGCTTCGTCCACTGCCAGCTGCTCGTAAAATGCCTCTGGAAGGGGAGGAGCGGACAGCATGTTGCGGTACAGCAGGACCGCTTCCCTGCTTTTGGCTTCAAGCACGGCGGCGCAAATCGCCGCACGCTGTGCTTCGTCCGACCAGTCGAAAACATTGGAGAGGAAAAAGGCGTCGATGCCCTGCATTTGTGGCAGTGCCTGCTGCAGGGAGAGCGGCAGCACCCGCAGTTTGTAAAGGTTGCGCTTCGCCGAGGCATAGCCTTCCTCGCTCAGGTAGTGGGGAGCTCCTTCCGGTCTGTCGAGCAGGTACGTTCCAAACATGAGCTGGGTGAAAAAATAGTTGTGGCCAATCAACCGTCGCTCCAGCTCTCTATTGAACATCGCCTCAAAAAATGCGCCAAAGTCCTGTTCCCTGGCCTGGGCAAACATGTGGGCAGGGAAGAACTGCAGGTGGGTGGTTTTGCTCAGCAAAAGACGCACGGCTGTGTGCCAGGCGTCTGTGTTCAGGTAGCGCTCGCGAAAGGCGGCCTGCTCGTCCAAGGTGCGGCAGGAAAGCAGTTCCTGCCAGACCTCGTCGCCGTAGAGGTTGAAGCGAATATTTTGGCTGATGAACCGGTAGAAACGCTCCGTCGCGCCGCACTGGTTCACGCCGAGCGCCAGCAGGTGCGGATGACTGTCCCAAAAAGTGCGGGCGTAATCGGGAAGCAGCGGCGCCAGGCGGCGGTACGTTTCCTGCCGATCCGATCCGTCCGACTCTCTTGCTCCGTCCGTCTCTCCCGCGAACGCCAGGTATTCCTCGCGGCTCATGGTCCCGATGGCCGCTTTTTTCAATTCAATCAGCGCGGCCTGAGCGGGGTTGAAATCGATCGCGTAAATCGTCTGCACATCGTCGCGCAGCAGGGAAAACGCCGTACACCCCCCGGACCCGATGACGGCGACCGTTTTCGGACGGTACCGGTCCGCAAGCGTTCGTTCCACCATGCTGTCTTCGCGAATCTGTGCAAAATACAGGTCAGTCACGGGCAGCGCCCTCCTTAAATTTTCGTAGCATCACCGGACGAAACCGCTCCCAGTGCGCGAGCATCAGCCGGCCGCGTTCCAACTCCTGCATGAGCCGGGAGCGGGATGAAGCATCGGCGGGGCAGATGAGCAGCAGGATCTGGCTGTCTCCTTGGTCCATCCGTACGCCCCTGGCGTGCAGCCAGCTCATTACTGCATCGAAGCCAACCGCCGGGCGGTACAGGGTATGGCTGCTGCGCGAAGTGAGGTTGTCCGGCCTAAACCCGTCGATATGCCCAATCCGTTCGACGAATGCCTGTGCCGTTTGCCGAACGGTCGGGGGAATTTCGCGGGTGTGAAGCAGCGGGTACGACCGCTGAAACAGGGTTTTGCAGACGAGCAGCAGGGCGGGATTCTGCAGTTCGGCCATGAAGTGAAGCGGCTCGTCCGGCCAGGTGTCCATTGCGCTGCGGAAGAAATGAAGCAGCATCGGCAGATAGGCCTTCCGCAGGGAGAACAAGGGGCCCAGGTAGACAAACCGGCCGTGGTCTGTCTGAAACCGCTGTATCAATTGAAAAGAGGCCAGTCCGGTTTCGTCATGGGCCATCAGCACTGCGTCATACAGGGGAAAGCGCTCCGCCAGGTAGGCGGTTTGGTCGCAGTGGGGAAAAGCGCGGTTGGCCGTCTCCACCAACATCTGTCTGTCAGCGGCGGACAGGGAGGTGAGCAGACGGTTGGAAAACTGGATCACGACCCCACTCCTTCCAGATTATTCTCAACTCACCATTTGATTGTAATTCTTCTGACGCTTTGCTGACAAGCACACTGGAAAAGTGTCCGAAAATATGATCCGCTTGCTTGCGAGGGATAGCGGCATCCTGTACACTATGAAAATGGTTTACGACATCTCGCCAGTCCGTTTTTTCTCTGGATGGTGCGCGAGCGGAACCGGATTACATACCTGTGTGCCGCCAAGGTGCGGGAGTGATGCAGATCGACTTCTAAAGCGATCTTTTGTACCACATCGAGCGGCTTTGCATGCAGCGATCTGTAATGGTAGGTAAATCACGTATCCATGTACAAGGAGAGACATGTTATGAGCACAATCGCAATCAATCAACGGCTGGTTGCACCGGTGAAAATCAAACTGCTGCACCAAGACGCCGTCATTCCCCGCTATGCACGGGCGTTTGACGCCGGCTTCGACCTGGTGGCAGTGGAGGATGTCTTGATACCGCCTGGGCAGACGGCAAAGATCCCCACAGGGCTTGCCTTTGCCCTGCCGGATGGTTACGAACTGCAGGTGCGGCCTCGTTCCGGCATCAGCGCCAAGACAAAACTGCGCATCAGCAATGCACCTGGTACCGTAGACGCCGGATACCGGGGGGAAGTGTGCGTGCTGATGGACAACACCCGCATGCCGTCCGGCGAAATCGGCGATACCTGCCTGGACGTCAGTGAAAAAACGGTGAAAGTTGACCGGGAAGTAGACAGCCACACCTATCTGATCCGCAAAGGCGACCGCATCGCCCAGGGCGTGCTGGCCCTCGTCCCATTGGCACAGTTTGAAGTCGTGGACGAGCTTGATGAGACGGAGCGCGGCGCTGGCGGGTTTGGCAGCAGCGGTGTCCAGTAAGTCTTCCGGACCGATTCCCAAGCAGTAACACCCTTGACCGCCTGTCTGTCATGACAGGGTCAAGGGTGTTTTTATTGGATTCGAATTTTACACTCAGAGGGATGGCCTCTGTGGTACAATGAGCAGAAAATGGAAGGGAGGTGGTCTTTGTGGAAGTGGTATCCGTCAATGCAGGAAAGCCGCAGTCTGTCACCTATCAGGGCAAGGAGCTGAGCACCGGCATATTCAAACAGCCGGTAAATGGTCCCGTCTATCTGGACTGGACGCAGTTGGAGGGTGACGGGCAGGCTGACCTGCGCTACCACGGCGGCCCCGACAAGGCCCTCTGTGTCTACAGCGCCGATCATTATCCGCATTGGGAAAACGTGCTGAAACAGCCCTTGATTCCCGCTGCATTCGGGGAAAACATCACGGTTCGCGGGCTGACAGAAGAAGCGGTCTGCATCGGGGACATCTTTCAATTGGGGGAGGCGGTGGTGCAGGTGAGCCAGCCGCGCCGTCCCTGTTTCAAACTAAACGTCAGGTACGGACGGACCGATCTGGTAGATCTCGTGCAGCAGACCGGATTCAGCGGCTTTTACTTCCGCGTGCTGCAGCCGGGCCTGATCGGGACGGACATGCCGTTTCGCCTGCTTGAGCGGCAGCATGCAGAGGTAAGCGTCGCCTTTGTCAACCGGATCAGGTATCACGACAAGGGCAACCGCGCCGCCATCGAGCGGATACTGGCGGTAAAGGAACTGTCTGACAGTTGGCGCGCGGCATTTGAATCGAGACTGTCGGCAGGACAAGCGTAAACGGACAGACTGCATCGGCTGTTCGCGGCCCCATCACCTAGCGCAGCGGACCTTGTCTGCATCTTTGCGGCACCCATACAGAGGGTGTCGTATTTTTTTCGCGTGCCGAGACGAACGCTGCCCATGCTGGACGCATAGGGTAAATTGACGTCACTGGTGCCCGACTGGATTATGGGGGAAAAAAGGGTTGACAGGGAGAAAAAAGCGGAAATACAATACATATAATTCCGATTAAATTACTATGACTTTATCTGGGGGAGTAACAGGCATGGACCATTCGAAACATGTTCGCCGACCGTTTTACAAATCACTGCTGCCAATCGTCCTGGCGTTCAGTCTGGCCGGCTGTGGCGGGGCGTCGGGTGGAGAGCAGACTGGTTCCGGTACGGGTGTCGAGCTTCTCAACGTCTCCTACGACCCGACCCGTGAATTGTATCAGGATATCAATGAACACTTTGCAAAGTATTGGAACGAGAAAACGGGACAGATCGTTACTATCAAGCAGTCTCACGGGGGATCGGGGAAGCAGTCCCGCTCCGTCATCGACGGTCTGGAGGCGGATGTCGTGACGCTGGCTCTGGCCTATGACATCGACGCCATCGCCCAATACGGCCTGCTGCCCGCTGAATGGCAGAAACGCCTGCCGGACAACAGCTCGCCGTACACATCCACGATCGTCTTCCTGGTGCGCAAGGGCAACCCGAAACAAATCAAGGATTGGGACGATCTGGTGAAGCCGGGCATCTCTGTCATCACCCCCAATCCCAAAACATCGGGCGGCGCCCGTTGGAATTATCTTGCCGCCTGGGGATATGCGCTGAAGAAACATAACAGCGACGAAACGAAAGCCAGGGAGTTTGTCACCGCCCTGTTGAAAAACGTACCGGTGCTCGACTCCGGCGCGCGCGGCGCCACCACCACCTTTGTGGAACGGGGCATCGGCGACGTGCTGCTCGCCTGGGAAAACGAAGCCTACCTGGCGATCAACGAGCTGGGCAAGGACAAATTTGAAATCGTCAATCCGTCTGTCAGCATCCTGGCGGAACCGCCCGTCGCGGTGGTGGACAAAAACGTCGACAAACACAACACGCGTGAGGTTGCCGAAGCGTATCTCCAGTTCCTCTACAGCAAAGAGGGGCAGGAGTTGGCCGCCAAGCATTACTACCGTCCCCGTTCCGAAGAAGTGAGAAAGGCAAATCAAGACAAGTTTCCCGACATTGAGCTGTTCACCATCGACGAAGTGTTCGGCGGCTGGGAGAACGCCCAGAAGACCCATTTTGCGGACGGAGGCGTGTTTGACCAGATTTACCAACCTTGATTATCTCGATTTTGTTGTTGTAGGGAGTGCCATCCATGAACAAATCTAAGCGAACCAGAGGGGTCTTGCCCGGATTTGGTCTGACCATGGGCTATACCGTGATTTACTTGAGCCTGCTGGTGCTGATCCCGCTCTCGGTCCTGTTCCTGAAGACCTCCAGCATGACGTGGGACCAGTTTGTCGACACGGTGATGAATCGGCGGGTGATCGCGTCGTTTCAGGTCAGTTTCCTGACCTCCTTTTTCGCGGCGTGCCTGAATGCGGTGTTTGGCGTGCTCGTGGCCTGGGTGCTGGCACGGTACCAGTTTCCGGGGAAGCGGGTGATTGACGGGATCGTCGACCTGCCGTTCGCCCTGCCCACCGCCGTGGCGGGGATCGCGCTGGCCACCATTTATGCGGAAACCGGCTGGATCGGTCAGTGGTTTGCCGTCTTGGGGATTAAAATCGCCTATACACCGCTGGGCATTTTGGTGGCACTGACATTTATCGGACTGCCGTTCGTGGTCCGAACCGTCCAGCCGGTCCTGCAAGACTTGGACAGACAAGTGGAAGAAGCCGCGGCGACACTGGGAGCGACGCGGTGGCAGACGTTTACCCGCGTGATACTGCCTCATCTGCTTCCGGCGGTGGTTACGGGATTCGCGCTGGCGTTTGCGCGAGCACTGGGTGAATACGGCTCCGTCGTGTTTATTTCCGGAAACATGCCGCTGAAGACCGAGATCGTGCCGCTGTTGATCATGACCAAGCTGGAGCAGTTCGACTACACGGGGGCAACGGCCATCGCCTCTGTCATGTTGGTCGCTTCATTTGTGATGCTGCTGGTGATCAATTACCTGCAGTGGAAGACGAATAAACTGAACGCTGCCCGATCGGAGGGATAACCTTTGACCAAACAGACGGAACCTGTTGTCGTGCGCTGGCTGTTGATCGGCACTGCCCTTGTCTTTTTGGGATTGTTTCTGATCGTTCCCTTGATCGCGGTCTTTTCCCAGGCCTTCCGCCAGGGGGTGGACGTGTTTCTCGAAGCGGTGCGCGATCCGGATACGCTCGCCGCTGTCAAGCTCACCCTGCTGACGGCGGCAATCAGCGTCCCGCTCAACGTCGTGTTCGGGGTGGCAGCGGCGTGGGCGATCGCCAAGTTTTCCTTCCGCGGAAAAAACGTGCTGCTGACGCTGATCGACCTGCCATTTGCCGTCTCGCCGGTCATCTCCGGATTGATTTTCGTACTGCTGTTCGGCAGTCAGGGGTTGTTTGGCCCCTGGTTGGAGGCGCACAATCTGAAAATCATCTTCGCCGTGCCGGGGATTGTGTTGGCGACCACGTTCGTCACCTTTCCATTCGTCGCCCGTGAGCTGATCCCGGTCATGGAGGCGCAGGGGAAGGACGAGGAGGAGGCTGCGCTGTCGCTGGGGGCAAACGGTTGGCAGACGTTTTTCCGCATCACGCTGCCCAACGTCAAGTGGGGGCTGTTATACGGTGTGATTCTCTGTAACGCCCGGGCGATGGGAGAGTTTGGCGCCGTGTCAGTCGTCTCCGGCCACATTCGCGGTCAGACCAACACCCTGCCCTTGCATGTGGAGATTCTGTACAACGAGTACAACTTTGTCGCCGCGTTTGCCGTCGCCACGCTGCTGGCCGCCCTGGCACTGGTGACGCTGGTGGTAAAAAGCGTCATCGAATGGAAGACAGAGCGGCAAGAGCAGGCGGAGGCACCTCAGTTTCATGCGATGGGAGAGGCTAGCTGATGAGCATAAAAGTGGTCAACATCACCAAATCATACGGGTCGTTTACGGCCGTCAAAGACGTCAGCCTGGAAATTCCCGAGGGCAAGCTGGTCGCGCTGCTGGGGCCGTCCGGCTCGGGCAAGACGACGCTGCTCAGGTTGATTGCCGGTCTGGAGTCGCCGGACCGAGGGCAAATTTACTTCAACGGGGAGGACAACACGCATCGCGACGTGAGAGAGCGCCGCGTCGGGTTTGTCTTCCAGCATTACGCGCTGTTTCGGCACATGACCATTTTTGACAACGTCGCGTTCGGCCTGACCGTCCGCCCGCGCAAGTTCCGGCCGTCAAAAGAAGAGATACGCGAACGGGTCCATGAACTCTTGCGCCTGGTTCAGCTTGAGGGATTGGCCCACCGCTATCCGTCCCAGCTTTCCGGCGGACAGCGGCAGCGGGTCGCGCTGGCCAGGGCGTTGGCTGTCGAGCCGAAGTATCTCCTGCTGGACGAACCGTTTGGGGCGCTGGACGCCAAAGTACGGCAGGATTTGCGCCGCTGGCTTCGCCGCCTGCACGAAAAGCTGAAGCTGACGATCGTGTTTGTTACACACGATCAGGAAGAGGCGCTGGAGCTGGCCGACAGTGTGGTGGTGATGAACGAAGGGCGGGTGGAGCAAACCGGCTCGTCGCAGGAGGTATACCACCAACCGGCCAATCCGTTCGTCTACGGCTTCCTCGGCAGGGTCAACCTGTTTCAGGGGCGTATCCGCGGCGGCAAAGTGACCCTGGGGAATGCGGAGTTTACGGCGGAATGGTCCAATCAATCCGAGGAACTTCCAGCCGTCGGCTACGTCCGTCCGCACGATGTGGAGCTCAGCCGGACGCCGCAGCACGCGCAGAGCCTGGCTGCCGAGGTGCGGCACATCTACGCGTTGGGGTCGCTCATGAGGCTGGAGCTGAAGCGGCTGGATACCCAGGAGACGTTGGAAGCGGAAGTGACCCTGCAGCAATTTGCCGAGCTGAACGTCCAGACGGGCGACACCCTGTACATTACGCTGCGCAACGTGTATGTCTACGTGGAGCCGGAGAACCGGTTTGTCCAGGCGGCGCTGCCGGCTGCCTCCGCGCTGGCTCTGCGGGCAAACGGTTAGGAGAAGAACATGAAAAAACCGGTCTGCGGTGCGGACCGGTTTTTTATGACCGTTATTCCCCGCGCTGTTTGGAGCGCGTTTCTTCTTTACCGATCGTAGTAGAGGACCGGGTTTGCGACGGATTTTCCTTGTCGCCTTGTTCGTTTTTGACTCCGTTATGCTTGGACATCTGTTTCCACCCCTTTCCGCGATTGGCATGAGCTGTATCGGTAGTGTGCCCGCGATGCCGTTGTTCTATCAGCGTAGGAAGGGAACGTGCCGCTGTCCGCTGCGTCTGCTGTTTCAGCCGGCGAAGTCGCGACGCCCGATCGACTTGCCTTTTTGCAAAACAGAACAGGTTCTGCTAAGATAAATGTTTGAACGATTGGAAAAAGGCAGGTATTGCGATGATTAGCACACATAACGTGACGCTGCGTTACGGCAAGCGCGTCCTGTTTGAAGACGTCTCTATCAAGTTTACACCCGGCAACTGCTACGGCCTGATCGGCGCAAACGGCGCCGGGAAGTCCACGTTTTTAAAAATTCTCGCCGGAGAAATCGAGCCGACCAGCGGACACGTTTCGGTGACGCCCGGCGAACGGATCGCCGTGCTGAAACAGAACCACTTCGAGTTCGACGAATACGAGGTGCTGAAAACCGTCATCATGGGGCACAAGCGCCTCTATGAAATCATGGAAGAGAAAAACGCGCTCTACATGAAGCCGGACTTCAGCGAGGAGGACGGCATGCGCGCGTCCCAACTGGAAGCGGAGTTTGAGGAGCTGAACGGCTGGATGGCCGAAGCTGACGCCGCTGAACTGCTCACCGGGCTGGGCATCCCGGCCGAGCTGCACGACAAAAAGATGAAAGATCTCACCGGTAACGAAAAAGTGCGCGTGCTGCTCGCCCAGGCGCTTTTCGGCAACCCGCACATTCTGCTCCTTGACGAGCCGACCAACCACCTGGACATCGAATCGATCCGCTGGCTGGAAAACTTCCTGGCTGACTACGAAAACACGGTCATCGTCGTCTCCCACGACCGTCACTTCCTGAACAAGGTGTGCACGCACATCGCCGACATCGACTTTGGCAAAATCCAGCTGTACGTGGGCAACTACGATTTCTGGTACGAATCCAGCCAACTGGCGCTGAAGATGGCCAAGGAACAGAACAAAAAGAAGGAAGAGAAAATCAAGGAACTGCAGGAGTTCATCGCCCGGTTCAGCGCCAACGCCTCCAAGTCGAGGCAGGCGACCTCCCGCAAGAAGCTGCTGGAGAAGATCACGCTGGAGGACATCAAACCGTCCAACCGCCGCTATCCGTTTATCAATTTCAAGCCCGATCGGGAAGCGGGCAAGAACCTGCTGGCGATTGAGGGCTTGAGCAAGACGGTCGACGGCGAAAAGCTGTTCGAAAACCTGACGCTGACGATCAACAAAGGGGACAAAGTGGCCTTTGTCGGCCCCAACGAGCTGGCCAAAACCACGCTGTTCCGCATTTTGATGGGCGAAGTCGAGCCGGACAGCGGCACGTTTGAGTGGGGAGTCACCACGTCCCGGGCGTATTTCCCAAAGGACAACTCCGAGTATTTCAATACCGACCTGACCCTGGTCGATTGGCTGCGTCAGTATTCCAAAGAACAGGACGAGACATTTATCCGCAGCTACCTCGGCCGGATGCTCTTCTCCGGCGACGAATCGCTGAAAAAGGCAAACGTCCTCTCCGGCGGCGAAAAGGTGCGCTGCATGCTTGCGAAAATGATGCTCTCCGGCGCCAACGTGCTGATTCTGGACGAACCGACCAACCACCTGGACCTGGAGTCGATTACGGCGCTGAACAACGGGCTGATCGACTTCGAAGGCACGATTTTGTTCGTCTCCCACGACCACCAGTTCGTGCAGACGATCGCCAACCGCATTATCGAAATCACACCGAAAGGCGTCATCGACAAGTTGATGACCTACGATGAATACCTGGAAAGCGAAGAGATCAAGCGGCTGCGCGAAGAACATTACGCGTAAGGCCGGTCGTTTTCCCCCTATGCCCCCGGCTCTTCCTTTGTGAGGAGCAGGGGCTTTTTTTGTCTGTCTCCCGGCTAAAGAATTCCTCATCCAGCGCTGTGCACGGTCAGCGCGATGCGAAACAGAAGCTGGTCCCGGCCGCATTCCGGCTGCAGGCCGGTCAGCTCGCGGATCAGATGCAGCCGGTACTTGACGGTGTTTTTGTGCACGAACAGTTTTTCCGCCGCCACCGCGTGATTGCCATCGGCCTCCAAAAACGCGCGCAAAGTGCGAACGAGCTGTCCGTTCCGCTCCCGGTCGTAGCGGTTCAGACTGTTCAGACATTCATCGGCCAGGCGCCTGGCTTCCTGTTCGGGGCTCGCTGCAAACAGCACCCGTTCCAGGCCCAGCCGGGCAAACCATCGCACGACCAACGGCGCTGATTGGCCGTCGGCGGAGGCATTCGAGACGGCGTTCAGGGCGGCCCGGCACGCGATCACCGCTTCCCGATAACTGTGCGGGACGGCCTCCAAACCGGGATGGAGGCGTCCGATGCCCAAACAGAGCGGGCGCGTATGACGGCGGGCGATGCGCTTAACGCTCTCCACGGCCTCTGGGGATGGCTCCGCCGAGCCCGCGTCGGCGGGGAACAGGAGCAGAATCCGGTTCTCACGGTCCAGGCCGCAGAGTACGGACGGGGAGATATGTTCCCACTCGCTCCGCAGCGCCTCCAATAGAGAAACCCGCTCCCTCCAGGTGTGCATGATGTCGGGAGCGCCGGCATCGCTCAGCACAGCGGCAGCATAGTGGTCCGCCAGGCTCCAGCCGGCTTCTTCTGCTTTGCGGTAGAGGAGGTCGCGCGAAGCGTCACAGCCGCCGACCAGCAAGTGCAGGAAGTCGTTGCGAAAACGCTGGCAGGCCGCTGCGAGCGTCTGGTGCCGCTCGATTTCCAGCGAAAGCAGCGCGGCTGTCTGTTCTATCGCCACCTTTTCCCACGGGTGGAGGTCACGTTCCACCTCCCACAGCAGGATGGCCCCCTGTGTTTCGCCGTTGTGCAGAAGCCAGCGAATCAGGTGACGATCCCGGTAACGCGTGAGGGGCTCACGGGCGGATGCATTCGGGCCTGTCCGGCCGAGCAGCTTTTCCAGCGGCGGTGCGTGGGTGACAGAGGCAGGTACGTCCAGCTTTTTCCGAGGGGTACGCAGGTAGATACTGATTGGCCGCTCCAGGATGTGATACAGCAGTTCGGCCAGATTTTCCACACTCCCTCCGCTGGTGAGATGGCGGTGAAACCGTTCGTAGATGGCGTGGGTCCGGTCCAGTTCCTGCCGTTGTTTGGCGTTGATGTAGCTGGTGACCGGCACGATCACATCCGACCAGCCCTTTTCCATGGGAAACGAAAGCACCGGCATCTGCCTTTCATTGGCACGGTCAATCACCGCTTCCGGGAGCGCGTCGATGTACCGGCCCAGCTTGATGGCAAACCCAGGTGTTCCCCGTTCCGCCAGGGCGTCGATCAACTGGATCAAGCCGGAAGCGGTTTCCCGCCCTTGGGCGACAAACGGAAAACCGGTCGTCAGGACAAATTCTCCCGGTCGCAGCCAGAGATGGCCGTCGGGTGAATCAAACGACGTGACCCCGTGCAGTTCCTTGTCCAGAAACGCTTCCCCGGCCAACACATCAGTGGTGTCCATGCCGGCCACCTCGATCAATTCACGCACAGTAATCATCTGACTCCTCCCCATACGCTGCATGTGTCGTTCGTTGGTCCCGCAGACAAAAAGCGCCGGTTCTTTCTGGCTGACGGGACAAAGGAAAAGAGTGAATCTTTCGATAATAGTAGCATACAAGTCCGACAAGCCGGCCGGCAATGGGACAAACCGCATACCAAAAGGGGGATGAGAATGAAGGTCAAATATGCGCTGGGTGCGCTGCCGTTTATTGGAATGCTGGGCGGGGTGGCGTTTGTCAACCGGGTGGAACCGTACGTGTTGGGCATGCCTTTTGTGCTGTTTTGGATTGTCATGTGGGTGGTGCTGACCTCGCTTATCATGTTGGCCGTCAACAAGCTGGACCAATCCGACAGAAAGGGGGAGAAGCTGTGAATCCGGCACTCGTCATCCTTTTTCTGTTTCTTGCCCTGTCGCTTTTCCTCGGCATCCGCGCCCAGAGAGGAAAAGACATGAACATGGAGCAGTGGACGGTAGGCGGGCGCGGCTTTGGATCGGTCTTCATCTTCCTGCTCGTTGCCGGCGAGATCTACACCACATTCACGTTTCTGGGCGGCAGCGGCTGGGCGTACTCGAAAGGCGCCCCCTCCTACTACGTGCTGGCATACATTTCGCTTGCGTACGTGCTGTCCTACTGGCTGCTGCCGCCTATCTGGCGGTACGCCAAGGAGCACAGGCTGGTTTCCCAACCCGATTTTTTCGTCAGCAAGTACAACAGTCCGATGCTCGGCATCCTTGTCTCCACGGTTGGCGTGCTGGCGATCATTCCATACCTGGTGCTGCAGTTTAAAGGGCTCGGGATTATCGTGTCGGAGACCTCGTACGGGACGATTGCTCCGACGGCCGCCGTCTGGATCGGCGTGCTGGCGGTGACCATCTACGTCATGATCTCCGGCATTCACGGCTCCGCCTGGACGGCGGTAATCAAGGACATCATGATCTTTTTCGTGGTCGTCTTCCTCGGACTGTATCTGCCCTATCACTACTACGGCGGGATACAGCCGATGTTTGAAGCGGTGGATGCGGCCAAGCCGGGCTTCTTGATTTTCCCTGACGAAGGGATGAGCATCTCCTGGTTTGTCTCCACCGTGCTCTTGACCGTGTTCGGGTTTTACATGTGGCCGCATACGTTCGGCTCCGTGTTTTCCGCCAAAAATGAAAACGTGTTTCGCAAAAACACGGTCGTGCTGCCGCTTTATACCCTGATGCTGCTGTTCGTCTTCTTCGTTGGATTCACCGCGATCCTGCAGGTTCCCGGACTGCAGGGAGCGGAGGGCGACCTGTCGCTTTTGCGGCTGTCGATACGGACGTTTGACCCCTGGGTGGTGGGACTGATCGGCGCGGCCGGTTTGCTCACGGCCCTGGTGCCCGGGTCGATGCTGCTGATGACGGCTGCCACCCTGTTGGCGAAAAACGTGATCCACGTGTTTGTGCCTGCGGCCACAGAAGAGCGGATCGGCCGCATCGCCAAAGGGCTGGTGCCCGTGCTCTCGCTGATCTGCCTGTATTACACGCTGAGCGGGGGAGAGGCGCTGGTCACGCTGCTGTTGATGGGATACAGCCTGGTGACGCAGTTGTTTCCGGCGCTGCTGTTCAGCCTGCCCGCACGTCCGCTGGTCAACAAGTACGGTGCGTTTGCGGGCATTGCCTGCGGCGTGCTGACGGTTGTCTACGTGACGGTGGCCGATGTGACGATAGGCACACTGTTTCCATCACTGCCGGCCTTCATCAAGGACATCAACGTGGGCGTGATTGCCCTGCTCATCAACGTGGCGGTGATGGGGGTGGTCCATGTCCTGACCGCCCGGCTGACAGCGTCCGGGACTCGGGCAGCGGCGGAAAAGTCGCCGACAATCTAGGGGCAGGAAAAGGGAGGGGATGAGATGGCTGACATCGTTTTTCTGAACGGACAGGTAGTGACGGCAGACACGCAAAACCGCGTGGCGGAAGCGGTGGCGGTGAGCGGAAACCGTATCGTCGCCGTGGGCGGAGACGAAGAGATGCGCCGCCATGTGCACGCGGGCACGCGCGTGATTGATCTGGAAGGCAGGAGTCTCCTGCCGGGATTCATCGACGCCCACCTGCACATCACACTCTACGGCACGAACAAATTGGGGGTGGACTGCAAGGCGGCGGGCATCGACTCGGTGGACGGCCTGCTGGAGGCGTTGAAGCGGCAGGCGGAACGGACGCCGGCGGGATCGTGGGTGCGCGCCTCCGGATTTGACGAAAACCGGATGAAGGAACGGCGTTACCCTACCAGGCAGGAACTGGACGAGGTGTCGACGGAGCATCCCATTTTCGTGATGCGGACCTGCGCCCATCACTCCGTCGTCAACAGCCGGGCGCTCGCCTTGGCCGGGTTTGACGAACATACGCCCGATCCGCAGGGGGGACGGCTTGACCGGGACGAGACGGGGGCGCTGACGGGACTATTGGTGGAAACGGCGCACATGAAGATGTTTGAAACGGCGGCATTTAGCGAGGAAGAGTACCGGAGAGCCCTGCGCCTGGCTTCGGACGATTTTGTGGCCGCGGGCATCACCAGTGTGCACGACGCGGGCGGATACGGGCCGGACAACCTGCGGGCGATGCAGAAAGCGGTGCGGAGCGGCGACGTAAAAGTGCGGATCTACGCGATGATCTGCGCGTTGAACGAGTCAGACGCCTTCGTCCGCCGTATGATGGAGGCAGGTGTCGTGACAGGGTTGGGAGACGAGCGGTTTCGGATTGGCCCCGCCAAAGTGTTCGTGGACGGAGCCAGCACCGCAGCGACGATGGCGATGCGGCAGCCGTACGACAACCGTCCCGGCGACTGCGGAATCCTCTACTACAACCGGGACGAGCTGCATACGATTTTGGGAGAAGCGCATGCAAAAGGGTTCCAGATTACCGCTCATGCACAGGGGGACCGGGCCATTGACCTGCTGCTCGACTGTATCGAGGACGCGCTGCGCAAACATCCGCGGGGCAACCACCGCCACCGCATCGAGCACGCCGGCGTCTCCGCCCCCGACTTGGTCGAGCGGATGGCCCGTCTTGGCGTCGTGCCGATTCCCAATCCCGCCTTTCTCTACGAGTACGGCGACGGTTACGTCCGGAGCATCGGCGATCGGGTCAGCCACATGTATCCCGTCGGCGACTTTTTCCAAAGCGGTATCGTGTCGGCAGGGGGTTCAGACTGCCCAGTGACGGATTTTTCACCGCTGTTGGGCATTCACGCCGCCGCCAACCGCAGGAGCAAAAGCGGACGGGTCGTGGGGGACCGTCAGCGGATCGGGGTGATGGAGGCGATTCGCCTGTTTACCGTAAACGGCGCCTACGCCAGCTTTGAAGAGGACATCAAAGGCAGCATCGAAGCGGGAAAACTGGCTGATCTGGTCGTCTTGAACGGGCGGATTCTCGACGCAGCACCGGAGCGGATCAGGGACCTGCAAGTGGAGCTCACCATGATCGACGGAGAGATTGTCTACCAAAAACAGGGCAGGGAGGTCATGAAGGGATGAATACCGAGGCAGGAGCGCTTGCGATCAACCGGGAACGCTTGCAGCAGCGGATCGAGGCATTGGCGCAAATCGGCAAAATCGGGGAGACGGGGGTGTGCCGGCTGGCGCTGTCCCCCGAGGACCGGGCGGGCGTGGAACTGGTCAAACGCTGGATGGAGGAGGCGGGACTCACGACGCGGATCGACCACTTTGGCAACCTGATCGGGCGGCTGGAGGGAAGACAGCCGGATGCGCCGGTGCTGATGATCGGCTCGCACATCGACTCCCAGCCGTATGGCGGCCGTTTTGACGGCACGATCGGCGTGCTCGGCGGGCTGGAGACGGTGCAGACGATGATCGAAAACGGATTTCAGCCAGAGCGGCCGATTGAGGTGGTCGCATTTTGCGATGAAGAAGGCTGCCGGTTTCAAAAGGGGCTGTTCGGCTCTCGCGGCATCCTCGGGCAGGTGGAGGCCGAAGAGTTGGAACGAACGGACAAAAACGGCATCTCGCGCAGACAGGCCTTGATCGACTTTGGCTGTGACCCGGAGCGGCTTGCCGACTCCGTCTATCCGGCCGGGGCAATCGGGGCGTATCTGGAACTGCACATTGAGCAGGGGCCGGTACTGGATCAGGCGGGGCAGCCCGTCGGCATTGTCACCGGCATCTCCGGTCCGCTCTGGTGGACTGTGGAATTTGCCGGCTTTGCCGGTCACGCCGGCTCCGTGCCGATGTCGATGCGACGTGACGCCTTGGTGGGGGCCGCCAAGGTAATTGCCGCCCTGAACAAGATCGCCAGTCAGGACCCGAACGCTCCCACGGTGGGAACCGTCGGCCATCTGGAGGTCTTCCCCGATTCGCGCAACATCATCCCGGAGCGGGTCAGGTTCAGCATCGACCTGCGCGATATCGACCTTGACCGGCGAAACCGGCGGGAGGCGGAACTGCGCGAGGTAATCGAACAGACCGCGGTCGAATGCGGACTTGCGTACACGATCACCGAAGACACAAACAGCGAGCCGCGCTACTGCGCCGAGTGGATCAAGGCAGTGATGCGGGAGGAAAGCAAACGGATGGGACTTACGACGCCCGAACTGATGAGCGGCCCGTTCCACGACGCCTTGGCGCTTTCCTACGCTTGCGAGTACGGGATGATTTTCGTCCGCTGCAAGGACGGCATCAGTCACAACCCGCAGGAGTATGCCTCCCCCGAAGACATCGCGCTCGGCACTGAACTGTTGTACCGCACCGCCTTGCGGATGGCCGCGCTCCGATAGGCGTTAGTGAACGCCGGCTGTCATGGGTTTCGCCAATCGGCATTTCTCCATACGGCTGTCTGTCCTGGTACAGACAGCCGTGTTCCGTATTCAGGATACCTGCGGCAAAAGTGCGGCCGCAGGAAGACTTTGGCGCGCTTTTTTGCTATAGTTTAGCTATCACGAATATTGCGAGGAGGAAATCGTCTTCATGAAGATGCGCGTCTCCGCGGTGCAGTATCACCTGCATACCATACAAAGTTTTGATGAATTTGCCCGCCAGGTGGAGCACTACGTGAAAACGGCGGAGGAGTACGAAACGGAATTCCTGCTGTTTCCGGAACTGTTCACCACGCAGCTGATGTCAATTGGCGACGGGACAGGCAGCGCCCTGCCCATTACCGCCCTCCCATCGTTTACGGAGGACTACGTCAATCTGTTCTCCACGCTGGCCGCCCGGCATGGCATGCACATCATCGGCGGCACCCACATCATTGAAGAAAACGGCCGGCTCTACAACACAGCCTTCCTTTTTTACCCGGACGGACGTGTCGGCCGTCAGAAAAAGGTCCACATCACCCCGTGGGAAATCAAGGGATGGAACATGGGCGCAGGAGACGGACTGGAGATTTTCGAGACGGAGAAAGGGAAAATCGCCGTGATCATTTGCTACGACATCGAGTTTCCCGAACTGGTGCGGATGGCCAAGGCGCGCGGTGCCGACGTCATCTTCTGCCCGTCGTGCACCGACGATCGGCACGCGTTCCACCGCGTCCGCTACACCAGCCATGCGCGCACCATTGAAAACCAGGTGTACGTAGTCGTCACGGGCACTGTCGGCTCGCTGCCTACGGTCGATTTCATGCGGGCCAACTTTGGGCAAGCGGCCGTGCTGACGCCCAACGACGTGCCGTTCCCGCCGCGCGGCGTCCTGGCAGAAGGGGAGATCAACCACGACATGATCGTCACCGCCGACCTGGATCTGCAGCTCCTGTACGACGTGCGGGAAAAAGGCTCCGTCACCACCTGGCGCGATCGCCGCATCGACCTGTATCCTGATTGGAAGTAAAACGGAGGGAAGCCTCATGTACCGCAAAGAGCTGTACGTCTTTGATCAGGACAAGCCGGTCAAGGCGATGATCCGCAATTATACGCCGGACGACTTTGACGAGCTGATCCGGATCCAGCAGGAGAGCTTTCCGCCGCCGTTTCCCTCGGAACTGTGGTGGAACAAGGAGCAGCTGACCAACCACGTCACCCTGTTTCCCGAGGGAGCCGTCTGCGTCGAGGTGGACGGCGTCCTCGCCGGCTCCATCACCGGCCTGCTGGTCACGTTTGACCCGGCCCACCCGGACCACACCTGGGAGGAAGTGACCGACAGCGGCTACATTCGCAACCACGATCCCAACGGAGACACCCTGTACATCGTGGACATCTGCATCCGTCCGTCCCACCGCAAGCTGGGGCTGGGCAAATGGATGATGCAGGCAATGTACGAACTGGTCGTCCACAAAGGGCTGAAGCGCCTGTTGGGAGGCGGCCGCATGCCCGGCTACGGCCGGTACGCCGACCAAATGACGGCGGAAGCGTACCTGGAAAAGGTGGTAGCGGGGGATCTGAAGGATCCGGTCGTGACGTTTCTGATGCGCTGCGGCCGCACACCCCTGAAAGTGGTGGCCAACTACCTGGAAGACGAAGAATCTCGCAATTACGCTGCGCTGATGGAGTGGAAAAACCCCTTTATGTCCGCAACGAGACAATAGTGCTCCATGCAGACAATCGAGCGCCCATAAATATAGGCGAGGAGGAATAGATCCGTGCAGTACATTCGCATTGCAAGCATTGACGATCCCTTGTTTGCGCGCATGCATCGCCTGATGCAGGAAGTGTTTCCGCCGGAAGAAGTGCTGGCGTTTGACTTGTGGAAAGAACCGCTGGAAGACCCGGGCATCCGCGTATTTGTGGCCGTCCACGAAGGCGAGGTCGTAGGGGCGACCGAGTACCGCTACTACGCCGACCTGAACGTGGCCATGACCGACTTTACGATTATCGGGCGGGAGGGGCTTGGCATCGGACGTTTTCTCGCGCTTGAACGGCAAAAGGACCTGAACGCCCTCGCTGCGGTGCAGGGCAAGCAGTTATACGGCATGTTCGCAGAGATTTACGATCCGTACCGGGTAGAGAACCACGAATTTGGCGGGATCAAGCCGATGGACCCATTCGTGCGGCGGGAAGTGCTGTCCCATCTCGGGTACAAGCGAATTGACTTCCCGTATGTCCATCCGTCCTGGCAAAATGACGGCGAGGCCGTTTCCGGTCTTGACCTGTGCTTCCTGCCGACTAACGAGGACCAGGACAGCCTGGAAGCCGATCTGATCGTCACCTTCCTCACCCGCTACTACGCCGTCCTGCCGCAAAAGCCGCAGGCGTGGGTGGAGATGGTGGAACGCCTGTCCGGAATGGACCGCGTCCCCCTTCGTCCGATCTGACGGGAACGCGGTGGCTGCCGGACACTTGAAAAACTCCTGTGGAGCCGATGGCGCTTCACGGGAGTTTCTTGCACCCACAGAAAATGAACTCGTCCCCACGCCGGGAAAAAGGAGTGACGGGAGATGAAAGCCAAAAATCTGGCCGCCATTCTGCTGTACGTGGCTGTACTATTCCATCTGCTCGGGATGAGCGGGTGGGTAGTCCCCGAGATGGTGCAGCCGATTCAGCTGGCAACGTTGGGGTTGATGCTGGCGGCGCTGGTGGTCCTCAGGCAGAAGAAGCGCAGGACCAAACGGCGAACGGCGCGAAAACCGCCCGCGGAAGTGAACGCCCTGGTGGACCGGGCGCAAGAGGGGGATGCGGCAAAGTGAACAGCAACATCCACATCCAGGCCATTTTGGACGCCTCGCATGACGGCATCATCGCCGTCGACCGGGATTCCACCGTCATCTGGGTAAACAAGAACGCGATCGAAATCCTCGGCCTCCCCGCCGACATCGTCGGAGAGAAGATCACCCGCTACATTCCGAATTCCGACATGCTGCGCATCCTGGCGACCGGCAAAAAGGAGATCGGCGACATCGCTACCGTGCTCAACCGGCAGATCATCATCAACCGCCTGCCGATCATTGTGGATGGCGAGATCGTGGGAGCAGTCTCCACATTCAAGGAGATCACCGACGTACAAAAAATGGAAATGCGCATCCGCAAGCACTACATGGAGAGCGGACTGGAGGCCAAATACAGGCTGGAAGACATCGTCGGCTGCTCGCAGGCCATCCGCGAGGCGAAAGCGTGGGCGGCCAGTTTCGGAAAGACGGAGGCGACCGTACTGATTACGGGGGAGACCGGGACGGGAAAAGAGCTGTTTGCGCAGGGCATTCACCTGGTCAGCCAACGCTCGGCCGGTCCGTTCATCGCCGTCAACTGCGCTGCTCTGCCCGGCAACCTGTTGGAAAGCGAATTGTTCGGCTACGAGGATGGAGCATTCACCGGAGCGCGCAGGGGAGGAAAGCCGGGGCTGTTTGAGCTGGCCCACGGCGGCACCTTGTTCCTGGACGAAATCGGTGAGCTGTCGCTGCCGATCCAGGCCCTTTTGCTTCGCGTCCTGCAGGAGAAAAAGGTGAGGCGAATCGGCGGGGAGCGCATCGTGCCCGTCGACGTGCGGATCATCGCTGCGACCAACCGCGATCTGGAGCAGCAGATAGCGTCCGGCCAGTTTCGCTCCGATCTCTACTACCGGCTGAACGTGTTGACGCTGGAAATCCCTCCGCTGCGAGAGCGGAAAGAAGACATCCCCGACCTGGTCTGGTCGATCATTCACGAGGTGGGCGAGCGAAGAGACAAAGCGATCAGGGAGGTGGACCCGGCGATCTTTGCCCTGCTGGAGCAGCACAACTGGCCCGGCAACGTGCGCGAACTGCGCAACGTGGTAGAGCGCATGGTGCTGTTGTGTCAATCCGACCGCCTGGACGCGTCTGATGCCGAATTTTTTGTCAGCAAAATCCAGCGTGTCCGCGATAGACCGCAGCCGGGCGAATCTGAGGAAGCCATGCTGATTCGGAAAGTTTTGGAAGAGACAAAGGGAAATCGGATGGAGGCGGCGAAGATACTCGGCATGGACAGGACTACTCTGTGGCGAAAGCTGAAAAAGTACGGATACAACGGAACGCGCCGGTGACACATGCTGCATGGATTGCAACACATGTTGCACGTTTTGCAACAACGAGTGTACGCCATGCAACGAGTAGCGACCGTACATGCCACAATACGACTGAAAATTATGAATATACCGACTGTGGTATGGGATTTGCAAGTGAAAAAGGGCATCCTCATGGCAAAGGAGGAGCCACGATGAAGCATTACGCGGTCGCGGTCATTGCCGGAGACGGTATCGGACCGGAGGTGATGGAGGAGGGACTCGCTCTCTTGCAGGCGGCTGCCGAGATTCACGGCGGACTTGCCTTTGAGACCTCGACTTTTCCCTGGAACTGCCGGTATTACCAGGAGCACGGGCGGATGATGCCGGAGGACGGCCTGACGACCCTGCGGCAGTTTGACGTCATCCTGCTCGGGGCGATCGGTGATCCCAGCGTGCCTGATCACATCTCCGTCTGGGAGTTGATCCTTCCGATCCGGCGAGCGTTTCAGCAGTATGTCAATCTTCGGCCGATCAAGCTGCTGCGCGGGCTGGAGAGTCCGCTGCGCTGCAAGGGGCACGCCGATCTCGACTTTGTCGTCGTGCGGGAAAACACAGAAGGTGAGTACTCCAACATGGGCGGACGCCTGCACGAGGGCACACCGTATGAGCTGGCGGTGCAAAACAACGTCTTCACCCGTTACGGCGTGGAGCGGATCGTGCGCTACGCCTATCGGCTGGCAAAAGAAACCGGCAAGCGGCGCCTGACAGCGGCGACGAAGTCCAATGGCATCAACCACTCCATGCCGTTTTGGGACGAAATCGTCAAGGAAGTGAGCCTGGAGTACCCGGAGATTGAGACCCGGCTGACACACATTGATGCGCTGTCCGCCTATTTTGTCAGCTGCCCGGAAACGTTTGACGTCGTCGTCGCCAGCAACCTGTTCGGTGACATCCTGACCGACCTGGGTGCGGCCCTCGTCGGCGGGCTGGGATTGGCCCCGTCCGGCAACATCAATCCGGAAAAAAACTACCCTTCGATGTTTGAACCGATTCACGGATCGGCGCCCGACATCGCGGGCACAGGCACTGCCAATCCGATCGCGACCATCTGGAGCGTGAGCATGATGCTGGATCACCTGGGCGAGCGGGAACTGGGCAGGTTGGTGCTGGACAGCATCGAAGACGTCCTGGCGGAGCGGCGCGTCCGCACGCCGGACCTCGGCGGGACAGCCACCACGCGGGAGATGGGGCAGGCCATCCGTGAACAACTATACCGCAGGGGAGGATGACCTATGGAAAGGACACAGGCACAGGTGCATCACTACCGACTGTACATCGACGGTACATGGGTGGAGACAGACGAGCGCATTCCCGTCACTCACAAGTATACGGGCGAGGTCATCGCCACGATCGCCAAGGCAAAGCGGCAGCACGTGGAAGACGCCGTCACATGCGCGCTGGAGACGTTCCGCCGAAGCACCCTGACGCCGAGCATGCGCGCAGACATCCTGCTGGAGGCAAGCCGGATTGCCGAACAACGCCGGGAGGAATTGGAACTGTCGCTGGTCAGGGAAGTGGGCAAGACACGCAAAGACGCCCGGGGCGAGCTGGACCGTGTCATCAATACACTGCGGCTGTCGGCCGAGGAAGCAAAGCGGATTGCCGGTGAGATGGTGCCCCTCGCGGCTACGCCGGGTGCGGAAAACCGGATCGGCTTTGCCATCCGCGTGCCCAAAGGGGTGATCGGGGCGATTACGCCGTTCAACTATCCGCTGCTCCTCGGCACGCATAAGGTCGCTCCCGCCATCGCCGCAGGCAACACAGTGGTGCTGAAACCGGCGACCGCCACGCCGATCGCGTCCTTTCTGCTGGTGGAACTGTTGGAACAAGCCGGCCTTCCAAAAGGGCACGTCAACATCGTCACCGGCTCCGGCAGCCAGGTGGGAGAATGGATGCTGGACGATCCCCGGATCGCCATGTACACCTTTACCGGCTCGGCGGAGGTGGGCGCCATCATCAAGCAGCGCAGCGGCCTGCGACCCGTGGCGCTGGAGCTGGGCAACAACTCCCCCAACATCGTCCACGAAGACGCCGACCTTGACCTGGCGGCGAAGCTGATCGCCCAGCGCAGCTTTCACAACGCGGGGCAGGCCTGCATCGCCGTGCAGCGAATCCTCGTGGCCGAGCGTGTCGCCGAAGCGTTTACAGAGGCATTCCTGCACGAGGTTCGTCAACTGCGCGTGGGCGATCCGGAAGACCCGGAGACGGACGTCGGGCCGATGATCAGCGAAGCGGAAGCGATCCGAGCGGAAAACTGGGTGCAGGAAGCTGTCGCGCAGGGGGCGGAGCTGCTTTGCGGAGGCCGGCGGGACAAAGCCGTGTTCCATCCGACGGTGCTGACGCGAACCACCCCGGAGATGAAGGTAAATTGTCTGGAGGTGTTCGCCCCGGTCGTCACCATCATCCCTTACCGCACCATCGAGGAAGCCTTTGCCGTCGCCAATGCATCCAGCTACGGCCTGCAGGCAGGCATTTTCACCAACGATTTGAACATTGCCATGCGGGCTGCACGGGTGCTGGAGTACGGCGGCGTCATCATCAACGACGTCTCCACGTACCGCAATGACGTGATGCCCTACGGCGGCATCAAGAACAGCGGTCTGGGCAAGGAAGGGCCGCGCTACGCGATCGAAGAGATGACCGACCTGCGCATGGTCGTGATGAATCTGAAACAGTAGGGGGGGCGTGCCAATGCTGTTGAAAGACAAGGCGGTTATCGTCACGGGTGGCGGTTCCGGCATGGGAAAAGCGATCTGCCGCCGCTTTGTGCGGGAGGGGGCGCGGGTGGCCGTCGTCGATTGGAACGGGGAAGCCGCCCGGGAGACAGCCGAAGCGTGCGGCTCTGACGCATGGGCGGTTCCGGCAAACGTGGCCGTTGACGCCGAAGTAAAGGTGATGGTGGAGCGTACAGTTCAGCGATTCGGCACGGTGGACGCCGTCGTCAACTGCGCCGGGGTGCCGATGACGTTTACCCCGGTCGAGGAGGTGTCGGAAGAGCTGTGGCAGCGGATCATGGATGTCAATGTCAAGTCCATCTACCTGACGTCCAGGTACGTCGTTCCCGTCATGAAACAGCGGGGAAGCGGCGTGATCCTCAACATCTGTTCGATCGCCGGCATCCGCGCCCGCCCGGGACTAAACGCGTACTGCGCCTCGAAGGGAGCGGCGATCATGCTGACCAAGGCGTTGGCAATCGAACTGGCTCCCTACAAGATTCGCGTAAACGGGATCAATCCCGGTCCGGCGGAGACGCCGATGCTGCGCCAATTCATGAGCGGGGATGCGGAGAAAATCTCCAGGGACACGCAGGAGATCTTTGTCAGCAGCGTCCCGCTCGGCAGCCTGATCCAGCCGGACGATATCGCTCATGCTGCTCTTTATCTGTGCAGCGACTTGTCCCGAATGGTGACCGGGGAAATTGTCAACGTGGACGGCGGGCGGGGAATTTAAGTGAAAGCGAGGGGAACGCATGACAAACGAGCCGCTCATTCGCATAGAAAACGTCTCGTTTTCCTATCAGGTGAACCACGAACAGCAGATTCCCGTCCTGCACGGCGTCTCCTTTGAGGTGTACCGGGGTGAACACCTGGCCATTATTGGCCACAACGGCTCGGGAAAATCGACGATCTCCAAACACCTCAATGGCATCTTGACGCCGCGGGAAGGCGATGTTTGGGTAAACGGCATCAATACCCGGGACAAGAAGCGGATGCACGAGATCCGCAGCCTTGTCGGCATGGTTTTTCAACATCCCGACAACCAGCTTGTCGCCACCATCGTGGAGGAGGATGTCGCCTTTGGGCTGGAAAACATCGGCGTGCCGCCGGAGGAAATGAAGCAGCGCGTCGACTTTGCCCTGGAGTCCGTCGGAATGAGCGCGTTCCGCCACCGGCCGCCGCACCATCTGTCTGGGGGACAGAAGCAGCGGATCGCGATTGCCGGCGTCCTCGCGATGAAACCGCAGTGTCTGGTGATGGACGAAGCCACCAGTATGCTGGACAGCTTCGGACGGCAGGAGATACTTGCTGTCGTCCGCAGACTGCATCGTGAAGGAATGACGATCGTGAACGTGACGCACCACATGTCAGAAGCGGCGGCAGCGGACCGGGTGATCGTGATGGAAGGCGGCCGGATCGCGCTGCAGGGCACCCCGCGGGACGTGTTTGCCCAGCATGAGCGGCTGCGTGAGCTTCACTTGGACGTCCCGGACGCCAGCCGGATTGCTGCATGGGTCCACCGGGAAGTGCCGGCGTTTTCCCCCGCGCTGATTCACAACGAGGAAGTGGTGGCGGAAGTAAACAGGCTCACGCTTAAACGGGCGGAGGCGAGCGGATCATGAGTCAGCCGATCATTGAAGTACGGAATCTGTCACACGTGTACATGCAGAACACCCCGCTGGAGCACCGCGCCCTCACCGACGTGACCATGCAGGTGGCAGCAGGGGAGTGTATCGCCATCATCGGTCACACCGGATCGGGCAAATCGACGCTGATTCAACATTTCAACGGCTTGATCCGTCCCCAGTCCGGCACCGTCATCGTCAACGGGCTGGACGTCTCCCATCCGAAGCTGGACGTAAAAGCGCTCAGGCGTCAGGTGGGGCTGGTCTTTCAAAACCCGGAAGACCAGATTTTCGAGAAGCTGGTCGGCGATGACGTAGCGTACGGCCCGTTCAAGATGGGGCTGCCGCTGGATGAGGTGCGGCGCCGCGTACAGTGGGCCATGGAGCTGGTCGGGCTGTCGTTTCAGGAGATGAAAGACAGACCGACGTTTGCGCTCAGCGGCGGCCAAAAGCGGAAGGTGGCCCTGGCCGGCGTGCTGGCGCTTGCGCCCAAGGTACTGGTGCTGGACGAACCGACGGCCGGGCTTGACCCGCGTTCGCGCAACGAGCTGTTGGAGCGGATACGCCGGCTGAACCGAGAGGAAGGCCTGACGGTCATCTTCGTCTCTCACAACATGGAGGAAGTGGCCCGGCTGGCCGACCGCGTCTATGTCATGGCCGGCGGGCGGACCGTCTGCACAGGCACCCCGCGCGACATCTTTGGCAACCAGGAGATTTTGCGCGCCCATCGGATCGGAACGCCGGAGAGCGTCGACATCCTCTACCGGCTGCGGGACCAGGGGTATTCGGTCGATGTGGGGGCGTACCGTGCCGAAGAAGCAGCGGAGCAAATCGTGACGTTGATCAGGCGGTGAGGAGGGATTCGCATGTCCGCCGAATTTGAATTGACCCGAAACATCACGATCGGCCAGTATCTGCCGACAGGTTCGATCGTGCACCGGCTCGATCCGCGGTTTAAGTTGGCCGCCTTTGTCATCCTCATCCTCGCGATTGCGATCTGCGGCACCTACGCGGGCAACCTGTTCGGTCTCCTTGTCTGCTTGTGGCTGTTTCACCTCGCCAGGATTCCGCTGCGCTACGGCCTGTCCGGGGTAAAACCGGCTGTGCCGTTCATCCTCATCTTGGCCGTGTTGCAGCTGCTTTTTTACGGGGAAATCGCCCGAGGCGGGACCATCTATCTCCAGTACGGTATTGTGACCATCTCCAGCGAAAGCGTTCGGCTGGTGATCGTGTCGGCAATGCGGTTTGTGGAGGTGATCTTTCTCTCCAGCGTGCTGACGCTCAGCACGTCGACGACCGAGCTGACGCACGGGATGGAGCGGCTGTTACGGCCGCTTGCAGCCATCCGGTTTCCCGTCCACGCGTTCGCCCTGATCATCACCATCGCGATCCGCTTCGTGCCCACCTTTGCGCTGGAAATGGAAAAGATGATGAAGGCCCAGGCGTCGCGCGGCGCCGACTTTGGCACCGGCGAGTGGTGGCGGATCGTAAAACGGACGAAAGACATGCTGCCGATTCTCATCCCGCTGTTTAACGTGGCGCTGTCTCGCGCGGAGGACCTGATTCTCGCCATGGAGGCGCGCTGCTACACGCCGGGAGCGGCTCGGACGCGCTACGCCCACTACAAGGCGCACGGCAGGGATTACGCTGTCATTGCTGCAAGCGTGGTCATGGCTGCGGTGATGGTGGCGATACCCTGGTAGTGGAGAGTGCTTGCTGGACGGAAAAATCGCCAATAATCAGCATTCAATTAGGAGGGAAGACGCATGGAAAAGGGCTTGACGGTTCGCAAAATTGTGATCGCCGGTGTGTTAGGGGCCATTGCCATCCTGCTGGGCGTGACGCGTCTCGGCTTCATTCCGGTCCCGACGGCGGCAGGCAATGCGACGATCATGCACATCCCGGCAGTGATCGGCGGCATTGTGGAAGGGTGGGGCGTTGGGTTGGTGATTGGTCTCATTTTCGGTGTTTCTTCCTTTTTAAATGCCACAGTTCCGCTGTTTAAAGACCCGTTGGTCGCCATCCTGCCGCGGCTGTTTATCGGGGTCACGGCGTACCTGACGTACACGGGTTTGCGGCGTCTCAACGAGCATGCAGCGATTGCCCTTGCCGGCTTTGTGGGTTCGATGACAAACACGATCCTGGTGCTCGGGATGGCGGTTATCCGCGGCTACATGCCGGTCGGCGTCGCTGCCAGCGTAGCGGTGTTCAGTGGCCTTCCGGAAGCGATCGTCTCCGTTATCGTGACGCTGGCTGTCGTGGTGGCGTGGAAGAAAATCGGCTCGGCCGGCAAACAAAAGTCAAAAATTTCAGGAGATTTGTGATAGCGGGATGATGTACTGTCGGTTGCGTGCATGTGAGACAGCGGCGGAAGTTGTGATGCAGGGGGACTGACGGAAACGGACCAGCGGAATGCCGTCCCATCGCGGTATCCGTGCAGAATCTGGAGAGGAGAGATTGTCCATGAATCAAGTCATTTCCTATGTAGATGAGCAGGAAGTCGTTCGCCTTACGCAGGAGTTGGTGCGCATCCCGAGCGTGTATCGGCCAGGTCAGCCGGATGGCAACGAAGAGCGGGTCGCCCAATTTGTCGCCGAGACCCTGCAGCAGATGGGACTTCAGGTATTTTACGAGGAAGTGGTGCCGGGGCGGCCCAACGTGATCGCCTTTTACGATTCCGGCCGTCCGGGCAAAACGCTTCTCTTTGAGGCGCATACGGACGTCGTGACGGAGGGGGACCGCGACGCGTGGAGCTACGACCCGTTCGGCGGGCAGATCGCAGGCGGCCGCATCTACGGCCGGGGCGCCTGCGACACAAAAGGCAACCTGGCGGCGGCAATCTGTGCCGTCAAGGCGATTCAGCGTTCCGCCATCCCATTTCCGGGCAAAATTCTGCTCTGCATCCCTTGCGACGAAGAAGGCATGATGATCGGGATCAAGGATTTCATCCGCCGCGGGTGGGCGGACGGTGTGGATGCTGCGATCATCTGCGAGCCCGAGGAAAACCAGCTTTGCATCACGCAGAAAGGGGCAATGCGGGCGATCCTCAGGACCTACGGAAAAATGGCCCACGGCGCCATGCCGCTGACCGGGGTGAATCCCAACACCCGCATGGCCCGGGTGATACTCGCACTGGAGGAGTTGGAACGACGAGAGAAGGAACGTCTGGGAGAGCATCCCATGCTCGGGTGGCCCAGCATCACGCCGACGATTGTGCAGGCCCCGGTCAAGGGAGAACCGCAGATCAACGTCGTTCCCGATCAGTGCATGACTACGCTGGACATCCGCACGGTGCCCGGTCAGGATCACGATGTGCTGCGCCGGGAGATGAACGACATTCTGGAGCGGCTGGCGCACGAGGATGACCAGTTCAAGGCCGTGCTGGACGTGATCGAGGAGCGCCCGTGGACGTTGACGCCAATGGAGGCGGAAGTGGTGCAGGCGGTCGCGACAGCATACCGGGAAGTGGCGAAAAAGGAGCCGGTCTTCAACGGAGTGCCCGGCGCCACCGACGGGACGTTTTTGCACAAGGCCGGCATCCCGATCCTGACCACCGGCGCGGGGGACCGGCACATCCCGCACCACGTCGACGAATACGTGGACATCGCACAACTCGTGGAGACGACCCAACTGTTTGCCCTGTCCGCACTGACCTATCTGACACAGCCGGTTCACGCTTGAAATGCGCGAAGGAGGAACGCCAATGAATCAGGAACAAACCGTGCAGCCATCCGTCGGCGAGCGGACTGTCCGCAAGGTGATGCGGCGAATCATCCCCTTTATTTTTCTGCTGTACATCGTTGCGTTCATGGACAGGGTCAATTTGGGTTACGCGGCTCTGGAGATGAACCAGGCGCTGGGATTGAGCGCCGAGGTGTTCGGCCTTGTGTCCGGCATCTTTTTCATCGGGTACTTTCTATTTGAAATACCCAGCAATATCCTGATGCACCGGATTGGTGCCCGCATCTGGATCGCCCGCATCATTGTGAGCTGGGGGCTGGTCGTGATCGTCACGGCATGGGCGCAGAACGCCATGCACCTTTACGTTCTCCGCTTTCTTCTCGGCGTGGCAGAGGCGGGCTTCTTCCCGGGGATCATCTTGTACATCACGTACTGGTTTCGGGCACGGGAGCAGGCGCGCGCGTTTGCCTTGTTCATGACGGCGCTGGCCGCTTCCAATATCATCGGGGCCCCAATCTCCACCTGGATCATGGACAACATCAACTGGTTTGGCATGCCGGGATGGCGCTGGATGTTCATCCTGGAAGGTATCCCGGCGGTCATCTGCGGCGTTGTCACCTATTTCTACCTGACGGACCGTCCCGATGACGCGCATTGGCTGACTGCGGAAGAAAAGCAGTGGCTCAATGCGGAACTGGCTCGCGAACAGATGGCCAAACAGCACCAAAAGCGGTATACGACCAAAGACGTGCTGGCCAACCCGCGCGTGTGGCATCTGGCCCTGATTTACTTCACATTGGTCGTGGGGTTGTACGGAATCGGTTTCTGGATGCCGACGATCATCAAGCTGCTGTCCGGCAAGCTGACCAATACGCAGGTGGGATTGGTTACGATGATTCCCTATGTGATCGGCGGATTGGCGATGATTGCATGGGCCCGCCGCTCGGACCGTACCGGGGAACGGCGGATGCACGCGGCTATCCCCCCGGCGGTGGGAGCGCTCGGGTTGATCATCTGCGCCTTTACCGACGATCCGTACCTCTCCGTCCTCATGATGGGTGTGGCGACGGCTGGAATATACAGCTTCTTTGGACCGTTCTGGGCGCTGCCTGCGCTGTTCCTCAGCGAGGAAGCGGCGGCGGTGGGCATCGCGTTGATCAACTCCATCGGCAACCTGGGCGGTTTTCTCGGCCCTTATGCGCTCGGGTATTTGAACGAAGCGACGGGCAGCATGACAGCCAGCTTGTTTTTTCTCAGCGGGTTTTTACTCCTGTGCTCCCTGCTGACGCTGGCGATCAAGCGGCAGACCCTGGTGCAGCATCCCGAAACAAAGATGAAAGTGTAAGCGTTGCCCCTACCCGGAATCAGGGTAGGGGTTCCTTTTGAAAAACTTGCTCACTCCATAAGATTTTTTTTACAATAAGGAAGGAATTGATCAAGAAGTTGCTAAGGAGGCACGTGTGTATGGAGATGCGCTGGAGTTTGGACGTGTTGTACCCGTCTTTCGATTCCCCGGAACTGCAAAAAGATTGGGACAAATTGTGCAGTGAGATGAAGGAACTGAAAGCGTGGAGCAAAGAGCACCTGCATGGGCAGGATGACGCCGTGAACAAAATGGAAACGTACATAACCAAACTGACGTCTGTGCTGCAAACGCAGTCCCGTTTGTATCATTTTGCCGAGCTGACCGCCAGTGTCGACGCAAAAAACGAACGCGCCCTGCAATTGGTGGAGCGGATTCAGGAGCAGGCGGTGGAACTGGTGGAGCCAGGCGTCCAGTTTCAAAAGTGGTTGGGATCGCTTTCCGGCCTGGAAAGTCTGATCAGCCAGTCTCCGCTGCTGGAAACGCACCGGTTCTTCCTCACCGAGACGGCGCAAAAGGCAAAGTACCTGCTGAGCGAAAAAGAAGAAATCATTCTGGCAAAGATGAAAAACACCGGCTCCAACGCATGGTCGAAGCTGCAGGAACTGCTCACCTCCACACTAATGGTAGACATCACCGTCGATGGCGAAGCGAAACAGCTGCCGCTGTCGGTCGTGCGCAACATGGCCTACGAAAAAGATCCGCAAGTGCGCAGGACGGCGTATGAGGCTGAACTGGCCGCGTACAAGAAAATCGAGGAATCGTCTGCAGCCTGCCTGAACGGCATCAAGGGCGAGGTGATCACCACCGTCAAACTGCGCGGCTACGAATCTGCTCTCGACAAAACGCTGCAGGACTCCCGCATGGACAAGGAAACGCTGGACGCGATGTTGACCGCGATGCGCGAAAGCCTGCCCGTCTTTCACAAGTACTACCGGACGAAAGCGAAGCTGTTGGGCCACGCGAACGGACTGCCGTTCTACGATCTGTTTGCGCCCGTGGGAGAGGCGGACATGCGCTTTACGTATCAAGAGGCGCGGGACTTTATCGTCAAACACTTCGGCAGCTTTAGTGAAAAGCTGGCCAACTACGCCGCGCGTGCGTTTGACAACCGCTGGATTGACGCCGAACCGCGCGAAGGCAAACGGGGCGGCGCGTTCTGCCACAACCTGCACGTCGTCAAGGAAAGCCGGATCATGGCCAACTTCACCGGCTCGTACAACGACGTGAGCACGTTGGCCCACGAACTGGGACACGGCTATCACGGTGAGTGCCTGGTAGACGAAGCGTTTTTGAACAGCGACTATCCGATGCCGATTGCCGAAACCGCTTCCATCTTCTGCGAGACGATCATCGCCAAAGCGGCGCTTCAGCAGGCGACCGAGGAAGAGGCGTTTGCCATTTTGGAAAATGCCATCTCCGGCGAAGGACAAGTCATTGTCGACATCTACAGCCGCTATCTGTTTGAATCGGAGGTGTTCAAGCGCCGTGAAAACGGCTCGCTTTCCGTCAACGAGCTGAAGGCAATCATGCTGCAGGCGCAAAAAGAGGCGTACGGCGACGGCCTGGACCACGAATTCCTGCACCCGTACATGTGGGTGTGCAAGCCGCACTACTACTTTGCCGATTACAACTTCTACAACTTCCCGTACGCGTTTGGCCTCCTGTTTGCCAAAGGGCTGTACGCCGAGTACCTGAAGCGCGGCGCTTCGTTTGTTGAACAGTACGACCAATTGCTTGCGGTCACCGGCAAGATGAACATAGCCGACGTTGCCGCCATCATGGACGTGGACGTCCGCTCCGTCGATTTCTGGCGCGGCTCGCTCGCCCTGATCGCGGAGGATGTGGAGACATTCGTCTCCCTGGCCGCATCCCGCAGCTAACCGACCTACCCAAGAGCCCGACGATTACCGTCGGGCTTTTACGTGTGTATAGCCAGCCGGTCAGGTGGAGACGATATGAAAAAAAGGATGAGGTGATATTGTGGTGAACGGATTGCAGTTGCTTGATCTTCTGCGGGAAACGGAAAACAAGATGCTCCATTTACATAGAGCCATCGACAGGATTACGAATGAACCCGATTTCAAGGAGTCGGTCAGCGTCTTGACCGAGGTAGTGCGGGATTACCAGTTGCAGTTGGACAAAATGAAACAGGCGTTGGGCAAAATCGAGATTGGCCAGCAACACTCCTCTCAACAGTCCACCCACCAGTAGACCCAGCCTTGTTGTAAAGAACATGTAATAAATCAGCCTTCCATGTAAAGTGGAAGGCTTCTTTTTTGGGAGCAACATACCAATTTTTTCAAGTAAAATGGACCTATGTATGCGTTTACATATCCTGCCATTCCATTTCTTTTGTCCATATGTCCTTGACAGGTTGCAGGACTGGTTGATGATTTATCTGGGAATTTGGGCACGAAAATGGAATTGTATTACATTTTCGTTACAAAACAGGTGTTCGTGAAGCAGGAAACTGCGACTATGGCCGGTGTGGAATTTCCTGCCGTATAATGACCGACAGGCGTGTCAATCCGAGTAAAACGTGATCGGGGAGTGTCGAGATGGAGAAGGCTGGGATTCGCAAACGAATCAGTTGGCTGCTCCTCGCGGGATTCGCCGGCGCCACTGTCGGCTTTGCCATGTGGATGTTTCCCACGTCTGCCCAGGTTGAGACGGTGCAAACGTCGGAGGGACACCATATAAAATTCCGCACGCACGGCGAGCAGCTACAGATGTATAAAGACAGCACGTGGAAACCCTACTTCGTTAAAGGGATAAACTTGGGGGCATCCCTGCCGGGGCATTATCCTGGCGAACTGCCGATCCAAAAAGAAGACTACGAACGCTGGTTCGGCCAGATGTACGAATTGGGTGTCAGAGCCGTGCGGATTTACACCATCCATCAGCCTGTCTTCTACGAGACACTGGTGGAGTTCAATCGGAAGCACGCCGATGATCCGCTCTACCTGATTCAGGGAATCTGGTCGCCGGAAGAAGCGCTGATTGAAAAGAAGGATGCGTTTTTACCGGAGATCAAGACCGAGTTTCGCCAGGAAATCGAATACGCCGTTGGAGCGGTGTACGGAGACATCGAGATTCCCGAACGGCAGGGCAAAGCAAGTGGTACATACACAGCCAATGCCGGTCCCTACCTGTTGGGCTGGCATATCGGAACCGAATGGGACCCGGAAATGGTGAGCCAGACAAACCGAGTGCGCAGACAGGAACCGATGTATCACGGGCGTCACTTTCAGGCCGCTCCCGCAGCCACGCCGTTTGAGAGCTGGCTGGCGGAGATGCTTGATTATACAGCCCAACTGGAAGCCAAACGGGGCTGGCAGCATCCGGTGACGTTTACCAACTGGGTCACGACCGATCCGCTCTCCCATCCGGGTGAACCGATCATTCACGAGGACATGGTCAGCGTCGATCCGACGCATATCCAGAACGTCAACTGGGAGGCGGGTTTCTTCGCCGCCTATCACGTCTATCCGTATTATCCGGACTTTTTCCGGTTTGATCCGGAGGTCAGGACGGTGAAAAACGAGCGCGGCGAGATCGATCCGTACAAATCCTACCTCAGGCAATTGAAGTCCCACCACAAAGGGATGCCTGTCATGGTTACCGAGTTTGGTGTTCCCTCGTCCTTGGGAGTCGCGCACCTTGGCCCCTTGGGACGCGATCAGGGCGGACACGACGAGCGCGAGCAGGGACGCATCAATGCGGAACTGCTTCAGGAGATTTACGCCGAAGGGTATTCGGGCGCCATACTGTTCACCTGGCAGGACGAATGGTTTAAACGGACCTGGAACACCATGCGGTTCGAGATCCCGGAAGACCGGCGGGCGTACTGGAAAAACGAACTGACCAATGAATCGTTCTTCGGGCTTCTGGCGATGGATGCCGGCAAGGAAGATGATCTGGTCATCGACGGAAAGGCGGACGATTGGGACAGGCTGCCGGCGGAGGAAAAACGAAAGATGCCGGCACATATGCCAGGATTTCGCGACATCTGGATGACGCATGACGAAGCTTACGTCTACTTGCTGGCCCGGTTGGACGGTGCGTTTCAGCCGGAGAAAGAAACGTTGTACCTCGGCTTTGACACCATACCGGGCGGCAACCGGCAATCCGGCGAACTGCCCGGACTGTCGCTGGATGAGGGACTGGAGGCGCTCGCTGTGCTGGGAACCGAGCAGGAAAGCCAGGTCAAACTGGCGGCCCAATACGATTTCCATCGCCGACTGTACGGAGAGCGTTTCGGAATGTTGAGCATCCCGGAGGAAGAGCGCCAAGACAATTCCGGAGTGTTTACGCCGGTGAAGCTGGCGGTCAGCCTGGAGATGACTCCCCCGGATACGAAGCAGTACCATCCGTTTGAGGAGGTGGTGGTAGGAAAATTACGTCGGGGGACGACCGCTGTTGGAAAAGAAGGCTACAGCTCACAGGCACACTGGCAGGTCAACGGTGAGTGGTTGGAAGTACGCATTCCCTGGATGCTGATCGGGTTTACCGATCCAAGTACAAAACACGTCCTGAGCTATCGAGACGGCAATACCAAGTCGTTTGACGCCGTCAAGACCGAAGGGATTCGCATCATTGCCCTGCGGGGGGATAAAGCGTCTGGACGGCTCCAGGGAGTGGACGGCACCGTTGTTCCGCTCTCGACATGGGAGCGGTATACCTGGCGGGAGTGGGAACTGCCGCAGTTTTCGGAACGACTCAAAGAGAGCTATTCGATCTACCAGAAAGCGCTGCAGACCATTCCGGCCGACCGCTAGTGGCAAGGTAGTCAAGTTAGAGGAGAGGAGAGGAGAGCGAGAAGCATGTTTCAACATCTGCAGATCGCATACGGGTTTATCTGCGTCGCATCCGCATTGATTGTCAGCGGGATGGTCCTCCTGCTCGTGTTCAAGTGGCGAAACCTGCGTGTGGCTCGCATGAAAGACGAAGCACGAAAAAAGCAGCAGGACTATGTGGCGTACGTCATCGCTCATCTCGATGCGGATGAGGAGTTGAAACTCCCGATTGGTCCGCTCGACAAGTGGGACCTGGCAGTGTTGGAAGAGCAGTTGATCGAGCTGGCGGAGCGCGTCAAAGGAAGACACCGCGAGCGGCTGGCCGAATTGTTTGAGCGGCTGGGGCTGCCGGAAATGGAACTGGCCCGTCTGTCCCGTTCGTTTGGCGTGAGCCGCTTGGACGCTGCCTACAAATTGGGAGCGATGGGGTGCAGCCAGGCTGCTCCTGCGCTGTTGTCGGTCCTGAAAACGGAGCGAGACGAACCGGGCCGCTTTATCATCGCCCGCGCTATCGCCCGTTGCGCCAGAGATACGGCGGATCTGCGTGAAATGGTTACGCACATGGTCGCCCTTTCTCCGGAATCGCCCCGGCTTATGGCCGAGATTCTGAGCGAGTCGGCTGTCGATCCTGTGCCGCTGATGCGGGAGTGGATCGAACATTCCGATTGGCGGCTGGTGCTGGTTGCGATGGCCGGGATGCCGTCCACGGCTGACCAGGAGCTGCTCGGCAGCTTGTGGAAGCTGATCGGTGCGGACGAGAAAGAGATCCGCATCAACGCAGCCAAGCTGCTGCTCCGTTCAGGGGATGGGGTGACGCCACAGCAGGTGGAATCGCTCATTACGCACCCGGATTGGGAGATCAGATCGCTTACGGCCAAGTCGATCGGCAGATGGGCAGACGACCGCTATGTGCCGCTGCTCAGTCGGGCCATTGAAGACGAGAACTGGTGGGTGCGGTACAATTCCGCCCGCAGCCTGGCCGCACTCGGCGACGACGGATTCAGAGCCCTGTGCGAGATCGCTTCGCAGGCGAAGCAGCCTGAAATCGCCGACCTGGCCATGCAAAACATCCAGGAAGCGCTCCGCAGCGAGAGCGACGACAGCGGTCAGGCTGGTGCCGCAGGAGCCAAAACCAAGCAGGCCATGTACCACTCTTATTTCAACACGCAGCAGGCAGGCCATATGACAGGATAAGCGTGGAATACTTCCCCGAGAAGGGAGATAGCAGCACGAACTACTTCCGTGAGAGAAAGCCAACTTCATCGGAAGGTCTACGATGGAAGATTTCTTCGGAGGGAAAGGAGGAATTATGCGCGATCTGTTGCTGGGTTACGGGTTGTTTGCCATGTACTACGTCATGGTGGTCAACTCGATATACCTGCTGATTACCATCTTCTCGCATCTGAACATCTCGAAGATCATGAAGCGTTCCCGGTATACCCGTTATCAGTCACTTGCCGGATCGGATCGGGTCCCGCCCGTCTCCATCCTGGTGCCGGCATTCAATGAGGAGCTGACGATTATCGAGAACGTTCGCTCCCTGCTGGCTCTGCATTATCCGCAGTACGAAGTGATTGTCATCAACGACGGGTCCAAGGACGATACGCTGCAGGTGCTCATCAAGGAATTTGGATTGATCCGGCAGCCGCACGCCCGGATCCGCAATGTGGTGCACTCGTCGCCCGTTAAAGGGATTTATCACAACCCGCAGTACCCGCAGCTCTATGTCATCGACAAGGAAAACGGCGGCAAGGCGGATTCACTCAACGCAGGCATCAACTTGTCCCACTATCCGCTGATCGCGTCAATTGATGCCGATTCCTTGCTGGAAAAAGACGCACTCATCCGGATGGCACAGGTGTACATGGAAAATCCGGAAGAGACCGTCGCCATCGGCGGAAACGTGCGCATCGCCAACGGTTGCCTGATCGAGGACGGCATCGTCAAGAAAGTGAGGCTTCCTGACAAACTGCTGCCGATGTTTCAGACCATCGAATACATGAAAGCCTTCCTCGGCGGTCGGATTGGATGGAGCTCGATCAACGGCTTGATCATCGTGTCGGGGGCATTTGGCCTCTTCCGCAAAGACTGCGTGATCAAAGTTGGCGGCTACCGCGAAGGGTACCCCGGCGAGGACATGAACATCATCATTAAATTGCACAAGTACATGCTGGAGAACAAGCTGAAGTACCGTGTTGCCTTTTGTCCCGATGCTGTCTGCTGGACGCAGGCGCCGGACACATTCCGTATCTTGAGCAGTCAGCGCAAGCGCTGGGGCCGGGGTAACCTGAAAAACATGCTGGAATACCGGCACATGCTGTTCAATCCGAAGTATAAGATCATGGGCCTGTTGACCATGCCTTACAACGTGATGTTTGAAACGCTGAATCCCTATTTCAAGCTGACCGGGCTGCTCGCCCTGATCGGATACAGTTTGATGGACATGACCGATGCACACATCGTTCTGGTCTTTATGGCGATCAACCTCTTGTACGGCTACATGCTCACCGTCAGCGCCATTTTGCTGGAAGAGCGGGCGTTCCGCCGTTATCCGAAAATGAGCGATCTGGCCAAGCTGCTGGGATACGGATTCCTGATGTTTTTCGGGTACTACCAATTGGGAGCGATTTGGCGCCTCCTCGGTCACATTGAGTTTTTCCGCAAGAACAACACGTGGGGTGTCATGACGCGGCAGAGTTGGAAAGTAGAGACGCGACAATCGTGACGCATCTGCAAAGGAGTGGAGAAGATGCCTACAAGCGGTAACCAACGTGTGGCAGAGTCCCGGTTTGCCGAAAAGCTGTCGTATTTTTTGCGGTACTACGAGGCGAGCAACCTGGCGTGCGGTCTGATTGCCGCCCGATGCGAATCAGACGGTGACCCGGAATGGGCCGGACTGCAGCAGTATATCCAGGATCGCGATCCCCGGCAGGCTGCTCAGGTCTTTTACGACGACGAGTCAAAGGTGCTGTTCCTCTTGTTGGACGGCACAACGCTGGCCGATACGCACTATCTGGCGCTGCAAGTCAAGGAGAGGCTGCAGGAGCGCCACCGGCTGCAAGGGAGCGTCTACATTGCCAGCTTTCCCGAAAGCGGCGATTCGTTCGAGGCGTTGTATCAGGAAGTGATCCGGCGACTGGAACAAAAGGCCGGAGCCGCAGACAGTTTGCAGTTTGTCGTGTGCCAACCGTCTGTGCGGCCTCACCGCCTGCTGCTAATTGAGAACGACCCCGTCGTCAGGCAGCTCCTGGCGGTTCGGTTCGCGCGCAGCGGATACGATGTGCATACCGCAATAGACGGCGCAGAGGGGATGGAAAAATACCTGCAGCTGCGTCCTGACCTGGTAATCACTGAACTAACGCTGCCGGTGATGAACGGGTTTCAGGTGATCGATTGGCTTCGAGAGCAGCAGAAACCTGAAGCGCGATGCAAAATTGTGGTGCTGACGGACAAACGTCTGGAGGAAGACATGACCAAATGCTTCCAAAAAGGCGTTGCCGATTATATCACCAAACCATTTTCCCCCATTGAGCTGGACTGGCGCATCAAGCGCTTGCTAGTCTCCTAGACATACAAATAAACCGGAGGGATGCCAAGTGGACAGATTTACGGCATTGCAGCAAAAAATTGAAAACAAAACAGCAAAAGTCGGTGTCATCGGATTGGGCTATGTGGGCCTACCGCTTGCCGTCGAGATCGCGAGACACGGGTTTACCGTGTTTGGCATCGATCTGGATCTGAAAAAAATCGAGACGCTGCAGCGGGGAGAGTCGTACATTGGCGACGTACCCAACGAGTCAGTCCGCCCGTTGGTGGAAGAAGGCCGGTTTATTCCAACCGCCGATTACCGCGTATTGAAAGAGTTGGACGCAATCAGCATTTGCGTGCCGACGCCGCTGAGTGAAAATCAGGACCCGGACACGTCCTACATTTCCCGCGTCGTTGATCAGATCAAACACTACGTCCAAAACGGACCGCTGATCACGCTGGAGAGCACCACCTATCCCGGCACCACCGAAGAACTGATTCAGTGGGAGCTGGAAAAAATGGGCTACCGTGTGGGAGTCGACTTTTTCCTGTGCTTCTCGCCGGAGCGGGTGGACCCCGGCAACAACCGTTTCCAAACCACCAATACACCGAAAGTCATCGGTGGTACGACCGAGAAATGCCTGGAATTGGGTGTCAAGTTGTACAGCAACTTCATTGAAAACATCGTTCCCGTTTCGTCGACGAAAGTGGCGGAAATGTCCAAGCTGCTGGAAAACACCTTCCGCAGCGTGAACATCGCCTTCATCAACGAGATGGCGCTCATGTGCGAACGGATGGGCATCGACGTGTGGGAAGTTATCAAAGCGTCCTCGACCAAACCGTTCGGCTTCATGCCGTTCTATCCCGGCCCGGGCATTGGCGGCCATTGCATCCCGCTGGACCCGATGTACCTGTCGTGGAAGGCAAAAGGCTACCGTTTCTTCAGCAAGTTCATTGACCTGGCCCAATCGATCAACAACGGCATGCCCGATTACGTCGTCTACAAAGCGTCTGTAATTCTCAACCGTTACGCCAAATCGCTGCGCAACTCGCGCGTCCTGCTGCTGGGTATGGCGTACAAACCGGATATCGACGACGTGCGCGAATCTCCGGGATTGCAAGTATACGAACTGTTCAAGGATGCAGGGGCGTTCGTTGACTACTACGATCCGCACGCCGTCACGTTCAAAGACAAACACGGTCAAGAAGTCAAGAGCGTCGAGTACGACATCCGCGAGTGGAATAAATATGACATCATGGTACTGATCACCAATCACAGTGCGTTTAATTACCATGAACTGGCCGACCTGGGCGTCGCCATTCTGGATACGCGTAACGCTTTCGACGGCATTCATGTTCCGCACTTATACAAACTGGGCACCTCCATTGCGCCAGTGGAGGCGAAGGAACCGTCCATGGCGATCTAGTCCTTCGCCGCTTTCCACGAGGCGTAATCATGGATGGCATGCCCGCCATATGAGGCAAATGGCCGCAGATGCGCGTCAGTGATGGACAACTGGCGCAGCATCTCGGCCTTTCCTTTTTCCGAAAAACTTACCTTGTCGCCTTCGTTCGTGGCGTTGATGCTGACGCCGACCAGCACGGTCTTGTTCCAGGCAGCGGCAGTGTTCAGCTCACTGCGGACATGCGCGATGATGCCGTCGTCTTCAACTGCCTGGTTGCGGTAGGCCATTAGGGTGACGTGATCAAACTGCCGGATCATCCACGAGCTGAGCTGCCCGGAGGGAGTCTCTCCGGGAACAGACGGAACCTCATCCAGCCAGAAGGGCAGATCGGCCCCGGCGACCAGATCGCTGTGTTCCTTGATCTGCGCGACGATGCGTTCTGTATTTTCCTTCCATTCGCGGATGACTCGGTCACGGTCGGTTTTCCACTGCGGAAGCAGATATGGCTCGATGTCGAGGTGGATGCCGGTGAAGCTCTCGCTTCTCAGTACAGCATCGTTGTATCGACGCACCCAATCGACAAACGCCTGGAGGTCGTCATAGCGTTTACGCAGCGCCCACTCAGGCTGGCCGTTCAGGGCGTGTACATCGATGCCAAGCGACCGCGCTTTGCGAATGAAGTGCCGGTAGTGATCGACGGAGACGTCGGATGGCTTTACCTGCAGGTAGAGCAGAGTCACACCGTTTTTTTGCAAAAACGAAAGGATCTCGTCCGGTTCGGTCGCGATCCGGCGTACGTCCCACAGCCACGTCGCCTTGATCAGACGGCGATCGTCCGATTGGACCTCAACCGGAGCAGGAGCATGGGAGAGTACGGGAAAAACAAACGGCAGGAAGAGGAGCGCACTTACCGCAGCGATCCACGTGCCGCGCGACGAGGGACGAAACAGTTTCATAACGGCTTCCTCCTGATTGGATTTACTCAGCATAGTTGTACCACAGGTAGGATGGAAAAAAACAAAGCGAAAAGTCTTATTTTTGCTCCCGTTTTTGGCGCAGACGTCAGTCCGGAACAGGACTTGGCGCGTCATATCCACACCGGCCAACAGGGGTATATGACAAATAAAAAAACGGCAGGGCCAGTGCAAGCCTTGCCGTTTCTTGTTCGCGCTGAGCGATCTATTGTAGCTATTGGATCAGGTAGCGCTTCACTCCGTAAAAGGGGTAGAGCTTGTGCATGTTTTCCACTTTTTCGTAACGGACGTCGGTTCCGTTGGCGTGGACAATGAGGCCGTTGCCCATGTAGAGGGCGACGTGGGAGACGCGCCCTTTGTTCAGCGAGTCGTAGAAGAGCAAGTCGCCCGGTACGGCCTGTTCCAGGGGAACGGCTTGTCCACCGGCAAACTGTTCCTCCGACGTGCGTGGCAGCGTGACGCCAAGCTGCTGAAGGACGTAGGCGGTAAAGCCGCTGCAGTCAAATCCGTCCGGTGTCGTTCCACCATACACGTAAGGGGTCTTCAGCAGCGGCTGGACGATCGCCTGCAGACGATCCGCGCCGCGGGTATCATCGGAAAAAACGGGCAGCGTAGCAGAAGGAGCAGTGGCAGCGGTGTCGCTCAGATAGGTAGTGTAGACGTATGCTTCCGTCGATCCATAGGCGATTTTGCTCCATTCAGCACCATGCTCCAGGATTTGCACGACGGTGCCGAAGGGGAGTTTTCCCAGAATCGCGCCGTCGAGGGAAGGCGTTTGACGCACATTCAGCACATCCGCCGTCACTGTCATGTTCCGGCTATCAGCAATATCCGGTGGGCGGACACCGACATCGCTGCCGGAAGCCGGCGAAACATCAGCAAGTTGTGGAACCGGCGTTTCAGCATGGGCGATTTCGGAGAGCGGCAGGTTCAGCTTCTGTCCGATCGCCAGCCGGTCGGATGTCAAGTTGTTCATCTGCATCAGCGCCTGCACGGTCGTCCCGTGTTCACGCGCGATTTTGCTCAAGGTGTCTCCGGCCGCCACAACATAGACAACGGGAGATTCCTGCGCGGCGGCTGTCGGGATCGCCGCTGACGCCGTCAAGGCAATAAAGGAGAGGATAGTGAAAATTCGTGAAGTTGGTTTCATTGTCGTTCGTCTCCATCATTCAGCATTTTCCGCAAGTCTCTATGGTAAATTGTAGCGAAATTTGCATGGTAAATCTATGAAAAATTTTTTCAAAGAACGACAAAAAAGTGCTTGCTTTTTCCCTTTCGACCATGCTATATTACAAGAGTCGCTGAGATGAAAATCAGCAGATGGCAGAAGACACGGAGCTGTGGTGAAGCTGGAGTTCACGCCGGTCTGTCACACCGGAGGTCGCGGGTTCGAGTCCCGTCAGCTCCGCCATTAAAACAACGTTTCGCGTACAGCGACACCGGTGCAGCGATTCGGCACCATGTACATGCGGTCATGGCGGAATTGGCAGACGCGCTAGATTCAGGTTCTAGTGGTGGCAACACCGTGGAGGTTCAAGTCCTCTTGACCGCACCATCCATTATCCCTCTTGTGCAAGCAGGGCCATGTACGGGCAGCTTAATCCGGAAAACAGCAGTTAATTGACAATGTGAATACCTGCAATACACACCGTACCATGCGGTCGTGGCGGAATTGGCAGACGCGCTAGATTCAGGTTCTAGTGGTGGCAACACCGTGGAGGTTCAAGTCCTCTCGACCGCACCATACCTATCCCGTACAAGACGGTACATGGTACGTGTTCACGTACCGTTGTACCTTTTTGCATCAGCTCAAACCACAACCTAGACGAGATTCGAAAAAGCGCAAGCGCATTTCGCTTGGGCTTTTTTTATGCGTTTCGGATGGTGAGGCAGTCCGTCCGCTCACCATTCGAGCATGAATTGTGCCTGCCTTGGAAATCCTCAGTTGCACAGAAGGGAGTTTTCAGCATGATCATTGAAATTTTTCAGGACACGATCTGCCCGTGGTGCCGCATCGGCAAAAAACATTTGTTTGACGCGATTCGTCAGTGGGGCGGCGAGCCTGTGACAATTCGTTACCGCGCGTACCAGCTCAATCCGGATACGCCCAAAGAGGGCTTGCCGTTTTGGGACACGATGGCGGCGATGAAAGGCGGTCGCGACGTCGTGGAGCGTATGGTGCAGCATGCCGCCAACGCGGGTGAGGCGGCAGGCGTTCCGTTTCGCTTTGACCGGGTGAAAATGTGGCCCAATACGTATGCGTCCCATACATTGATCAAACTGGCGCCGCCGGAGAAGGCGACCGACCTGGTGGACGCGATTTTTCAGGCGTACTTTGAGGAAGGGAAAGACATCGGCAGCCTGGATGTGCTTGCCGCCATCGCCGTCTCCCAGGGGATGGATGCTGACTGGGTCCGCAGCCAGCTTGTCTCCGACGCCAAACGGGAGGAGATTGCCGAAGACCTGGCGTATGCACGCGAATTGAACATCACCGGCGTTCCGTTTTTCATCATCGACGGCAAACTGGCGCTGTCCGGCGCCCATCCGGCGGACAACTTCCTGCAAGCGTTCCGTCAGGCTACCGACATGTCGACACTCCAGTAACGATCCATCACCCCCTGCGCCAATCCCAAACCGCCGTCTGCGCAGGGAGGATCGCGACCTGGCTTTTACTCCTAACGGACAACGGAATGAAAACGCTGCGAGAACGGGAGTGCAGTCGATCCGACGACTGCCTCCCTTTTTGTTTTGGGGCGAGCGCCTCTGACCATACTGTAAGACGAGGAGGTGCCGTCATGTTTGTAGAAGTGCGGCAAGAACGGGGGCGTGTCAGCTTGTATGTGATGGGAGCAAAGCTGGTGCGGCATCCGGACGACTTTTTTTGGCTCCCGGGAAGGCTGGTCGCGGCGTTGAAACCTGCCGATCTCCCGGCGGGTATCCGCTTTGCCATCGAAGACCACCTGCCTTCCGGACGCGGCTTCTATCGGGAGGATCGCGTCGCGTTTCAGCGCGATCACGACTCCGCTCGTCTGTTGGTGGAAGTCACCTCGCAATACGATCCACAGGCGTGGGACGGGATATTTCCCCTCTCCGACACGCTGCGGGCACGGCAGAGCGTCATCATCGGGAAAAGGGACCTGCAGGTGACGGCTCACCAATTGGACGCAGCGGCAGGCATGCTCTATTACCAGTTTTACTGGCCGGCCGGCGGGGAGCGCGATCTGGAAACCGTATTGGATTCGCTGCGCGACACCGTCTGCGCCCTGGAGGCGGAGGGCAATGCCCGGCTCTGGTACGGCGCTGTATGGGGCAGCGGGGAAACAGAGTAGCTGTCCAGCCAAAAATTGGCGTGATATAGTAAGGAGGAGAAGCCAGCACCAACAGATATAAAGGAGCGAATGGACATGGAACAGATCCGCAACATTTACTGCGTAGGGCGCAACTACCGTCTGCATGCGGCCGAACTGGGCAATGCCGTGCCGGAGTATCCGATGCTGTTCAGCAAGCCGACGCATGCGCTCGCATACGCAAACGGGCAGCAGCTGGAGCTGCCGGGCAGCCGCGGCGAGCTGCACTACGAGGCCGAACTGGTGATTCGCATCGCCCGGCCGTACGAACCGGGCCTGACGCTGGAGGAGATGGTGGATCAGATCGCCCTGGGGATAGACTTCACACTGCGGGATGTGCAATCCGAATTAAAAAAGAAAGGACATCCCTGGCTGTTGGCCAAAGGATTCCGCAATTCTGCCGTCTTGACGGCATTTCGGCCGTTTCCGGGGTTGGCAGCTTGTCACGCCACCGATTTTTCCCTGCAAAAAAACGGGGAGGAAGTCCAGCGGGGAAACATCCGCGACGTCATCTTTGACCTGATGACCATCATTCGCTACACGCATGAGCATTTTGGCGTGGGCGAGGGAGACGTAATCTTCACAGGGACTCCGGCCGGCGTCGGTCCGGTGGCGGACAACGACCGCTTCGCGCTGCTGTGGGGCGGCGAAACATGGGGAAGTTTTACAGCCAAGCTGGTGTAATCTTGTAATCGTGTGACAACCATGCAGCCATCTCGTTGCCTGTTTGTGGCAATAGATGGCTGTTTTTTTGGTGTGAAACGGCCTTGTCCAAATGGGGCTGCCCACAGATGAACAGCGGTGTGCAGCGCTGTCCTGTCACGTAGCAGTGCAGCTGGTTCCAAGGTCCCAATTACCGCATTGGAAAATTTTTAGGGGTTATCTGCCTGTTTTTCCTACGTTACCCTTGTCCATGTACCCCTTGACCGGGATCACATCATGACAAGGAGGAAAAGAGGATGACGAAACGGGATTGGATAAGGAAATCAACGATCGGCCTCTTGCTGAGTACATCCCTGTTGCTGGGTGGTCAGGTCGGACAAGCAGCAGCATATTCGCAAAATTCTGCCATGTCCGAAACGATTGTGCAGACGGCCAAATCCTTGATCGGAAAAGACTACCAATACAAGGCGGAAGGACCGGAATCGTTTGGTTCCGCGCAGTTTGCAACTTACGTCTACAGACAGGCGGGTATGCGTATCGCCAATACGATGACGGCTCTGTACAGCGGCGGTACCCCGGTGAGCAGGAATGAACTGCAGGCGGGTGACCTGCTCTTCTTCTCGTCCAGCGGCGGCAGTAAACCGACGTATATGGGCATCTACATCGGCGGCGGCCAGTTCGTCTATTCGTCCCAACGCGAGGATCAGGTCGTTCTCAAGCAGCTCTCCGGTTACGACAGCAAGTTTCTGGGGGCCCGCCGCTATGTGGCGACGGCGTCAGCTGCGCCGAAAGCGTCGAGCAGTAACGAGAGTGTGAGCAGCATCGCGGACCAGATCATCCGCATCGGCGAAAAGTACCTGGGGACGCCGTACAAGTACGGTTCCAGCAGCAATACGACCAGTACGTTTGACTGCTCGTCGTTTACCCAGCGCGTATTCAGGGAAGCAGGCATCACCCTGCCTCGCGATTCCCGCCAGCAGTCGACTGTCGGCAAAACCGTATCCAAAAGCCAGCTGAAAAAAGGAGATCTCATCTTCATGCGCAGTTCCGGCAGCAGTTCAGACCGGATCACGCACGTGGCCATTTACGCAGGGGACGGAAAAATTCTGCACACCTATGGCAAGCCGGGGGTCACGTACTCCACATTCTTTGGCACCAATTGGGAAAAACGCGTCGTCACGATCAAACGCGTCATTCCGGAATAACGAGCGGACAGGCTTTGCTCTCGCGCGGCGGCGCGGGAGCTTTTTTCTTCTTTGCCAGGCAGTTTGTTTGAACCAGGCAGTACCTTTGATCGGAAAAGTCGAATGATTTTCCAAAAAGGGAAAATTGAAAAAATGAAGAAGTAACCCTATATACCTGTTTGAAATGGGGGAATGTTCATGCAGCTTACAATGCCGGAACGATACAATTTTGCCGCACAGGTGGATGAGTGGGCCAACCGCCACCCCGACAAGCCGGCCGTGTGGGAAGTTGCCAATGACGGTCAGGAAACCATCGTTTCGTACGGCGAACTGCGCCGTTTTTCCAACCGCATCGCCAACGGATTGCAGTCGCTCGGGATTTCCCGGGGGGACAAGGTTCTCGTGCTCGTTCCGCGAGGCAAGGAAGCGTACGGGCTGTACCTTGGGCTGCTCAAGTTGGGGGCAGTGATCATTCCTGGTTCCGAGATGCTGCGCGGCAAAGATATCGAATACCGCGTCAATCACGCACCGGCCAAGGCTGTGATCGGCTTTGACGGCATCGTGGAGGAAGTAGACGGGATTCGCGGCCAATGTCCATCGCTTACGGTACTGGTCACCATCGGCAAGGCGCGCGAAGGCTGGATTGCCCTGACTGAACTGTTGGGCGAACAATCCGATGAATTTGTCTGCGCCGATACGCGCTCGGACGAACTGGCCTTTTTGTCGTACACGTCGGGCACGACCGGCGGTCCCAAGGGCGTGATGCACGTGCATGGCTGGCCGTACGCTCACCTGGAAGTGGCCGCCAAGCTGTGGCTGGATGTGCGTGAGGAGGACCTCGTTTGGGCGACGGCCGGACCCGGCTGGGCCAAATGGGTGTGGAGCCCGTTCGTCTCCACGCTGGGCATGGGTGCGACCGCATTCGTGTACAAGGGACGCTTCGACCCGACCGCCTATCTCACGCTGATGCAGCAGTACCCCATTACCGTCCTGTGTGCCACGCCGACCGAGTACCGGCTGATGGCCAAAGTCTCCGGTCTGGAACAATACCGGCTGAAGGCGCTGCGGACGGCATGTTCCGCCGGCGAACCGCTCAACCGGGAAGTGATTGACACCTTCCGCCGAGTCTTTTCCATCACTGTGCGCGACGGATACGGCCAGACGGAAAACACGCTCCTGATCGGGACGTTTGCCGGCATGGACCCCAAGCCCGGTTCGATGGGCCGCCCTTCTCCCGTCGTCCGCGTGGCCATCGTCGATGAGGAAGGGAACGAGGTGCCCCAAGGCAGCGTGGGGGACATCGCCATCGACCGCGGGATGATCGCCCTGTTCAAGGGTTATCTAAACGATCCGGAGCGAACGGCCAAGGCTTTTCGCGGCAATTGGTACATCACCGGCGACCAGGGACGCATGGACGAGGACGGCTACATCTGGTTCGAGGGCCGCGCCGACGACATCATCATCTCCGGCGGATACACGATCGGCCCGTTTGAAGTGGAGGATGCCCTGGTCAAGCATCCGGCAGTAGCGGAATGCGCCGCTGTCGCCAGTCCGGACCCGGAACGCGGCCACGTCGTCAAAGCGTTTGTCGTGCTGAAACAGGGAGCCTCGCCGTCCGATGCGCTGGTCAGTGAGCTGCAGGAACACGTCAAGAAACTGACTGCCCCCTATAAATACCCGCGCAAGATCGAATTCGTCGCCGATCTGCCCAAGACCACGTCCGGCAAAATCCGCCGCGTCGAGCTTCGGCAGAGGGAAAGCAACCGGATGCGCACGTGACAGCGGCCGCACATCCATCCAAGCACAACAGGTCCGAACGCCAGCATGGCCGGACCTGTTTTTCATGCCGCGCACTGTCGCCGCCGAAGTGGAGTGGGGCCCGCTGCGGCAAACAGGTCTTGCTCATTTAAAACCCCTAGGATTCCTCCGTCGGATTGTGCGTCTGTGTTGTATCGGGGGAGAGCGTGCCCACCGTTCGGGTCGTCCGGTTGACCGCTTCGCTCAAGGCATCTTCCAGCACATGAGCGTACTGCATCGTCGTTTCCAGTTTGGAGTGGCCCAACTGTGCCTGAAGCTGGTGCGGATCGGGGTTAAGCCGGAGAAACTGGGTGGCAAAACTGTGCCGAAGCTTGTGAACGGACAGGTCGGGAATGCCAAACGCCTGGGCGTATTTCTTCACCAGCTTTTGCACGGAGCGCACCTCGATCCGATGACCGTGCGGTTTGGTCGGCGATACGGCGAGAAACACCGCCTGTTCCCCTGCGGCCGGTTGGTACTTGCTCCTCACCTGCAGGTAGCGCTGCAGGTACTCTTTGCCCCAGTCGCTGAAAAACGGCGCGTCTTCCTTTTTTCCTTTCCGCACCATTTTGAGCTGGTTTTTTTCCAGCACCACGTCGGAGAGATTGAGGTTGACGATTTCCGATACACGAAACCCCCCGGACAGGATCAGGGCGATGATCGCTGCGTCCCGATCGCGGTTCTGGTAATGGTACTGCTGTTTTTTTGTGGTCGTGCAGTGGGCCAGATAGCCGTTGTAGACAAAGTCGACGAACTGGTGTATCTCCCCGTCGATCAAGATCTTGGCGCGCATGGCGTGAGCCCGGGCGAGCGGGGTCAGTTCGTCCGCCTCCACCTCGATTTTGGCCATGACGTTGCGGGTGAGGTAGGATTCACCGTTTTCGTCTTCCGCCAGCGACGCCAGGTAGTGGAACAGCGACTTCAGACTGGAGATTTTCCGCTTGATCGTCTGATCGCTGTACTCCCGGCGGGAACTGCGCGTGGGCTTGTCCAAGAAAGCGGCCCGCTCGTAGAGGTGGGATTCCTGCAGGTAAAGGATGTAGCTCTCCACGGTTTCCTTTTTCAAGTCGTTCAGCACGTGCAGCGGAATCTGCTTCATCTCCGGCGCGTCGGTCAACCCCTCGGCCATCAACCAGCGAAAAAAGAAGGCGAAGTCGCGCAAATACCCCAACAGCGTGGAAGGGGAGTGTTTTTTCGCCTTCTTATGCTCCACGAACTTTTCCACGTACCAGGGAAACGAAGGGATGGTCTTTAAGAGCTGCAGAGCGTCACGCTGTTTGGTCACGGACATGTTCACACCACCATTCTCGTCTAAGATACCGAACATATATTCTAGCAAAAAGAGGATGGGTTGAGAATTGCCTTTTGCCGGCCTGCAGCCGAACAACCGAGCGGGCATCAGGTACATGCGAGCAGACGCTGCAGGGCATGGTAAACATGCCGCCACGAGTTGATAGCGCTTACTTTTTTGTCTTTGTCATATGGACATTTTGTGAAAATAATGATATCGTTGTAGTAAAGAACATTGATTTATCGCTTTTTTCAAACGGATAAAACGTCTTTTCCACGAGGACATTTGTGCATCGGATTGCGACTGTTTGTGAGAAATCAGATGGTCCGTCGCGAAAAAGACGATCCGGTCAGGAGGGATTTATCTTGGCAAGCAAAGTGTTGGAACAATTTCTTCACGAGAATTTGGCCGACTTGAAAAGCAAAGGGCTGTACAACGTAATCGATCCTCTGCAAAGCGCTAACGGCCCCGTCATTACCATTTCCGGAAAAGAACTGATCAATCTGTCGTCCAATAACTATCTGGGGTTGGCCACGGATCAGCGCTTGATCGACGCTGCGGTCAAGGCCGCTCAAACGTACGGCGTCGGCGCAGGTGCGGTGCGGACGATCAACGGTACGCTGGAGCTGCACGTTCAGCTCGAAGAAAAGCTGGCCGCTTTCAAGCACACGGAAGCCGCCATTGCCTATCAATCCGGGTTTAACTGCAACATGGCCGCGATCTCCGCAGTCATGGACAAGAACGACGCGATCCTGTCCGACGAATTGAACCACGCGTCCATTATTGACGGCTGCCGGCTGTCCAAGGCGCAGATCATCCGGTTCAACCACTCCGACATCGACGATCTGCGGGCCAAGGCCAAGGAAGCGAAGGAATCGGGCAAATACAAAAAGATCATGGTGATCACTGACGGTGTCTTCTCCATGGACGGCGACATTGCCAAGCTGCCGGAAATCGTCGAGGTGGCGGAAGAATTTGACCTGATCACCTACGTCGACGACGCGCACGGTTCCGGGGTTCTCGGCAACGGCGCAGGCACAGTCAAGCATTTCGGCCTGTCGGATAAGATCGACTTCCAGATCGGGACACTTTCCAAGGCGATCGGTGTGGTCGGCGGATACGTGGCCGGCCGCAAGGAGCTGATCGACTGGCTGAAGGTGCGTTCTCGCCCGTTCCTGTTCTCCACGGCACTGACGCCGGCAGACGTGGCCGCTTGCATCACTGCCATTGACATTCTGCAAAACAGCACGGAACTGCAGGAGCGCCTGTGGGAAAACGGCAACTACCTGAAGAACGGCCTGAAAGCGCTGGGCTTTGACATCGGACACAGCGAGACGCCGATCACCCCTTGTATCATTGGTGACGAACAGCAGACTCAGGAGTTCAGCAAACGCTTGTATGAAGCGGGCGTTTACGCGAAGGCGATCGTCTTCCCGACGGTGCCAAGAGGCACGGGGCGTGTGCGCAACATGCCGACGGCCGCCCATACGAAAGAAATGCTGGACCGCGCGTTGGACATCTACGAAAAAGTGGGCAAAGAAATGGGGATTTTGAAATGAAAAGGATACTGATTACCGGGGCCCTCGGACAAATCGGCTCCGAACTCACCATGAAACTGCGCGACGTATATGGAGCAGATAACGTCATCGCCACTGACATCCGCCAGCCGGAGGACAACCCGGTAGTGCAGTCCGGTCCGTTTGCCATCCTGGACGTGATGGATGACAAGGCCATGTTTGAGCTTGCACGCACGCACAAGGTGGATACGATCATTCACCTGGCTGCACTGCTCTCCGCTACGGCGGAGGCCAAACCGCTCCTGGCCTGGAATCTCAATATGGGCGGTCTGGTCAATGCGCTGGAGGTGGCCCGCGAACTGAACTGCAAGTTCTTTACGCCCAGCTCCATCGGCGCGTTTGGCCCGACCACACCGAAAGACAACACGCCGCAGGACACCATTCAGCGGCCGACGACCATGTACGGTGTGAACAAGGTGTCCGGCGAGCTGCTGTGCGACTACTACTTCCACAAGTTTGGCGTCGACACCCGCGGCGTCCGTTTCCCCGGCCTGATTTCGTACGTCGCGCCGCCGGGCGGAGGCACGACCGACTACGCGGTGGAGATCTACTACGAAGCGATCCGCCGCGGCGCCTATACCTCCTACATCGCCAAGGATACGTACATGGACATGATGTACATGCCGGACGCGCTGAACGCGATTATTGCGCTGATGGAGGCCGATCCGGCCAAATTGAAGCACCGCAACGCGTTTAACGTCACGGCGATGAGCGTGGAGCCGGAACAGATCGCCGCCGCGATCCGCAAGCACATCCCTGATTTTACGCTGGATTATCAGGTGGACCCGGTGCGCCAGGCGATCGCGGAAAGTTGGCCAAACTCCATTGACGCGTCTGCTGCCCGGGAAGAGTGGGGCTTCAAGGCGGAGTACGATCTGGAGAAGATGACCGAGGACATGCTGGCCAAGCTGCGCGGAAAGCTGCTTCAGGAAATCGGCTGAGCGAACGGCATGCTCCCGAATTTGAATGACAAGTCATCATAAAAACGGCTGTCCGATTGACGGACAGCCGTTGACTGAAGACAAACGGTTCATTGTATAAGTGTCCATAAGAAAATGATTTCCAGGCCGAAAGGCCTGCCCATTCATCATCCGAAGCGGAAGACAATGTGTATCGCATGGCGGGATGGGCCAAGCGAGCTCCTTTGACGACCGACTCAGCGGAAAAACGAAGACACGGGAATCAACAGGGGACACAAGTCTCACTTCATCGAAACACCCAGATGTTTGTCCCCTGCCCGCGTCTCGTTTTGGAGCGGACTTCATCCGCTTCTTTGCTGGGCGTCAAGCGAGCGAGCGGGCCCGATCTCCCATGCGCCGCGGACTTTGTCTACACGCTGCGGCTGTCCGATTGACGGACAGCCGTTTTCTTGCCAGTGAAGATTCTGCAGGGGGCAGGACTCTTTTTGTCGCTACAATTGGACGTTTGCTCTGACCTGCTGCAGGGTAATTGCGTTGGACACCGCTGTCCAAATATCCGGCACCGGCGATCCCACGTACCAAAACGCGAACCCAGCCACTGGCCAGTTCAGACTGGTTTCCACTTTTCGTCCGATGGAACGACTCTCTTCCATCCAGATCGTGTGCGATACCCCGTTTTTTCGATAACTTACCCGGTACTGGCCAAGTGTGGAATCCCAGCGGATGCTCGCACCGCTGGCAGTGGCCAACTGGTAGGATTGGGGAATGGTCAGGTCGGCGGAGAGCCATTTGCCGTTCGACTGATACCAATCCCGCGTGTAGAGCGGCAGCCCAACGATCAGCTTGCCGGCCGGGACCCGTCCAACCAGTCCCGAGATGCTGTCGGCCAGCCACGGGAGGGAGGAGACGGAACCGGCTTTCGCACCGCCGCTCCAATGCTCTTCATACCCCATCAGCACCAGGTAGTCGGCATGTTGGGCCAATGCGGCGTAATCGTAGGGATCGCTCCAGTCGCTGTGCAAATCGCGCGGCACGTCGACGGAGACAACCGCTCCCTTTGCGTGCAAGGCGGCCGAGAGTTCGCGGACAAATGTGGTGAAGGCGATTCTGTCGGCCGGATACATGTTTTCAAAGTCGACGTTGATCCCGTCCAGCCGGTACGTATCCACGAGCGCAGCCAGCTTGTCCACGAGGGCGTTCATTTTGGCCGGGGTTGACAGGATATCGTGTGTCGCCTTCGCGTCAAAGCGGTTGCCGAACAGCGCCCACACCTTCTTCCCCTTTTCGTGTGCCCATTGGACGAGCGATGGATCGGCGGAATCCGATATGGACCCGTCCGGATTTAGAAAAAACCAGCGGGGCGAGAGCGTATTGACCTCGGAGCCGTTCACCAGGTTGAGAAATTCCTGGGTGGTCGACTGGTACTGCCAGCCGAGGACGACGGGAGGTTTGGGCGGTTGTTTGTCCAGACGCGACAGCACCCGGTGCAGAATGACGGCCGTCTCTTCCCTGCTGATTGGATCAGTGGGGCGGAAGTGACCCGCGTAGCCGACCAGCAGTTTGGTCTTGAGTGCTTCGCTTACGTACGGTTTTGCCCATGCCGCGATTAGGGAGGAATCAGCAACGGGGAGGCTAGGCGTCCCGCTGGGCTTTGTGCCCAACGCCCGCATGATGATTACGGCCGCTTCCTGGCGGGTAAGCGTGCGATTCGGCGCAAAGGTCGTCACACTGGTGCCGTTGACGATGCCCAAGGCAGCAGACGCCTGCACGTCGCCATAGGACCAGACGTATTTCGGCACGTCCGTATAGGCCTGAATCTGGCTGGAGACGGGGCGAATACCCAGTGTGCGGTTCAGCAAGGCGACGAACTCCGCCCGTTTGACGGACTGGTGGGGGCGGAAATAGCCGTCAGGGTCGCCGACAATCACGCCGGCCTTCACCAGCGACAGGATCTGCTCTTCCGCATAGCTGTCGGCAATGTCTTTCAGCGGCATGGTTTTGGCTGTCGACGCGGGCACCGCGATGGTCAAAAACAGGAGGGAAACGATCCACAGAAGCGATAGACTTGTCATATGTACGGTTCTTTTTCGCATAGTTGCACTCACTCAAATAGTCAAATTTTTTTTGGCGGCAGACCAATCACATCCAGTGTAAAGGGAACCATGTGCACATTCACCGCTTAATTTCTGGAAATCGAATGAATTCATGGAAATTCGATGCACATTCCGGACTTTTCTCTCTCGGCGGGTATGGTATCATGAAAATACGGCTGCCAGAACGTGAGGAAGGAAAAGGAAGGAACGAGGATATGGAACAGGTGATTATCATCGGAGCCGGACCGTGCGGATTGGCGGCTGCGGTGGAATGCAAGCGGGCAGGGATCGACCCGCTCGTGATTGAAAAAGGGCCCTTGGTCAATTCCATCTACCGGTATCCGACGTACATGATCTTTCACAGCACGCCGGAATTGCTGGAGATCGGCGATATTCCGTTTACCACGGCCAACGAAAAGCCGACCAGACTGGAAGCGCTCAACTACTACCGGCTGGTGGCAACGCGCAATGACCTGCGCGTCCGCTGTTACGAGACGGTGACGGCGGCGGAGCGGACGGCGGACGGGTTTCGGCTGACGACCGTCGACCGGTTTCAGGCGGTGCAGACGTATGAGTGCCGGCGCCTGATCATCGCCACCGGCTATTTTGACAACCCCAACCGCTTGGGCGTGCCGGGCGAGGATCTGCCGAAAGTTTCGTCGTTTTACACGGAAGCCCACCCGTACAGCGGGATGAAAGTGGCGATTGTCGGCGGCAACAACTCGGCGGTGGACGCCGCGCTGGAGCTGGAGCGGGCGGGAGCCGAAGTGACCGTGATTTGCCGCAAGCCGCAGTTGTCCGACCGCGTCAAGGCGTGGACGCGTCCCGTGTTTGAAAGCATGGTGCAGAAAGGCCGGATTCGCATTCTCTACGAAGCGACTGTGCAGGTCATTACAGAGCGGGAAGTCCACATAGTGCAACAGGGAAAAACGCTCACGCTGGAAAACGACTTCGTCTTATCGCTGATCGGATTCCGTCCCGACCGGACGCTGCTGCACGCCCTGGGCGGGAAGATAGACCCCGAAAGCGGCGTACCCGTACACGATCCCGAGACGATGGAGACCAATGTTCCCGGTCTCTACATCGCCGGCGTCATTGCCTCCGGTCACCACGCCAACGCCATCTTCATCGAGAACGGCCGCTTCCACGGCAAGCTGATCGCCCGCCATCTGGCCGGTCAGCTCCAATCGGATGGATAGAAAAAAAGACAACGCGCCCTACCGTACGGGCAAGCGTTGTCTTTTTTCATGCGGCTCGGTGCTGTGGCCGCTTACATCGTCCACTGCAGCTGACGGCCGCCGATCACGTGGTAGTGAATGTGGAAGACGGTCTGCTGGCCGTGCTTGCCGATGTTGGTCACGACGCGGAATCCGTCCTGGTTCACGCCGGTCAGCTCGGCTACTTTTTGCAGACCCAGGTGCAGATGGCCGATCAGCTCCTTGTCTTCCGGCTGAATCTCCATCAGCGAGGAGATGTGCTTCTTCGGAATGACCAGCACATGCACCGGCGCGATCGGATTGATGTCGTGAAACGCCAGGATGTGATCGTCCTCATACACCTTTTTCGACGGCAGTTCTCCCTGCACGATTTTGCAAAAAATGCAGTCCATTGCGGCATCCTTCCTTTTTTGTTTTTCTCTCTTATATTGGATGAGATTCGCCATAAACATCCTATTTCCTGTCGGATGATGAGGCCGCGTGCAAGCGTTTTTACCTTGCAATCTTCCTCCATTTGGTTATAATGAGGGTGAGAAGTTCATTGATGCTTGCAGGAATGCACTCATTTCTGGCACATCCTGGCTTCTCAGTTCTTATGGCGGGATTGATAACTGGTATGGAAGATGCTAAGTATTAACCCACCATAAAACAGCTTGAGCGCTTTTTGCAGGCGCGGGTTGTTTTATGGTGGGTTTTTTGCTTCAGAGGAGGGACCGATGGAACAGAAAACAGTGCGATTCCACTTGAATGGTGAGGTGCACGAGGCCAAAACAGGCACCCGCGTCCTGGACTACATGCTGGAGAACGGGATCGAACATCCGCACATCTGCTATTCGCCGGTGTTGGGGCCGATTCAGAGCTGCGACACCTGTATGTGCGAGGTCGACGGCAAGATCATGCGCGCCTGCTCGACGACGATCACCGAGGGCATGCAGATCGAGAGCGCATCCGCCCGTGCCCGCGCCGCCCAAATGGAAGCGATGGACCGGGTACTGGAAAACCACATGCTCTACTGTACGGTGTGCGACAACAACAACGGAAACTGCCGCGTGCACAACACGACAGAACTCCTGCACGTGCAGCATCAAAACCGTCCGTTCCGGGAAAAAGGGTACGAAGTCGACATGTCCCACCCGTTTTACCGCTACGATCCCAACCAGTGCATTTTGTGCGGACGCTGCGTCGAGGTGTGTCAGGATCTGCAGGTGAACGAAACGCTGACCATTGACTGGGCGCGGGATATGCCGCGGGTCATCTGGGACGACGACAAGCCGATCAACGAGTCGTCCTGTGTCTCCTGCGGCCAGTGCGTCACCGTATGCCCGTGCAACGCGCTGATGGAGAAGTCGATGCTGGGCCAAGCGGGGTTCATGACCGGCCTGGACAAAGACCTGCTCAATCCGATGATCGATCTGGTCAAGCAAGTGGAGCCGGACTATGGCAGCGTCATGGCCATTTCCGAAATCGAAGCGGCCATGCGTGAGACCCGCACGAAGAAGACCAAGACGGTCTGCACGTTCTGCGGTGTGGGCTGTTCGTTTGAAGTGTGGACGAAAGGACGCCAGATTTTGAAAATTGAACCGACGGAAGATGCGCCGGTCAACAGCGTTTCCACATGCGTCAAAGGCAAGTTCGGCTGGGATTTTGTCAACAGCGACCAGCGCCTGACCACGCCGCTGATCCGACGAGGGGACGCATTCGTTCCGGCGAGCTGGGACGAAGCACTCACGCTGATTGCCGAGAAACTGGGCGCGATCAAGCAAACGCATGGCGGCAGTGCGCTCGGCTTCATCAGTTCGTCCAAGACGACCAACGAGGAAGCGTACCTGGTGCAGAAGCTGGCCCGTCAGGTATTTGAAACCAACAACGTGGACAACTGCGCCCGTTACTGTCAGACGCCGGCTTCAGACGGGCTGATGAATACGGTGGGCATTGGCGGTGACTCCGGCACGATCAAGGACATCGCATCCGCTGGATTGGTGATCATTGTCGGAGCCAACCCGGCGGAGGGGCATCCGGTGCTTGCCACCCGCATCAAACGGGCGAAGAAGCTGTACGGCCAGAAACTGATCGTCTCCGATCTGCGCAAACACGAGATGGCGGAACGTTCCGACTTGTTCCTGCACCCGCGGCAGGGGACAGACTTTGTCTGGATCACGGCTGTGGCCAAGTACATCATCGATCAGGGATGGCATGACGAAGCCTTTATCAAAGCCCGCGTGAACAACTACGAAGCATACCTGAAACATGTGGAAAAGTACACGCTGGACTATGCGGAAGAGGTGACCGGCATCCCGAAGGAACAGCTGATCAAAGCCGCGACGATGATTCACGAAGCGGACGGCACGTGCGTGCTGTGGGGAATGGGCGTGACGCAGAATGTCGCCGGTTCGCACACTTCCATGGCGATTGCCAACCTGCTATTGATCACCGGCAACTTCGGCCGTCCGGGGGCGGGCGCCTATCCGCTGCGCGGCCACAACAACGTGCAGGGCACCTGCGACATGGGGGCGCTGCCCAGCTTCCTGCCGGGGTATCAGAGCGTCAAAGATGAGGTGGCCCGGAAGCGGTTTGAACACGCTTACGGTGTATCCATTTCCAGCGAGCCGGGACTGACCAGCATTCAAATGCTGGAAGCGATCGGCAAAGGCACGCTGAAAGCGATGTACGTGGTAGGCGAAGACATGGCCTGGGTGGATTCCAACTCCAACCACGTCCATGAGATGTTAAGCCAGCTGGAATTCTTCGTCGTGCAGGACGTCTTTTTCACCAAGACGGCCCAGTTTGCCGACGTGATTCTGCCGGCCGCGCCGTCTCTCGAAAAGGAAGGGACGTTTACCAATACGGAGCGCCGCATTCAGCGTCTGTACCAGGTGTTTGAACCGCTTGGGGAGTCCAAGCCGGACTGGTGGATCATTCAGGAAGTCGCCAAGCGGATGGGCTTCGACTGGAACTACAGCCACCCGGGCGAAATCATGGACGAAATCGCCTCGCTCACGCCGTTTTTCGCCGGCGTCTCCTACGATCGTCTGGAAGGCTGGAACAGCCTGGTGTGGCCGGTTCACCCGGATGGAACGGACGAACCGCTTCTCTACAAGGAGCGCTTCAACTTCCCGGACGGACGGGCGCGCTTGTCGCTGGTGGATTACGTGCCGCCGGTCGAATATCCGGCGGAATTTGACCTCGTCGTCAACAACGGCCGGATGCTGGAACATTTCCACGAGGGCAATCTGACCGGCAAATCTTCAGGTATTACCTACAAGGTGCCGGACGTCTTCGTCGAAGTGTCGCCGGAGCTGGCCCGCGAGCGCGGCATTCAGGACGGCACGCTGGTCCGCCTGGTGTCCCCGTACGGCGCAATCAAGCTGCGGGCGGTGGTCACCAATCGCGTCCACGGCAAGGAACTGTTTGTCCCGATGCACTCCGCCAGCCACGAAAACGCGATCAACATCCTGACCGGTAACGCCGTGGACGTGCGGACGCAGACCCCGGCCTACAAGCAGGCCAAGGTACGCATGGAAATCCTCGAACGGGACGGGGAAAATCCGCTGCCGAGATACAATCCGCGCTACGCCAAGCGCAACCCGCAGTTGGGCGTGCAGGTGGAACGCAAATGGGCGCGCAGCGACTACGAGCCCATCGCAGATGTCAACGCGGCAGGAGGTGCGCAATAATGGCAAAACCGACGACGAAAATCGTGCGGCCTGTGCTCACCGAAGCAGAAAAGCAGGCGCAGGCGCTGGAGCAGGTGAAACAAGATGCGGCACAGCACGCGGAAGGCATCCGCGAAGCGCTGAAACTGCTGCAGGAATTGCATGACAGCGGCATTCTGGAGGCGCTGAAGTCGCTCATCGAAGCAAAGGAAAAGGTGGCCAAGATCGCCGTGGGCCAACTGCTTCGCCCGCCTGTCACCAACTCGATCAACAACGCGATGGCAGCGGCCGAAGCTCTGGCGGAAATCGAGCCGGACATGACCAAAAAGCTGGTCGGCAGTCTGGTCCAAGGGCTGCAGCAGGCCAAAGCAGGGCTCGAACAGGACAGCAAAGTGGGCCTGTTTGACCTGGTCAGAGCGCTGCAGGACCCTGACATTAACCGGGCGATCAGCTTCGGCCTCAACCTGTTGAAAGGCATGGGGCAGGGATTGAAAGAGTAAATGTTGGCATGAGATGTGGTGATTGGATGTCCAGACGTGTGGAACATGAATTCAGCAAGCTCGTACGCGAGATTCGCAAGGAATACGTGGGCTGCGGCCCGCAGCAGATCCGGACGCGATTCGTGGGCCCGTGGGCCATCACCGAGATGACTGGCAACTTGACCGACGTGGAAAAGTGGATGATTGATTCGGAAGAGGGCCGGCGCATCATCCATGAGACGAGAACGAAAATGGTCAAAGACATTTACAAACATGCCGAGGTGGTTGAGAAACTGGAAAAACTGGTCCACGCGAAACTTGTTACGCTGTTTGCGGACATCAATCTCGCAAGCGATGTCGCGATCACGGTGTTCGTATTTGACCGGGATATCCAGTCCGACGCACGATGGTTTGCCCGTTCGTCGGTGTCACGGAGAACGCCCGTGGGCTCCCCGTAATTGTTGCCCACCAGGAGCATGCGGCCGCGTCTGCATCCAGTCCGGATGTGGGCGCGGCTATTTTTCGTATGAAAGTAGAGCGCTGGCCGCGTACGTTTCCTGCCAATCTCTCTAGTCAAAAGGAACTAGGTGTATAGTAAGGGAAATATTTGAAGAAAATACATAAATATAGGTAATCATTCCCAAGAAAAAAGACTGGACAGCCTATATGATTAGGATATACTTACAGAATTTTCTGTCAAAGAAATCTCCATTCCAGAGAGGAGGGTGCAGGAGTCAAGCGGGTTTTCTCGACAAGGTGAAAGGGAATGTCGCGGCTTTTTCCATTTGCAGTCGACTATGTTCACACACGAGGTGATCCTGTTGAAACTCATCCGCTGGTCGATGCTTCTTCTGTCACTGGCACTGCTGGGTACGATAAGCATGGCGGGTGCGGCCGCTCCCGGATTGGCCAAGGATAAGCCAAACGGCCGCAGCGTCCAGACGGGCATCGAGGTGCTGCTTGACAAACCGGATCTGGTCAAAGGGAAAAGAGTGGGGTTGATCACCAACCCGACCGGTGTTACCAGTGATCTGACGCACGCTGTCGATGCCATGCTGGCCAAAAAAGTGAACCTGGTGGCCGTCTACGGACCGGAGCACGGTATTCGCGGAACAGAACAGGCCGGTTCGGCGCCTGGCACCTACGAAGACCCGAAAACGGGGCTGCCGTTTTACAATCTGTACAACAAGTCGCCGGAAGAGATCGCGCCGCTGTTTCGGGATGTGGATGTCGTGTTGTTTGACATCCAGGATGTCGGTTCCCGATTCTATACCTACATATCAACGATGGCGTACGCGATGAAAGCGGCCGCATTGGAGGACATACCGTTTATTGTGTTGGACAGACCCAACCCGATCGGCGGGGAAAAAGTGGAGGGCCCCGTTCTCGAGCCCGGTTACGAGTCGTTTGTCGGAATTTACCCCATCCCGATTCGCCACGGTATGACCGTGGGTGAACTGGCCATGCTGTTTAACGATCAGTATCTGGAAAAGGAGATCGGGAAAAAAGCGGATCTCACGGTCGTGAAGATGAAAGGCTGGAAGCGGGACATGTGGTATGATGAAACGGGTCTTCCCTGGGTGCTGCCTTCCCCCAACATGCCGACGTTGGAGACAGCGACGGTCTATCCGGGCAACTGTCTGTTTGAAGCGACCAACCTGTCCGAAGGCCGGGGAACGACGCGGCCCTTTGAACTGATCGGTGCACCGTACATCAAGGCGTGGGAGCTGGCCGATCGGATGAATGCGCGCCGACTGCCTGGCGTCAGCTTCCGCGAGGCGTATTTCAATCCGACGTTTTCCAAGCACGCGGGCGTGAATGTCGGCGGGCTGCAGGTATACGTGACCGACCGGAACAAGTACGATCCGATTCACACAGCTCTCGCCATCATCGAGGAAGTCAAAGACCTGTATCCGGACGACTTCGCCTGGAGAGCCGACAACTGGATCGACAAGTTGACCGGATCGGACAAGGTCCGCAAGGCGATGGACGCAGGCACGCCTGTCGAGGAGATCGTCAAATCGTGGCGGGGTGAATTGGACGCATTCAAGAAACTGCGCAAGTCCTATCTGCTGTACCACTAGGGAGGAGTAGACGATGAACAAACGCGCCGCAATGATTGGACTGTGCGTCTGCTTGTCATGGGGAGCGTTCATACTGCCGACAGTTGCCGCCAAGCACGGCGAAGAGGCGCACTCGGCATTGGAAGCGCAGGAAAAAAAGACAAAGCCTGTCAAGCACCCGCTGTCTCATCCCTGGGACAAACCCGGCCCCTCCTCCGCCATCCTGCATCCGGGAGCACCTGCCGCCGCAGGGATGACGCCTGCACCGTTGCGAGAAATCGACTCATTCATTGAAACGGCAATCCAGGACGGCGTGATGCCGGGTGCGGTCGTGCTGATCGCCAGACGCGGGGTGATTGTCAAGGAACAGGCGTATGGCCATGCCGCCCGCTTCGCCGACGACCAGGGGACTTTGCTGGACCAACCAGTCGCAATGCGGACCGACACCATCTTTGACCTGGCGTCAATCAGCAAGCTGTTTACCTCCACCTCCGTCATGCAGCTTCACGAGCAAGGGCTGTTCCAACTGGATGATCCGGTGGCCAGGTACATCCCGGCGTTTGCGGAAAACGGCAAGGAGGACGTGACCATTCGACAGCTCTTGACCCACACCTCCGGCTTTGAACCATTCATTCCCCTGTACAAGATGGGGAACAGCCGGGAGGAGCGGCTGGAGATCGCTGTTCGCCATCCCCTTGTCAACAAGCCTGGCAGTGCGTACGTATACAGCGACCTCAACCTGATTGCACTGGGGGTGCTGGTGGAGAAACTGAGCGGCCAGCGCCTGGACGAATACGTCCGTGAGCACATCACCAAGCCCCTGCGCATGACGGATACGATGTACAATCCGCCTGAGCGCTTGCAGAAACGGACGGCGGCGACGGAGTACCAGCCCTGGACAAACCGGGAGCTGGTCTGGGGCCAGGTGCATGATGAGAATGCATGGGCGCTGGACGGCGTCGCCGGGCATGCCGGGGTGTTCAGCACTGCCCGCGATTTGGCTGTCTTTGCACAGATGATGCTCAACGGCGGCACCTACGCCGGAAAGCGGATTTTGTCCAAACAATCGGTGAAGCTGATGATGGAAAACCAGATCCCGGAATTCCCTGGGGACGACCATGGGCTTGGTTGGGAGCTGAACCAGGGCTGGTACATGGACGCGCTGGGCGACAGCCGGACCATGGGGCATACCGGCTACACCGGCACGTCGATCGTCGTCAGTCCCAACAACGACACGATCTGCATCGTGCTGACCAACCGCGTCCATCCCACCCGCAACACCGTCTCCACCAACCCGGTTCGCCGGGGAGTCGCTCGTCTGGCCGCACTGGCGATCCCGGTGGACCTGCCCGGAAAGGACGGTGCCTGGTTTGCGGGGACAGGCGATGAGCTGGACAACACATTGACGGCAACGGCCGATCTTCCAGAAGGGGGACTCCTCACATTTGACACCTGGTACCGGATTGAAAACGAGAGCGACTTCGGCCATGTGGAAGCGTCTGTAGACGGCGAACAATGGACAGAGGTGGGGACTGCGCTTACCGGTGAAGGCGACTGGCAGACGGTTGCGTGGCAGCTTCCTGCTGGTACACAACAGGTCCGGTTCCGCTACGCTACTGATCCCAGCGTGAACGGCCGGGGCTGGTATGTGCTGAACCCGACCATTACCGACCCGTCCGGCAAGCCGGTTAAAACCGTCTGGAACCCGCTAGGCTGGACATACGAAGGCAAAAACAGGGGGAGATAATCGTGAAGCACAAAAAGCATGCAGGGCTGGCAATTTTCTTCGCGCTGCTGCTGATGTTCTGCCCGGCAGTGATTGGCGCAGACGCAGCGCCTGTGACTCCAGAAGGAGACAAGGTCGGCGTCACCGATTTGATCATCAGCCTGAACATCCCCGAGGCAGATGCGGTCGTGTCGGGCATGACGCTGCAGCTTCAGGCGCTGCATCTGTACGCGGACGGCCATTTTGAGCAGACGTCGCGCAAGCTGAGATGGCACTCCTCCAACAAAAATGTGGCCAGTGTCGATGCGCAGGGCACCGTCACGATTACCGGACACAACGGCAGAACCTTCATCTCCGTAACGGACGGCAAATTTGAGGATCGCATCGCCATTGACTACAAGGAAAAAGGGGAGCCGCAGGTACAGATCGTCAAGCAGAAAGGGAAGCGGTACGACATCATCGGCAAAGCGATCGCCGGCATGACGCTGGAAGAAAAAGTAGGCCAGATGATGATGCCCGACTTCCGCAAGTGGAACGGCACCGATGTGACCCGCATGCTTCCGGAAATTGAAGAGCTGGTGAAGAAGTACCACATCGGCGGTGTCATTTTGTTCAGGGAAAACGTGGTGGATACCGCGCAAACGGTCCGTCTCGTCCACGACTACCAGCAGGCGGCGGAAAAATACGGGCTGCTCGTGACGATCGACCAGGAGGGAGGCATCGTGACCCGGCTGCAGCAGGGCACCGACACACCGGGGAACATGGCCCTCGGAGCCACCCGTTCCACGGAACTGGCCCATCAGGTGGGCAAGGTGATCGGCAGGGAGCTTTCTGTCCTGGGCATCAACACCAACTTTGCCCCGGTCATGGACGTCAACAACAACCCGGACAACCCGGTGATCGGAGTGCGGTCATTTGGTGAAAATCCCAAGCTCGTGGCCGAGATGGGTGAGGCCTACATCAAAGGACTGCAGGAATACGGCGTAGCTGCTACGGCCAAACACTTCCCCGGCCACGGTGATACGGCTGTCGATTCTCATTTGGGACTGCCGGAAATTCCCCACGACAAGGAACGGCTGATGAATGTGGAGCTGTACCCGTTCAAGCAGGCGATGGAAGCGGGGGTGGACGCAATTATGACGGCCCATGTTACCTTCCCGAAAATCGACGACACCAAAGTCGTCTCCCGCAAAGACGGAACGGAAATCTCACTGCCTGCCACCCTGTCTCCCAAAGTGATCACCGGGTTGATCCGCGACGAACTGGGCTTTGACGGCGTGGTCTCCACCGATGCGATGGACATGCAGGCGATCGCCGACCACTTTGGTCCGGTGGACGCTGCCATTCGCGCGATACAGGCGGGCGTGGACATCGTGCTGATGCCGGTTGGACTGGAAGAAGTGACAAACGGTGTCCTGAAAGCCGTCAGCGACGGCACAATCAGCGAAGAACGGATCGACCAGTCCGTCCGCCGGATTATGACGTTGAAAGTAAAACGGGGAATTTTTAAAGCCGAGCAGCCCGCTGATGTACAGGACCAGATCGCCCGTGCCCTCGAGGTGGTCGGCTCGGCGGAGCACAAGCGGGTGGAAGCGGAAGCAGCCGCTCGTTCTGTGACCCTGGTTAAAAACGACGGGGTACTGCCGCTCAACATGGACGAAAAAGCGACCATTGCGGTGGTGGGCACCACGTATGTCGACAAACTGGCTGATGCCATCAGGAAACATCATGCCAACACCGTCACGATCAAGGTGACAAACAACACCCTGACTGACGAACAGCGAAAGCAGGTGGAGGAGGCAGACGCGGTCATTATCGGTTCCTACACGTTTGACGTAAAGGGACGTTCCTCGGACAACCCGTTGATGAAACTCTACCGGGAGATCAGCCAGCAAGCGGACACCCCCGTGATCGGCGTGGGCATCCGCAATCCGTACGACATCATGGCGTACCCGGAAGTGGATGCCTACCTGGCCCAATACGGCTTTCGCACCGCCAGCTTTCACGCGACAGCAGAGACGATCTTCGGTCAAAACGAGCCGACGGGAACACTGCCGGTCAGCATTCCGGACGGGAAAGGCGGTACCCTGTACCCGTTTGGTCACGGTCTGGGATACATTAGGTAAATCTCCGGTTCGGACGAATGGCCCGATTCGCTTGTCGAGTCGGGCTTTTTCACGTGGAAAGAGTTCGCTCCTAGATCAATTTCGTTCCCGTTGGTATAATATGGGTGTTTCGCGAAATGCTGAGCACGCTTGTTGCAATCCAGGGGGGAATGGAAAAGGTGTACGGTAACAGACGAACAGGAGTCATCCTTCTGGTCGTTTTGCTTCTAGTCCTGTTTGCTGTGAAACGATGGGACCAACCAGTCGATCAGAAGGTGATCAAAGTCGACAGGTGGGAGGAAGTCAAGCAGTATCAATATACCAAGACCCCTGGACTGAAACGGGCGGAAGAATTGGATCTTGTCCGTACCTTTGACATGAAGATCCCTGTACCCGGTACCGGCCGCACATTGTCGATCGACGAGATCTGGTACAACAGCAACCATGTTTTTTTCTTTACCAGCATTGACGTACCTTCCGGATTTCTGGGGGCTCTCCCCAATGAGAGGGAGGTGCCGATTGTCTCGTTTGTGATGGGGCTGCCGGGGGATCAGCAGGATGGACCGGGCCATCCGCTCTTTACCTTGAACTGGGAACCAAATGAAGGTGTCATTTACGACGGGCGGTTTTACAACCGCGCGACCACCAACCCGCTTTACAAGGATGGCATGACCGACATTTTGTCCAAGGTCGACGAGATCGTACTGCGGGATGTATCTGTGAGCATCGGGGGACAAACCATTCCGCTGCCTGATATTACTCTCCCCATTCGTTTTGACGTTCGCCAGGAGGTGATGGTCTCGGTACCGTTGAAGCAGGAACTGCACCCGATGGACCGCACGATCACCCTGGAGTCCCTGGAACTGGGCACGACGGTCAATCGGCTGTACTTTCGCTTCCGTTCCCCGGAACCACACGAACAGTTGAGCCATGTGTCCTTTACCCTGCATTCCGAAGCGGGAGAGGTGCGCGACTCCAACCTGAGCCGGATCGAAACAGGGCCAAACGGGCAGCATTACGTCGAATTTGAACCGTTTGACAAACGGCCGGCAAAGTTGGAACTGATCCTGCATTCGCTTTGGCTCGCGGGAGACGATCAAATCCATTTTTCGATTGATTCTGAATCATACGACCGCCACCTAAACAATGAAACAGACTCCTACCGTGAAAAAGTAGCGAAGCACCTCGCCACGATCAAAAACACCGATGTCTATCTGGATGAACTGTACTACGACGACAGGGGCATTTCCTTTTCCATTCGCTATGAGCATCAGGAAGCGGAGAAACTGCCTCGAATGCATCTGATTGTCGGAAAGCCCAACGATGCTGAAGTGGGGACCAATCGGAAACTGCCGCTGACGGTAACGGCGACAAACGAGCGGGGCGAGCCCGGTGAATACGGGCAGAGCGGCAGCGGTGAGAACACCTATCACATGTTTTTGGACGCAGCATTTGTGCAGGCTTCCAAGCGCATTGACGTTACCGTTGACCGGTTGCTGTACGAGATAGCGGGGGAGTGGAAAACAGCATGTGAGGTGCCAAAAGGTGAATAGAGGTTCCAGGAAACGCTTGCCGGTATGGCAGGCGTTTTTACAATGGTTTGCGTATGGTTTGCGGCCAAACCGTGTTACTCTATGTCCATGTGGAATAGACAGTTGTCTTTTTGACGTAAATGGCGTAAGCTAAGAATTGACATCAGGGCCAATCGTCCGGCCGCGGCATCAGCCGCCATCGCGCAAAGGCGAAAGGGTGGCTTCCTCTTTCACGGCCGGCGTCGGGACCGTGGAAACATGCCATGAAAAGAAGAGAAGAAAGATAAAACCAGGAGAGATCACCTCACTAGAGGGATAGGAGGATCAGGAGATGAAGGTAGCAAAATTCGGGGGAACTTCGCTGGCCAGTGCCGAGCAGATCAAAAAAGTGTGCCAGATTGTGAGAGCGGACCAGGAGCGGCGGATCGTGATCGTCTCGGCGCCGGGAAAACGGCATCCAGCGGATACGAAGGTGACGGACCTGTTGATCGCTTATGCCCAACGCCGCCTGAACGAAGGCGAAGCGGAAAGCGAGAAGCAGGCCGTCATCGACCGGTTTGTGGAGATTATGGAGGGATTGGCGTTTCCTGCACAGCTTTCCCGCGAGATCGTGGCCGCACTGGAGGAGAGCCTGGCTGCGGCGCCCGTCGATCAGCCCGAACGCTTTGTGGACGCCGTCAAAGCATCGGGTGAAGACACCTGCGCCAAGTTGGTTGCGGCGTATCTGCGCCAGCTTGGCGAGCAGGCGGAGTACGTCAATCCACGGGAAGCCGGACTGTACGTAACGGATGAAGCCGGCAACGCACAGGTGCTCCCGGAGGCGTACGACCGGCTGCAGTCTCTTGGCCAGCGGCAGGGCATCGTCGTGTTCCCCGGGTTCTTCGGGTATACGCCGGACGGGGTTCTTGTCACGTTTTCCCGTGGCGGTTCGGACATAACAGGTTCCATCCTGGCTGCCGCCGTGAAGGCTGACCTGTACGAGAACTTTACCGACGTGGATTCGGTCTACGCGGTAAACCCCAACCTGATCGCCAATCCAAAAGAAATCCGCGTCGTCACCTACAGGGAAATGCGCGAGCTGGCCTATTCCGGCTTTACCGTTTTCCACGAAGAGGCGCTGCTGCCCGCATTTCGCGCCGGCATACCGGTCTGCATCAAAAATACGAACAATCCCGCCGCGCCGGGGACCAAGATCGTCTCCGGCAGGGAAACGAAAGACGCGCCGGTGGCCGGTATCGCCAGCGACAAAGGCTTTTGCAGCATCTACGTGAGCAAATACCTGATGAACCGGGAGATCGGCTTTGGCCGCAGACTGCTGCAAATTCTGGAAGAAGAAGGCATTTCGTACGAACACACGCCGTCCGGTATAGACAACATCTCCGTCATCTTGCGGGAACGGTTTTTTGACGAGGAGACGGAGTCGCGCGTCATCAAGCGGATCATGGACGAACTGCATGTGGATGAAGTCTCCGTCGAACGAAATCTGGCGCTCGTCATGATCGTCGGAGAGGGGATGAGGCGTTCCGTCGGGGTGTGCGCGCGAGCCACCACTGCCCTGGCAAACGCGCGGGTCAACCTGGAGATGATCAATCAGGGATCGTCCGAAGTGAGCATGATCTTTGGCGTCAAGGCGGACGATGCCGACAGGGCGGTGCTGGCGCTCTACCAGGAGTTTTTTACGGCGCAAAACGCTTGCCCGCAGCCGGCGGCTATCCGCTAGCGACAGTCATAAAAAATGAGGGGGAGTTCCCCCTCTTTTTTGCGTTTATCGTTACCCCTGGATTGGGACGTGTCCTTCAGATGCACGCCGCTCTTGTCTGCGGTCGTTCCCGATCAGTTTGCCTGATCTGACCAGTGCAGCCGTGACCAGCAGCGCCGCACCATTGATGAGAAACACCGCGCGAATCGGAATCAGTCCGCCCAAAAAGCCGCCCATCACGGGGCCGATCATGGTGGCCAACTGTGTGACGGACTGATTGAGACTGAACGCTCTGCCGCGAAACTCCGGTGCGGTGACGCTGACGATCAGCGCGTTGATCGACGGATAGACGGCTGCAAAAAAGAGCCCGTACACAAACCGCAGCACGCCGAAGCCGTACAGATGAGTGAAGAAAAACTGCAGGAGATTGCCAATTGCCCCGCCCACCAGGCCGATAAACAAAATCCTGGTATAACCGAGCCGAGTCCCTGCCGCTCCCCACCGAGGCGCGGCCAGCACCGTAGCGATGCCTACGGCGGAAAAGATGATGCCCGCGCTGAGCGACGCATCCTGCCGGGACGTTCCAAGCTGCAATACGTACACGGTCAGCAGCGGTTCCAGCAGCATGACGGACACGGTAACGATCATCGACAATCCCAGAACGGCAACAAACGGGCGGTTGCCCAGAGCGGTGCGCAGGTCGTCGCGTATGTTGGAACGCTCAGCGGAACGGTTTACATTGGTCTCTTTTGCGAAAAACGTGGCGATCAGCGCCGCCACCAACACGACGTACCCGGAGAAGAGAAACGCTTCCCGGGTGCCCCACAAATGGCTGACAAAGCCGCCCACGAGCGGTCCGACAATCCCTCCGGTGGCGCCGGCCGTCGACATGATGCCGAGCGCGTAGCCCACGTGTTTTTCCGGTGTGTTCGTCGCCACCAGGGCGATGGATGCCGGGACAAAACCGGCCAGCAGCCCCTGCAGTACCCGAAGCAGCAGAAATGTATACGGATCGGTGACGAAATAGTTCAAAAAGTACAACACGGCCAAGCTAAACCCTGACCGCATCAGCATCGGTTTCCGTCCGTACTTGTCGGCGAGCGATCCCCAGTAGGGAGAGATCAAGGCGCTCACCAGGAAGGTAATGCCAAACGAAATGCCCGACCACGCCTCCAGATGTTCATCGACGCCAAGAGACGTGTGGAGGAAGAGGGGCAGAAACGGTATGGAGATGGAGTACGCCGTGCTGCAAAAAAACACCCCGATCCATAGCACAACGAGATTTCGCTTCCAGGAAAACGTCATCTGTCGTCACAACCTTTGTGGAAAGAAGAGTTGCGTGATGCGATCATTTTAACATTGACTGACAAAAATGACTAATTGAGAAATTACATTGAATTGTTTCGGAAATGAAATTAGGGCGTACCACTCTTCGAAAATATTTCAAAAAAACTGCTTGACAGTTGCCAATACCCATACTATACTTTTTCCATGTCAGGCAAAACGGTTTGTGCCTGGAATCCTGTAACAGGGAAACTTTGCGTAAGGAGGCAAGAACGATCATGGTAAGTGAATTCGTACAAACAGCCAAAACGAAAACACTTCCCGATCGTTCGATTGCAGCGTAGGTTTCTTTCGCGTTCCCTTTCCGTTCCATGGGATCAGGGATTGCGAAAGGCGAGCGGCACAGCCGGAACCATACATGCATGAACACAGACGTCGGGAAGAACCATGACGTCTTTTTGCGTTTGCGAGATGGCGGGGAAAGCCCGGCGTCTTCGTAATCCGCACGAGGCGTCAGATAACAACCTGGCGTCTTTTTGTGTTTGCGAGACGCTGGAGATATGTGCCGGCCTCTTTGTGCGCAGCGCGAGACGCCGGAATGATTAATGTTCCCGCGTCTTCGTGCACAGCGTGAGACGTCGGAAACGCCCGGCGTCTTTTTGCGCTTGACGAGGTGCCGGACACCCGCCATTCATGCATGGTAAAACCGCTGTCACATATTACGTAAATCTGTGCGCTGCAATCGAATCAGTGGAGGGTTGCCCGATCAACGCAACAGGAGTGTGGAGAATGGGCAGCTGAATACCGGACCGGGACGCAACCGGACCACAGAGGAGTGATCGCCAAAACATGCGGCTGGACTTATTATCAGACATTTACATGTACATGACAAAAACACAAAAACAAAAGAAAGAGGGATGGTATGACAGCTCAAACGACTGCTAACAATTCGGCGGGAAATTTGTTCCGCAACCGGGTGGTACGGACCATTCTGCTGTCGGCGTTATTTTTGCAGATCGGCATCTGGGTCCGCAACTACGCTATTTTGCTGTACGTGATGGAGCAGACGAATGGGGACCCGATTGCCGTATCGCTCATCTCCGTGGCTGAATTTGCGCCGATTTTTCTGTTTTCCTTTATCGGGGGCACGTTTGCCGACCGCTGGCGCCCCAAGCGAACAATGATCTGGTGTGACCTGCTCAGTTCGCTTTCCATGTTTGTCGTGCTGCTTACGCTGGTGTTCGGCAGTTGGAAAGCCATCTTTTTCGCGACACTGGTCTCGTCTGTGCTGTCGCAGTTTTCGCAGCCGTCCGGCATGAAGTTGTTCAAACTGCACGTGCCGGAACAGCTCATTCAGATGGGGATGTCCATGTACCAGACGCTGATTGCACTGTTCATGATCCTGGGACCGGTTGTCGGTACATTTGTGTATCAGCATTACGGCGTCGGCGCCGCAATCGCAATCACGGGTGCAGCCTTCCTGCTGTCCGCTGTCGTGCTTGTGATGCTGCCGCCTGATCGCGACGTGGAGAAGCAGGATGAGAACACCACCTTCTGGCAGGAGATGAAGGCAGGCTTGCGCTATGTGCAGGGGAACCGGACGTTGACCCTCCTCGGCGGCTGTTTTGCTGCAGCGGGGTTTGCGATTGGTCTGACGCAGCCGTTGGTGGTATTCCTCGTCACCGAACGTCTCGGACTGCCGAAGGAGAACCTGCAATGGCTGATGGCCGTCAACGGCGTCGCCATGATCCTCGGTGGAGGAGTGATGATGGGCCTGGCGAAAAAAATTGCCCCGCAAAAGCTCCTCATGCTGGGGATGACCGTGAGCGCCTGCGGTTTCCTGGTGATGGGACTGTCGACTGAACTGTGGCTGACGCTGACGGCCCAATTCATCAACGGTCTGGTCATACCGTGCATCCATATCGGAATCAACACGTTGATTCTGCAAAACACCGAAGCATCGTTTGTCGGGCGTGTCAACGGCATTCTAAGCCCGCTGTTCATGGGCGCGATGGTGCTGATGATGAGCATCACCGGATGGTTGAAAGCCACATTCTCGCTGGTGACGATGTTCGAGGTGGCTACCGCGCTGTTCTTCATTGGGGTGGCGGTGATTCTGCCGCTGCTCAAACAGCAGCAGGGGGGAGCTCCGCAAAAAGTCGTACAGCCGGAATAAAACGGAATAAAATAGGAATACAAAAATCGAGTCGTGTGAATACGCAGGTACCCAGTAAGGCGTACCTGCGTTTTTCATTCGTTCCGTTTTTATTGGTTCAAAGAACGCATGGACATGGCATAGGAATAGATACAGCGTACATGGTTGAAAAGAAGCATATTATCAGTTCATGAAATGGCATTTTCATGAACTGATACAAAAAAATAGACAGAAAGCCATCCACAAGGCACCAGCTGTTCTCCATTTTTGGCGAACGATATTGTTCGTTCTTGACAACTTGCGTTTTGTATGGGCTTTGGCAACGTTGTCTATGCCAGGATGCTGCTTGAACCGCTAGCCAGCGACGAGTTCTTTGATGGAATATCATATAAAATATCCGACAACCATTGTGATGGTCGCATGTCTGTGTCTGATACCTTACTGATCGCATGTTTCCAATCAAGGACTTGTCATCGAGCTCTTGTCATGAGGATTGTCTGGTAAACGTCATCGGATGCTCATCGGATGATTATTATTGGATAATCATTGTTCGTGTCACTATTAGCGTTATTGCTTTGGAGTTTGCGACGCTGTCTGTATCATGGGATGCCTGCTGAGAACCGCCAGTACATGGCGATTCTTGAATGTTTATCAGTTTACATAATATATATTATCGGACTCAAAAGGAAATCGATCCGCTTCGCAATATCTTTCCGCTATAAATCGCTGTAAAGCTTTAGGAATCCGCAGAAAAAAGAATCCGCAGACATATTTGCCTGCGGACAAAAGTTCTTCCTCGATTGTGGCCGCGTGTTACTTCAGCAGCGCTGCATCCAGTGCCACTTCGATCATCGCGTTGAACGTGGTCTGACGTTCTTCAGCTGAGGTGGCTTCGCCGGTGAAAATATGATCGCTGACGGTCAGGATGGACAAGGCGTTGCGCTTAAATTTGGCGGCCAGTGTGTAGAGGGCGGCCGTCTCCATTTCCACAGCCAGTACCTGATAGCTGGCCAGTTTTTTGTACAGGTCCAGGCTTTCCTGATAGAACGTGTCGCTGGTGAACACATTGCCCACCTTCACAGACAGATTCCGGTCTTTGGCGGCCTGGTATGCCTTGTGCAGCAGATCAAAATTGGCCGTTGGCGCAAAATCAACCTGCTGGAAGCGCAGCCGGTTTGCCTGCGAATCGGTGGACGCCGCCATGGCGATGATCACGTCGCGCACCTTGATGTCTTCCTGGATGGCACCGCAGGTCCCGACGCGGATCAGGTTTTGCACGCCGTATTCCTCCATCAGCTCATGGATGTAAATGGAGATGGATGGCACGCCCATGCCTGTCCCCTGTACGGACACCCGCTTTCCTTTATATGTACCGGTAAAGCCCAGCATGCCACGAACGTTGTTGTAGCACACTGCATCTTCGAGAAACGTTTCTGCGATGTATTTGGCCCGCAGCGGATCGCCTGGCAACAGAATCGTATCCGCAATCTCATTGGCCTTTGCTCCGATATGGATGCTCATAAATCATCTGCCCCTTTTCTACTCCAGATTGTCCTACGAAGTAATCGTACTACAAACGACCCAAATCGCAAAGTATATCCGTTTACAGAATGAACCACCGCCGCCACCCCGATGAGGTGACAACGGTGGTACTGGCACATGGACAGTTTTTTATGTCTCAAACGGCAGTATGACATGCCGATCGCTGATGATCCGCGCCTTCTCCACGTGCGAAAACACGTCCCGCTGCCGAAACGGGTCTTCTAAACCCATCCGGTCAGAGTTCTTCACGTGTTGCACGTACTGTATCGCTTCCAGGTGATCGCCCAGGAGCAGCTCCTGAATTTTGGGTGAAAGTTTTCGGCGAAACACGTTCACACTCTCTGCCTGGACGACGACCATCCCGTTGGCAATCGCCATCGCCAGCGCTTTTGGCGGAACCATCAGACTGTCGAAACCAAGTGCGGCAGCAGCGCTTCGCTTCATCGCATGCGGTGCCGCGCTCAGTGACGAATAGCGCAGGTCGGGGCGGGACAGCATCCGGTTGAGATAATATGTCGCCATCGCGACGGCGTCCAGTTTGGCTGGCTGACGGTAAAACGGATTGGCGTTGTTCAGCGCGATGTCCGCCCCCCGATAGCAGGCGTTTGCAAATGACTGCAGCGACGCTGCGGGCACGACGTAGCTGCCATCAAGAAACAGCAAGACCTCCCCGCTGGCTTCCCCAGCGCCGATGGCCCTCCCCACGTCGCGTCCCAACTCGAACGGATAAACCACACAGGTGACCGGGTGACTCCAGACCATGTCCACCGTACGGTCGCGGCAGCCGTTGACAATCACAATGATTTCCTTGGGCCGCAGCTTTTCCACCTGCCGCAGCACCGCTCCAATCGTCTTTTCTCCATTGCTGACCGGGATAATTACCGAGAGCATCCGGCTGTTTCTTGCCAGCTGTTGGGGCGTTAGCTGCTGCCCGGATGATGGTTTAGCGCGGACGACGCGTTTTGGGCCCGGTTTTGCGCTGAGTCTTTTGTTTGGCTTTTCGAACGACACGCCAATCCCCCCCTGTCGTCCCTCTCATCATCTGACTGTATACGGTCCGCAGGTGCAACTGCGGAGGGACTAACAGCAGATCCCGATGACGTTCGTGATCGTAAAATCCTGCCCGCTCTCCCCTTTCTCGCAGACAGGTGGCGATGGCATCCGCGTGATCGCTCAATTCAAGATCAACAGCTCTATCGTTTCGCCCGGCGCGTGAATTGTTCAGCCGCGCCGTATTGATCGGGCAGACTCTGGTAATCGCCAGACCTTGCAGTGCGGCTTTGACCAGCGCCCTGGGCGGGACAGCCAAATCCTCGAAGCCGATCCGTTCGGCCGCCTGCCGGCTCATGGCGTGCGGAACGGTGGTCAGGGAGCTGCCGGCCAGATCAGGCCGCCCCACGATGTGATTCAACAGCCGTCTGACCTGGGTGACTGTTCCGTTATACCGACAGCCGGTGGAAGCGTTGAGCACCACATCCCATCCCTTTTTCACTTCGTCCACGTACTGACGAAGTTTGGAAGCCGGCACCAGACAGTCCGCATCGATGAACAACATGATGTCGCCTCTGGCAAAAAAAGCTCCTATGGCACGACCAACATCCTGACCGAGAGTGGGAACCGCTTCGATAACCTTGGCTCCTTGTTCCAGCGCCCGTTTGGGTGTGTGATCCGTCATGCCGCTGCATACGACGATCACTTCCGTTGAAGGGGACACACGCCGTGCCTCTTGGATGACCCGGACGATTCGCTGGGCCTCGTTTTGGACGGAAATAATCACGGACACTTCAGGTGCAGGACATGTCGTGCTGTCCATTGCGTTTCCCCCTTCGCAGGAATATCGGGTCTCATCCTACGATACGCCGGGAGGAGGCTAATGGACACGGCTGCTGTCACAGCCGTCCCTGAGCAGAATTAAAGGGCCGCATGTGCACCACCGATCCGCTCTGTCCCAACTCATGATCCCACATGCTCAGTGTTTGTTGGAAAGCGGTATTCCATACGAAAGAAGGACGCCCGGTTGGGGACGTCCATCCTCAGGAATCAGGACCAATGCGCACGGCGTGGCAGATGCCGCAGTCTCTCCCAACGGCGGCGGCGAGATCGCGCAACCGTCAGGACAAACAAAAACAGGTTTAACATCAGCCAGGCAAAGAAAATCGCGTATCGCGGCCATGCGGAATCCGCTTCCTTCTCCTTGGGTGCGGCATCCGCAATCGCGGCGGCGCGAGGGGGATCTTTCCGCAGTAACGGCAGCGTCTGCGTCATCTCCCCTGCCCTGACCAGCAGCTGGCCGTCGGCAGTCAGCTCCGTTTGCGGCTCCGTCCGTTTGGGGACTGTGGCGTACAGATCAGTCTCTGCCTGATAGGTGACCGCAGGTGCAGCATCGTTGGCCGCCGCTTCCTGACCAAATGTTTGGCCGGCAGTGGCCACCTGTCTGGTCTCATAGTGGGCAAACCCATAGTCCAGCATGGCGGTCACGTCCTTGTAGGCGTATGCGCTGGACCCTGCTTTCATCGTGACCGCGATCAGTTCTGTTTCGCCGCGCTTGGCCGAACCCACCAGCGTGTGCATCGCCTGGTCGGTAAAACCGTTCTTGATCCCGGTCGCCCCTTCGTAATTGCGGAGCAGCTTGTTGTGATTAATCAGCTCCGTCTGCCATTCGCGACCGTTCCACGGCAGGCGGACAGTGGCCACGATCTCGCGGAAGGTCGGGTTTTTCATCGCATATTGGGCGATTTTGGCCATGTCTGCCGCAGTCGTATAGTGATTGGGATCATGCAAGCCGTGTGCGTTTGCAAAATGGGTCTCAGTGACACCCGCTTTTTCCTGCAAGTATGTGTTCAGCAGATCGGCGAAATGCTCGACGCTGCCGCCCAAATGCTCCGCGATCGCAGTCGCCGCGTCGTTGCCGGAATTCATCAGCAGCCCGTACTCCAGCTTGCGTAAGGTGACCTGCTCCCCTTCGCCCAGGTACACGCGTGTGCCTTCTTCGTAGCGCGCTCTTTTGGAGACGGTTACAATATCATCCGGATTGCCGTTTTCAATCGAGTAAATCCCGGTGGCGATTTTGGTAATGCTCGCCGGATACAGGCGAAGATGCGGATTTTTTTCAAACAAAATCTGACCCGTTGCCGCGTCAATCAGTATGGCAGATTCCCCGTAAATGCCGCTGGGTGTCAGATTGTCTTCCCCACGGGCGGATGCGGGCTGCACGTTGAAGCTGCACAAAACGCAGGCTGCAACGAGCAGGTACGTAAGCAGTAGACGCATGGTTGTCGGTTCCTTTCTTTGTACTTGCGGGCATCAGCACGTCCGTGCTCGGCTAGCCCAGTCGCTTGCCCAGCAGATCGTGAATCATTTTAAATTTCGGATTGTCTTGAAAAGCCTGTTCAAAACCGCTTACGTGTTCGCGGTACAACGCTGCCGCTGATTCAAAATCCTGCTTCACGTACAGCGAGAAGATTTCTTCCAGTTTTTCCTCAAGCGACGTGTTCACTTCCGGCGGCGTCAAAATCTCCTGGCGCAAGCTGTTCATCAAGACGTCCAACTGGTGCGTGATCACGGACGCCTCGTGGAGCTGCTGCATCACGTTTTCCGGGATGTTCCCGGCGTATTTGTAACGCAGCTCGTGTTCGTTCGTCGCCCAAAAATTCATGCCCAACGTACGAATTTGAATTTCGCAGAACAGCGTGATTTTTTCACTTCCGTGGTACACTGTGTAGGAAACGATCATGTGGATGCTGCGGTATCCGGAATCCTTGGGCGTTGCGATGTAGTCCTTGATGTCGTGGACTTCGATGTCCTCCCGCTCCTGCAACAGCTGCTGGACTTCACGCACGTCATCAATGTACCGGCAGACGATGCGCAGTCCGGCGATATCCGTAATCTCCCTGGCCACTCGCTCCTGCCAGGTGTCCTGCTGAAAATCGATCCCTCTTTCCTGCGCTTTCTTGATCAGGCTGTCAACCTTTTTCACCCGCCCGACGACGAACTCGATGGGTGAATAACGGCCTCTTTTCAAAAAACCGTACTTGATGCCCTTCAATTTCAGCTTGAGTTCATCGACAGCCTGTTCGTACGGGGCCAGAAAATGAACAAGGTTGTTCAGCACCTTGTTGGGTACGTGTGTAGTGCTCATGCAAATTCACCTCCATGTCACTCCCAGAGGAAAGGCGAGTCTCCACAGCGGCTGCGGGTTCATATACGTGTTGTGAGATCAGCATGCCGCAGTGCAGATGGATGGGGACCTGTGAAAAAAACGGTGCTCCCCATGCGGTCGATTATTCGGCCGCGTCTGAGCCTGTCCGCAAACAATTTGCGGCTTTCCCGTGACGACGCGCTGACAGCTAAACGGCATCGTCATACGGCCTTGGGGCAGGCATGAGATACGTATCGGAAAAATACGGCATCTAAAGCGGAAGTGTGCCGCGTTTATCTCTGTCTGGTCGGCATCGATTCGTTCCGTGTTGTGCCGCATCTGGTTCATCTGTGTGCTGACAGTCAGCTTGTCGGCGGCATTCGTGTTGGGGGCGATGATCAGGCTGGCGAAATGCTGCTTGTCCACCGACAGCACCAGGTACGCGCCCGGCTTTCGCATTTAAGGGAATGGAAATCCAATGACCAGGTATATGGGCGAGCAATCAAAATGACGCATTCCCTTCCATTTTCCAGTATACCAAAAGAATACGGGAAAGGAAAAAGAAAAAGAAGGCTAACCATCCAGCCTTCCTATTGTTCCTGCTCCGCCTGTCTTTTGTTGTAATCGGCCATCATCTCCATGATGGATGTCATGTTCGTCAGCATCTCGCTTGCCCGTTTTGTCTTCTGCGAGATGGAGGTAAAGTCAATCTTCCCTTTTTTTCGGTCCTTCCAGCGCCTGAACAGCTCCCCTGCCTTTTCAGGATTGGAGCGGATACTGGAGATGCGAGCAGCGTCCTGCATCAGCCACGCCTTGAAATCGGGATTGTCCCGCAGCAGGCGTTTTACTTCTTTCTTTTTCATTCCCGGACGTCACTCCTTTCCGTCAGCCATGGTTAGTTTGCCTGTTCCCTACACCATATGACTAGTCCCGGAATATGATTGTGTGTTTACACCGGGAGAAAAAGAAAGGGCGTGTGCACCACGCACACGCAAAGAAAAGGCCCCTGTCCGGGGCCTCGTTCATCCAGTTATTTGCTTTTTGTCAGATGTTAGCTGCGACCAGCCAGTTGTTGTTCAGCAAAGCTTACCAGACGCTTGGTGATTTCGCCACCTACAGAACCGTTTTGACGGGAGGTGGTGTCAGGGCCAAGAACTACGCCGAATTCAGCAGCGATTTCATACTTCAGTTGGTCAAGCGCTGCGTTTGCTTGAGGAACTACCAGGTTGTTGGATCCACCAGTGTTGTTTGCCACGTGTGATTCCTCCTTCATAACAAGTTTTCTCCCGGGACGGGGTTGAACCGCCAGCGAAGCCGCTTCTCTCCGATGAGACCGAGAGGCGGTGGAGTGAGAGCAACTCTGGCTCTCTCGTGTTACTATCATCCCTCCGTTGAACGCATCCATGCAGTGTTCGTCGATGTAAAATCTGTCAAGGTTGATCGTACGCTTTGTGTTATAATGGGGCGAGACAGTTGGACACGAGAGGAGTCGCGTTTTTGTGAACCACCCCGAAAAAGTTCTGCTCATTGACGGTATGAGTTTTTTGTTTCGTGCGTTTTACGCCTCCGCCTGGGCGGGCGGGTATCGGCAGACCTCACAAGGCGTTTATACAAACGCTGTCTACGGGTTTACGAAAATGATGCTGGACTACATCGATCTGGTGCGCCCCACCCACGTCGCCGTCGGCTGGGATGTGGCTGCGCGGGACACCCTGATTCGCTGTCAGTGGTACGAGGGATACAAGTCCAACCGGGTGGCACCGCCTGAAGAACTGGTCCCCCAGTTTGATCTGGTCAAGGAGGTGACGGATGCATTTTCCGTCCCCAACCTGGGCATCCCGGGATATGAAGGAGACGACATTCTCGGCACTGTCAGCACGCGGCTTCAGGCCGAGGGGCATCAGGTGGTCATCGCGACCGGTGACTATGACAGCCTGCAGCTGTTGTCCGAGCAGGTCAGCGTGAAAATCCTGAAAAATGGCGGCAAGCACGAACACTACACACCCGCCAGCCTGCTGGCCGTCCGCGGGATCAATCCGGAACAGGTCGTCGACGTAAAGGCATTGATGGGCGACGCCTCCGACTGCATTCCCGGCTGCCCGGGGATCGGCGAGAAGACGGCAGTCAAGCTGATTGCCGCCCACGGCTCGCTGGACGGACTGTACGCCAATCTGGATGCATGCACGCCCAAAATGCGCGCCAAACTGGAAGAACACCGCGAACAGGTGTATCTGAGCAAAAAGCTGGCGACGATTTTCCGCGATGCGCCGATCGATTTTTCACTCGAAGCGGCAAAATGGGAGTACGATCGGGAACGCGTTCAAGAAAAGTTTGCCGAACTTGAGTTTGGCCGCACCTTGGTCAGCAGGGTAAGCTGAGTCACGACAGCGCCGTCTGCCATGATGTTGCGGCGACGATAGAGCGAAAACACGCTCGAGTCGTCGCACCGCCAACGTGCACGCGAAAAATCCCGGCCCTTTTGAATAAGGGTCCGGGATTTTTTCAATTAACATGCGCGGCGGTTGTTCACGATTTGTATCGTTCCTCAAATACATCGAGAAGCAAACGGGTGTTCTCTTCTTCCTGGCAGTCCCATGTCGCGGCAAAGCGGACCCGGTGGGAGACCCCCAGGATGTCGTACTTCTGGACCAGGTGTTGACGGGGCGAGCCTACGATGAGACTGTGCAGCCGCACTTGTTTGCGCTTGGCCAGATCGGCCAGCATCTCGCGCACGTACAGGGAAAGGCCGCCCACCCCATCCGTCACCATGACGAAATCAGCCCCGCGAAACTGCTGGTTCTCCTCCACGATTTGAATCGCCCGCTTCATGGGCGCATCAAAGTGCGTTCCGCCCCCGAAAGCCATTTGCGCCAGCGCGTAAAACGCGGGCCAGTCCGGCCGCCGATGGTACAGAGCCTGTTCGCGAAGTTCTCCTTTTGCGCCAAACAGCAGCAGCAAAAAGTCTCGTTTTTCCAGGAGGCTGAGCGCGGCAAACGTCATGACAAACAGCTGGGCCAGGCGCAGTTTGCTCCCCCGCATCGAATGGGAAGTGTCCAGCATGCAGATCACGGGACCTTTGGGCGGCTCCTCCAGCCATCCGACAGTGTCGTACGTCATCAGCTTCTGCTCTACCCACTTGAGCAGAAAATACGTCTCGTAATCCGCATCGGCCAAAAGGCCGGCTTCGCTTGGCAGCATGTGCGCGATGTCGCCCGACTGCCTCAGATCGTAGTATTCTTCCGGCAGCCGCCGCGAGCGCATCTGCTTCCTTTTTATCCGGACGTGATGGACGTTGCGCCCCACCTCGTTAAGGAAATCAACCAGGTCCGGATGCCGTTTCAACTTTTCCAGCCACTTCATATATTGTTCAAAGCTCTGGCGCCGGAGCTTGCCCAACTCATGCCCCCAGCGGCGGTTGGCAAAGCGCTGGCTGGCCGTAAGCAGCTCATGGACGAACAACGATTCGTCCGATTCCTGCGACAGCGTCTCTTTCAGGGAACGGTCCAGCCACTGCCCCAGCTCCTGTTCCAACTGGGCCACGGCCTCCCGTTCCTGCCTGGACAGCCGCTCTCGCTGTTTTTCCCGCTGGCCCAGCTCGTCCTCCAGCTTTTTGACTTTTTGCTGCAGCTTGGGGCGCTTGGTCACATTCACCCGCATCTCTTCCCGCAGTTCCTGAATGCGCGCTTTCAGGGAGCGGATCTCCGCTTCCACCAGCGGCCGGGTGTCCATCGCCTGCTGTTTGTCCTCTACCATGCGCTTGCCCTGCTGCAGCGTGTAGCCGACAAGCTGAAGCTTGGCAACCTGTTTTTCCGTCAGCAGCTCGGACAATTGGGCCTGTTCTCTGCCCTCGTGTCCCTGCTTTTGCTTAAGTCCGGCGACCAAGGGCGTCAGCTGCTGTTCCCGCTCCCGGCGTTTTACTTCTTCCGCGTATGACGCCGTCAGCCACATGAGCGCCTTGATGGCCGTCTTGAAGGCGGCGCTCTCATTGCCTGCCGTCCGCGGGTGGATCATCCGGTAAAAATACTGTTTCATCAGCGTCTGCACCATCCAGCGGTGAAACGGCGGTGCGTTTTGCGTCTGGTCAAGTTCGGGTTGGACAAGATAAAACGCCAGGAAAAAATCGGCCAACAGTTCGCGGTCGAACCACGGCGCCCGCGCTTTGGCTTCTTCCATCCATTCGCGCGCTGTGCGCGACGAGTACTGGTACGCATCAAACAAGTAGCGGTCGACCCGACTGGCACGAATGATCATGCGATTGCATCCTGCCTTCCTACAACGTGTAATCGTATTCGGTGCCGGGAAGTTCCCGGTCAAATACCGTACGGTAGATGCCCTGCAGCATTTGCAGGATTCGCTCACCTTCAATGCGCAGATGGGCGTATTTGACTGTGTATTTTTCCGGATTGGGCAGCAGTCGGTTTTTCTCCCGCACGAACGCGGTCAGATCCTGCTCCCGCTGCTGCCACTGAAGCAGGCGGTTGCGCAGGTCGCGGCCGGTCTCTTCCAGCTCCAACCGGCATTCGTCGAGGAGCGAACGGTAGCGCTCGGCGGCCTCTTTTCCCAGTTTGGCCCCGATCTCTTTCTTAAACTGAAACGCATGCAGATCGGCTTCTTTTTCCATCCACTTTTCAGCGGTCTGCTTTGAACGGCGAAGCGGCAAGTCGTGCTCCATGTCTGCTTTCAACTGTTCGGTGAAGCGCTGGTCAAACAGTTCCTGCAATACAGGCAAATCTTCCGGCACGTCCCAGAGCATGTGCGGGGTAAACACCGTATCCCAGATCGAGACACTTTCACGGCCGTGAAGGGCGGCCGATGTTTTCCAGACGTGGGCAATCTTGCTCCATCGCCGGTCAGAGAGGACGAACTCCTTTGCTTCCATATCCTGCTTCAAGCGGTAGAGGAAATAGATCAGCGATTCCGGGATGCTGACCCGGGACGCTTCGCGCTGGATGTCCTTCACGTCATGGAGGGAAAAGACAACCGGCAGCGGTTCGCTCGGCAGTGAAAACATTTTTTCGTAGCTGGAGGCCTGCTGCAGGTAGCCCACCTCGTAGCGGATGAGAAAGCGGTCGTACAGCGCGGTCAACTGTTCATCCTCGTCCGGCAGCTCGTTGGACGCAGCGATTAAAAACAGCAGCGGCACCGCCTCTTTTTCCCTCCCGTTGAAATAGACGCGCTCGTTTAGGATGGAGAGCAGGGAGTTGAGGATCGCACTGTTGGCTTTAAAGATTTCGTCAAGAAAGGCAAATTGGGCAGACGGCAGGTAGCCTGCTGTCTTGCGCACGTACTGGTCCTGTTTTAACTGCTGCAGCGACACGGGGCCGAAAATTTCGTCGGGCGTGGTGAACCGCGTCAGCAGGTATTCAAACCAGTGTTCGGAGCCGAACAGTTGAGCGACGGCCCGGGCCATCTGCGATTTGGCCGTACCCGGCGGCCCGATCAGCAGGGCGTTCTCTCCGCTCATGATGCCCAACAGCAGCAGACGGATCAGCTCGCTTCGTTCGAGAAAACGGCGCTCCAGTAGTTCGACTGCTTGTTCCAATTTGTGTGTCAATGGGATTGACTTGTTCATCATCGCTGGCGCAATCGTGCTGTCACGGCAGACGTGCTGCGCCGTTCCCCCTCCTCGTGCAAGATGTGATTGGTATCGGTTGGCACTCTCTACCTGTAGTGTATACATCCTGATCGGACCACACAAGCCAATGCACGAACGCGGGGTACGGCGGCTGGCATGAACGCGGCGGCACGCGCGTATGATGGAAGGTGTGTGTTGGAAACAATATCCAACAAGAGCAAAACATGCAAAAGGAGGATCGTCATGCCCCAGCTTCACCTGTCTGATGAAGAATACAATCATCTGATGGAACGGATTTTTAAAATCCTGAGCCGAACAGAAGAGCTGGACCACGTCACCCATCACTGGATGTGGGAAGTGTGGCGCGTGCTCTACTATAGTAAACTGTAAAAAATTGTAAGATAGAATCCGCTATCACCCATGTCTGTACCTCCGCATAGTGTGTGAACAAGAGAGGTTTGCCCGACACACGAGAAGGAGGGATGGGCATGGGTGTTGAACTGTCCTGGCTCCACGGGGTGTACGTCCTGTTCGTAATCGGCATTATCGCCACCATGGTGCACCGCCGCGATACCAGTCTCATCTGCATCGCCGGGATCGCCGCGCTCGGCCTGACGGCTACCGGTTCAATATCGGCGGCGGTGGGTGGCGTGTTCGGCAGCTTCATATACGCGATAACGGAACTGCTGCCGACGATTCTGGTCATCTGCATCATCGTAGCGATGAGCCGCGTGCTGACCGAGACGGGCATCAACGAAACGATGATCCGGCCGCTGGCCTCGCTGGTGCGGACGCCGGCGCTGGCATACTGGGTGATTGGCATTGTCATGATGATCATGTCCTGGTTCTTCTGGCCTTCGCCAGCTGTGGCGCTGATCGGCGCGGTGATGCTGCCTGTCGCTCTCCGTGTGGGGCTGCCCGCTGTCGGCGCAGCCGTCGCGATGAACCTGTTTGGTCACGGCATCGCCCTGTCCGGTGACTTTATCATCCAGGGTGCACCCACGCTCACCGCAAAGGCGGCCGGCCTTCCCGTCGCCGAAGTGATGACCGCCAGCGTGCCGCTGGTCATCGTGATGGGGACGGTTACCACTCTGACCGCGTTTTGGTACCTGAATAAAGACATGAAAAGCGGAGCACTTCGCGTCGATCCGGAAGCATCAGCCATACTCTCCGCGCCTCGCGACACCGCACCTGTCCGGCTTTCGCCCGTGCTGCGCAGCGGGCTGGCGACGCTGGTTCCCCTGTTGTTTCTATTGGATGTCGTGGCCATGTTCGCGCTGGATCTGAGAGGAGGCGACGCCACCGCATTGGTCGGCGGCACCGCGCTGTTGATCCTGTTAATGGTCACCGTGCTGGCCCACAGACAGGCTGGTCTGGAACAGGTAACCGCTCACCTGATCCAAGGATTCCAATTCGGATTTCGCGTATTTGGTCCCGTCATCCCCATCGCTGCGTTTTTCTACATGGGTGACAGCGGCTTCGTCAGCGTGTTTGGCGAGATGCTGCCGAACGGTTCCCATGGGATCGTCAACGATCTGGGCGTCGCTCTCGCCCACACCATCCCGATTGGCAAGGAGGTGGCCGCTCTCGCCCTGACGACGATCGGCGTCATCACAGGATTGGATGGCTCAGGGTTCTCCGGGATCACGCTGGCCGGTTCCCTTGCCCAACTGTTTGCGACCGCACTGGGAAGCGGAGCGGCGACGCTGACAGCACTCGGGCAAATCGCCGCCATCTGGGTGGGCGGCGGCACGATTATCCCGTGGGCGCTGCTTCCGGCTGCCGCCATCTGCGGAGTCGATCCGTTCGAATTGGCGCGGCGCAATCTCTACCCGGTCGTGATCGGCCTGCTGGTGACCACGCTGGTGGCCATGTTTCTGATTTGAATAGGAGAAAAAAAGAAGCCTCAGCCAGTCGGTGAGGCTTCTTTTATATAGTAATATGTGGTAGCTGTCAATTCTTTTTCGTTTTCAGGAATAGTCCCTCACGCGCGCGTCTGCTCCAGCTCTGCCTGGAACTGTTCCCGATCGGTAATCGGCGCGCGGCAGGCGAAGTTTTCGCAGATGTAGGCCGTCACTTCGCCTCCCTGCATCACTTTGTCCCGGACCACTTCAGCCATGCTGCCCAGCTCTTCGGTCGGATCGTGCAGCACAGTCACTGTGAACGGGGCGTAACCGCTGCGCGTCTCCTGGAGAAACGCCTGCGTTCGCTCATCGTCTCTTGGGCCCGCGATAACCACCTGCCGCACCGGATGCAGGAGCAGCTGCATCGCCAAGAGGGAAAAGCTGTACCCGATGGGGTACTGATTGATGCTCCCCGCAAATGTCGTCAAAAGGCGCTCCGCCTTGTCGCGCAAATCGCTTCGTCCCGTCAGGTAGAACAGCCGCAGGAAGGTGTAGGCGGCGACGCCGTTGCCGGAAGGAGTCGCGCCGTCGTATATTTCTTTGGGTCGGGCGATGAGTTGTTCGCCGTCACTGCCGTAGAAGAACAGTCCGCCGTTTTCTTCATCCCAGAACAGGCGGAGCAGATCATCGGCCAGCTCCAGCGCCCGCTTGAGGTGCTGCGGCTCCTGTCCGGCCTCATACAATTCCGTAAGCCCCCAGATGAGAAAAGCGTAGTCGTCCACGTAGCCGAGATACGCCGCTTCTCCGTCGCGGTAGCGAGCCAGCAGACGGCCGTTGGCGTCGCGCAGTTTGCTCTCGATAAACTCACATGCCCGCTCCGCCGCCTCCAGATATGCGGGCTCTTCCAGCACCAGCCCCCCTTTGGCCAGCGCCGCGATCATCAAGCCGTTCCAGGACGTCAGAATCTTGTCGTCCTTGCCCGGATGAGTCCGCTGTTTCCGTCGGGCAAACAGCTTCTGGCGCGCTTCTTCCAATCGCTGCGTCAATTCCTCAACAGTCATTCCCCGGCGGCGGGCGAACGCATCCAGATCGGTCCCGATCAGATTGGGGATGCTGCGTCCTTCAAAATTGCCGTGTTCCGTGATGTCATACGTCTCGCAGTATAGCTGCCCCAGTTCATCACCCAGCACATCGCGCACTTCCCACGGCGTCCAGATGTAGAATTTGCCTTCTTCTCCTTCCGAATCGGCGTCTTCCGCCGAATAAAAGCCTCCGTCCGGGTCGGTCATGTCGCGCAGGACGTAGGTGAAAATGTCGCGGGCGACGCGGGCGTAGTCGCGTTTGCCGGTGGCCTGGTACGCCTCCAGATACGCGTAGGCCAAAAGCGCGTTGTCGTAGAGCATCTTTTCAAAGTGCGGCACCAGCCACTTTTGATCTACGGAGTAGCGGGCGAATCCGAATCCCACGTGGTCGTAAATGCCGCCGCGGTGCATGTGCTCCAAGGTGGTTTCCGCCATCTGCAGCGCCTCCGTCTCACCCGCCGCCTTGGCGTGGCGCAGCAGGAAAATGAGGTTGTGCGGCGTGGGAAACTTGGGCGCTTCGCCAAAGCCCCCGTAGATGTCGTCAAACTGCTGTTTGTACAGCTCCAACGCTTTCCCAAACGTCTCCCGGCTCAGCGTCCCCGGAGCGGTCCGGGCCATCTGCGGCGCCAGTGTGTTGTAAATGTGGTCCACACTGCGGTCGATCCGTCCCCGGTCATTCTCCCAGACCTCGGAAAGCTGCCGCAGAATGTCCATCACGCCCGGCCGTCCCCACTTGGCCGACTTGGGAAAATACGTCCCGGCAAAAAACGGCTTTTTCTCCGGCGTCATCACAATGGTCAGCGGCCATCCGCCCTGTCCGGTCATCGCCTGGCAGACCGTCATGTAGATGTGGTCAACATCCGGCCGCTCTTCCCGATCCACTTTGATGGCGACAAACTTTTCGTTCAGCAGCGCGGCCACTTCTTCGTCTTCAAACGATTCGCGTTCCATCACGTGACACCAGTGACAGGTGGAGTAGCCGATGCTGAGGAAGATGGGTTTGTCTTCCTGTTTGGCTTTGGTGAACGCTTCTTCTCCCCACGGATACCAATCAACGGGGTTGTAGGCATGCTGAAGCAAATACGGTGATTTTTCTTTGGCCAATTGATTGGGTTTGCGGTGCGTTGTCATGGGGAACAACCCCTTTCCTACTGGATTTTATTGTATATGACACATAGCATACCCTGCATGAACAAAAAACACGACTGCCCCATTTCCATCCAATCCTTGTTTTTCGTACAGGAAAATCGGAGTGCCGCATGTCAGTCGGCAAGCGGAAAGCGCGCTTGGGCTCCGCTTTTGCGCCGCCTGCGGATCAGCCATTCGGCAGCGATCAGGTTGGGGACCCAGCACAACCAGGCGTCAATCCGGTAGATGCGGTTAAAGTCACCCAACAGCAAGTCGGATTGTGAGAGGCTTTCAACCGGGATGGTCAGCATCCCCAGCAAACCGAGCCAGAACCGCAGCGTGACGCCTGCAAACGTCAGCGCGTAGCTGCGCAGCATCCATTCCCGATGCTGCTCGACCTGCTTTTGACGAATCCGTTTGTACCCGAGATAGGTGGCCGCCAGCCAGACCACGTCCAACGCCAGGAATCCCGCTTGACTCATCACCCCTCCGAGTGCCTCAAAGGCCAGGTAGATGCCGGAGACCCCTCCAACCCCGATCGACAATACATACAGTTTGCCCAACTGGCGATGCAGGCGCAGGTGTTTTGTCTGAAGCCGCGTGCTGAACAACAACGGCCCGACGGCCAGAGCGATCGCCGATCCGACGGCATGCAGATACAGGAAATTGACCCACTGTGTATAAGGAAACTCTTTATCCAACAAATGCAGCTGTACCAGCCCGGCGCTTTTCGGGTTGAACACGACAAACTGCACAATCGCATACGCGGAAACGACCAAAGCCAGTACAGACGCGACTCCCATCCATATTTTTCTCATCTTCACCTGTTCACTCCGTTTGACAGAAATAGTTGCAAATGCAGGTCATAAAACTCCATAAATTGATCAGAGTTGTATAGATGCGCGGTAAGATAAGCGCCGTAGAAAATGGTGAACGTGACTTTCACCAGGTCATCCGTCGGCAGGTGGTCCGGTATGTCCCCGTCTTCCTTCGCTTCCTCGATAAACTGAGTAAACAACGCACCAAGATTGGGCGCTTCCGCGTCAACAAGCGTTTCTTTGTCGGGATACAGAATCTGGATTTCCGCTTCACTGAGGGTCGGCATATGGGGGTGCATGTTTACTTCCGTCATAAACCCGATCAAGCTCAGCATCAGTCCCGGCCTTTCCCTGGCGTCTGCGGCAACGTGTTGAAACAGATGACGGATCGCCTCGATTCCCCGTTTCGGATGCAGCTTGAGTTCGATCATACGCTCCGTAAGCCACAAGCACATGAAGTAAATCAGTACGTCTTCTTTTTGCGGAAAAAATTTAAAAAAAGTGACCTTCGAGACTTCCGCTTTTTCGCATACGTCTTCCACCTTCACGTCTTTAAACGACTTTTTGCCGATCAGATCGAGACTTGCCTGAAAGAGCGCAATTTTCGACTTCGCCTTTTTGAGCTCACGCAGTGGCACCTTTTTACCCATCAGTTGGTTCTGCCCTCCTTTTCCGATAGCTTCCGGTTGTATCTTTTCCTGCAATCCGGATATTTGCTAATCCCTCCACTTGATCTTTTGACTTTAGTTAAAAGGTTAACCCCGGTTAAGTTATTTAGTCAAGTTATTTTTTGATTGCGAGCATAAACATAAAAAAGAGGGACATTTTTACATGTCCCTCTTTACAGATCGATTTTTCGTTTTTCGTTAACCGCATATCCGTTCTTACGCGATTTCCTCATGGGCTTCCGCCTGCGTCGTGGTTTTGGCCTTGCCCACTCCAAACGCAAAGTAACTGATCACGACAATAGCCAGGAAGACCAGCCCCGCCACAAGAGAGATGCGCGTCTCCTGATTGATCCACATCCCTACCAGCACCATGAGCAGGAAGGCAATCGTCAGATAGTTGGATACCGGTGCAAACGGCATTTTGAACGGATGCTGTGCCATCTCGGCGCCTTTTGCCTTACGGAAGCGGATTTGACTGATCAGAATCACAAACCACGGAACCATGCCGGGCAGCACACTGGCACTGTATACATAGACAAACAGATTTTCCGGTGCCAGGTAGTTCAAGACAACACCTACGGCCAGCCCTACGAGAACGCCGAGCGTTCCGAGCAGCGGCACGCCGTTGTGGGTCAGCTTGGTAAAGAATTTCGGCGCTTGTCCATTTACCCCCAGCGTGTACAGCATGCGACCCGCACTGTAGATGCCGCTGTTGCAGCCAGACATGGCGGCAGTGATGACGACAAAGTTGATGAACCCTGCTGCGGCCGTAATCCCGATTTTCGCGAAGGTTGCCACGAACGGGCTGCCGATCGACTGCAGTTGATCCCACGGGTAAACGGTTACAATTACAAAGATCGCACCAATGTAGAAGATCAGAATCCGCCAAATGATACTTTGAATCGCACTTGTCAGCGTTTTGCGCGGATCTTTTGCCTCACCGGCGGTAATCCCGATGAGCTCCACCCCTTGATAAGCCCCGATCACCAGCGAGAGCGCAAAGAAAAAGCCTGTCCAGCCGCCTGCGAAGAATCCGCCGTGTTCCCACAGGTTAGACAACCCGATGGCGTTTCCTCCGTTGCCAAAACCGAAGAAAATCAGTCCAAACCCGGCAACGATCATCAAGACAATGGTCACAATCTTGATCATGGCAAACCAATACTCAAATTCACCAAACGATTTCACGGAGAACAGGTTTGCCGCACCGAGGATCAGCATCGCGATCAACCCTGGTATCCAGGCGGGCAAATCCGGGAACCAGTATTTCATGTACGTCCCGACGGCGATGATTTCCGACATCCCGACGACGACCCACTGAAACCAGTTGCTCCAGGCCGTCACATAACCTGCCAGGGGATGGATATACTTGTGTCCAAAGGTCGCAAATGATCCCGTGCTGGGCTCCAGGTACAGCATTTCCCCCATTGCACGCATGATGAAAAAGATAAAAATCCCGACAATTGCGTACGCGAGCATCACGGACGGGCCTGTCCATTTGATCGTGCTCGCCGAGCCCATGAATAAACCAACTCCGATTGTTCCGCCCAACGCGATCATTTGAATATGACGCGCTTGCAGGCCCCGCTTCAATTCCTTGTTCGCCACTAGTCGCTCCCTCTTTCCTTTCTGCCAACACCGGCTGTCTTTTCAGGAATGCTGCGGGACACTCCTTTCGTCCGCGATGACGCGGCAGGTATCCCGTTTTTTGACAGTACCATTTTTATTCAGCATTCCTAATAGTGAGAAAAATTGTACACTATTTTCCTTCTGCTTCGCGCTGAAGTAATTGTATTGTAATATGTTTTCTTCGCGAAGACAATTGTGCAAGTAAAAAAAACATTGGTAAATCAACATTTCTGACGTAATCGAATAATTAAAAATATGTGATTGTTCAATCAATTTGAGCAAGGCCACATGGCACAGTGAGGCCCTGCGTCCGTGTTTGTCACAACGATGCAGATCATGATTGAGGAGCGTTTGCGAGTGAGACGAAGGAATTTTTTAAACAAATGTTTAATATCCGGAAACAAATGCCCCTTCGCGATTGAGCACGGGAACCACCTGGCTGGCATTCCAAACGGAAGCGATCGCCACATCCTCGGCAAATCCCGCCGCGATCAGCTCCCGTCCCGAGGCAGACTCACACAGCAGCGGGTACATCTCCGACTTGGCGGCGTCAAAGGCAGCGACAGCCAGGCGGGCCTCCGGTGACAGCCGGTATCCGTGAAGTTCGCCGAGGATCGCCCCTGCCGCAACCATGTCCTCGAATGCGGGACGGAGGCTGCCGTCCGGCCACCGCTCTCCGCTGGCGATCACCGTGACGATGCCCCCTGTATTTCGGATGAACCGGGCCACCGCCGAGGCATTCCGCAAACTGCCGGCCACCACAATCGCGCCGCTGTCCTTTGCCAAAAAGGCGCACGTGGCTCCGTTGGGCGACGGCAGTACGATCCGGCACCCCTCGTCAATCGCAGAGAGCGAAGCGGGAGACAGCGAGATGGGCTCGCCGCGTTTACCGGCCAATACGGCCTGTACGCTGGCTGCGTACTCCGAGGCGGACGCATGCCGATAGCGATATGGATACACCACTCCGCCCCGAGCGAGGACCACATCGACACAGGTCGTAAACGAGAGCACATCGACGATCACCACGATGTCGGAAACAGGGGCCAAGGCTTTCACCCCTTCATACCCCCAATCAAAACGGGCGTGAAATCCGTTTTGCTGAAACACTGCCACATCCGCCATTTGCTTCCCCTTCCTTTCCAGGACTGCGTGTCCCTCTTCAATGTTGACAATGCGACTGCGCGAACGCTTCCCACTTGTCTCGATCTTGTGAAAACCACACCGGTTCCATGCGTTCAAAATACAGGTGATCTTCCGCAATGAGCTGCACTCTGCCGAGCATCTCCTGACGCTGCTCATGACCCATTTGGGCAGTCCAGACCACGGCGGAGAACAGACTCATCGCCACGTATACCGCGTACAACGTCCAAAACTCCGGCGGGATCTTGCGTGGGTAAAAATATCCGATAATCTGTCCGAAGCAAAAGGGGACGCTTACTTCTCTGCTGAACAAGGCCAGCTTGCAAAAGTCGCAGATGGGATCTCCCCAATCGAACCGGTCGAAATCGATGGTCCCGGCATATTGCTTGTCCTTTACGATCAGATTGCCCACGTGGAAATCATCGTGCTGGAACCGGTTTGGCCGCTTGCGCAGATACGCCTTGTTTACTTCCACAAACGCCATGATTTTCTCGTCGTGCGGTATGGCACTGCCAGCAGTGCGATACGCTTCGAGGTATCTCGCGTGTTTTTGAACGGCTCGCGAATTCCAGGCGGGGATGCCGGACGGCGCGTGAAGCTGGTGCAGTTTTCTCAGGTCTTGACCCGCCTGCCATCCGATAAAAAACTGTTCTTCTTCCGTACAGAGAGGCAGCATGTCCCGGGCGACCTCTCCGTCGATATGGGACAACAGGATGTAGCAAATCTGCAGGTCCTCTGATATCCCGTATTCAATCGGCTGCGGAATGCTCGCTCCGAACGGTTGCAGGGCGTGGAGAATATGAAACTCCGACCGCTTCCGCTCCCAGTTGCTCTGGTCTGCTATGCGCAGGATTCGCCGTTCTTCCGACACCATCTGGACCAGATATTTTCTGTCTGTCGAAAACCCATTGGTGATCGGCTCGAAGCCGACTGCTGATCGAAGTGCGGGACTTTTGCTTCGCAGCCATTCGATTTGTCCGTTCATGCTACACCTCCCAAAAATGGCAGCTTTTTCATTATATCATCCATGCTTCTGATAACAAGAACATTCTGGTAATTCCATACATGTTCTTTATGATGGCAGCATGGCCGAGAGCACGTCGACATGCCTGCGCCGTTTGTCACGAACGTCCACGAACGTCATAAAAAAACGGTTATCCCGTCTGGGCAGGATAACCGTTTTGTACCATGACTTCCTGTTGGTATCAATTCGCGGACTGATTGCCTGATTAGCCCTGCGTATTTTCGCTGGACGGCTGCTTCGTCGGTGTCGTCTCGCGCTCTTTCTCATCCAGCAGCGTCACGTTTTGCTGGTGCATTTTCTGCTTGGTCGGATACGCGCCCACCTGCTGCAGTTCCACATTGACATCTGTCTGCTTGTCCATCGCTGATCGCCTCCCATGTTGGTTTCCCATTTAGTATGGTTGCAAATCCGAGATTGCTATACGGCCGATAACAGCGGGCACGGCGGGCGCTAAGTGACCGTCGTTTCCATCTCATTTCCATATTTTAAAGGTTCCTTTTTTCCGGTATCTTTGTTATTCTCGTAAGCGAGCCAAAAACAAGCCGAAACTTCCGAGAGTGGAAGTGCGGGGGATTTTTTTTGCAGACCACGGTCTGCATGGGGTGAATTGCCGCATGGCAAAGGGTTGTCTCCTCAATCCTAACCCGACAACTAACCTCGTAGGCGAAGAAAAGGAGACGATGTGCACATGAAACGATTTGCCAAGCCGATTCTTGCCATCGCTATGGGATTGGCCGTAACCAGCATTTCCACGTCCGCATTTGCCGCGACGTGCCCGTACCAATCGATCACCAGCCAAAAACAATTGGTTCAATATTCCGATTTTTACCAAAAGGTACGGAGCATTACCCCTATCTGGACCGTGAACAACCAGGTAATTGTGAAACAACCGACTACTGTGAAACAGCCGGTAACCGTCAAGCAGCCGGTAATCGTGAAGAAACCGGTAATTGTTAATAAACCGGTGCAACAACCGGCACAAAATCAGACAGCTCCCGCCAACAACAATGCTGTGACCCAGCCGAAAGCACCGGCCCAACAAGCGGCACCGTCCGTTTCTCAATTTGCCAAGCAGGTGGCCGACCTGGTGAATCAGGAGCGTGCGAAAGCCGGCTTGAAGCCGCTGACGCTGGACAGCGCCCTGTCCAAAGTGGCCATGGACAAAGCGGTCGACATGTACCAAAACCGCTACTTCAGCCACACCAGCCCGACTTACGGTTCTCCGTTTGACATGATGAAACAATACGGCATCACGTTCAGAACGGCCGGCGAAAATATCGCCATGGGTCAGCGCAGCCCGCAGGAAGTCATGCAGCAATGGATGAACAGCCAAGGCCATCGCGCCAATATTTTGAATCCGAACTTCACGAAAATTGGCGTGGCGTACTACAATGGTTACTGGGTGCAGGAATTTACCGGATAAACGATGAACAATGGAAACAGCAAGCCGTGCTTCTCGCATGAGAGGCACGGCTTTTTTGCCGGCGACGTTATCTGCATCGCTCGTTTCGTCAATGCCGGGCAGACCGCTAATACCGGATCAATGGGCGTTTATGCGCGAGAATCGGATTGGCGGCCTCGGGTTTCAGCCGCTTGCCGGTGCTGGCATCATACAGAACGTTGACGTAGTCGATGTACAGGATGCCATTCAGATGGTCGATTTCGTGCTGGATGCAGCGGGCCAAATAGCCTTCCGCTTCGAGGACCACTTCTTCGCCCGCCCGGTTCAGCGTTATTACCTTCACGTACGTGGCCCGTTTCACTCTGCCGACCACGCCGGGAATGGACAAGCACCCTTCGGCCCCTATCTCTGCACCTTTTTTTTCCACGATCCGCGGGTTGATCAGCTCCACCAGGCCGGTACCGCAGTCCATCACGACCAGCTGCTTCGGTATGCCGATCTGGATTGCGGACAAGCCTGCCCTGCCCTCGTCGGCGTAGATGGTGTCCGCCATGTCGTTCAAGATTCTTTCCACGTTTTTCGTGACGGCAGTCACTGGCTTCGAGATTTGCCGCAGGATCGGATCGCCCAATTTTACGATGAGCCGTTCTGCCATATCGGTTCCCCTCTCGTTTGAGACTGTCGTGTATTCACCGTAACAAATGCACCTGACATCCGTCAATTGATCTGCGCCGGCTTCCGTCCGTTTTTTCAATCGACAAACACACTTATATGCGCTATCTTTAATGGTAAACATGATTGATGATGGAAACGAAGAGGGAGGAAACCATGCATTCATTGGCAGCAAAGCTCAACGATACGCTTCAGCGAGAAAATCCGCACGTCTTTGCCATGCTGTCCGACCTGGGCAAGCTCATCTACTTTCCCAAGGAAGGCATACTCAGCCAGTCTGCCGAAGCCAAGGCAAAAGGGCACAAATACAATGCCACGATTGGAATTGCCTTGGAAAATGGCCAACCGATGCATCTGGACGTGATCCAAAGCACCTTGTCCGCCTACAATCCCAAGGATCTGTACGAGTACGCCCCGCCCGCGGGTAAACCGGAACTGCGTGCGGCATGGCGGAAAAAGATGATCGAGGAACATCCGTCGCTTGCGGATAAAACCTTTGGCAATCCAATCGTCACCAATGCGCTGACCCACGGGCTGAGCGTGGTCGCTGATCTGTTCGCCGGGCCGGGAGACGCCGTCATTCTGCCGGACAAAAACTGGGAAAACTACGAGCTCACCTTCTCCATTCGCCGTGGAGCAGAACTGGTCTACTACCCGCTCTACAACGCGGACATGAAGTTTAACGCAGCCGGCCTCCGCGATGCCATCCTGGCGCAAAAGGAAAAAGGCAAGGCCATCGTCGTGCTCAACTTCCCCAACAACCCGACAGGGTACACGCCGGGCATCGAGGAAGGCAAGCAGATTGTTGCCGCACTGAAGGAAGCGGCCGAAGCCGGTATCAACATCGTGGCCGTTACGGATGACGCGTACTTCAGCCTGTTCTTCGAAGACTCGATGCGAGAATCCCTGTTTGCCGAGCTGTGCGGCCTGCATCCGCGCGTGCTGCCGGTAAAGGTGGACGGCGCCACCAAGGAGGAATACGTCTGGGGATTCCGCGTCGGCTTTATCACGTACGGCGCAGCCAACGATGCGGTACTGGCCGCACTGGAACAGAAAACGCTCGGCATCATTCGGGCGACCATCTCCAGCGGTCCGCATCCGTCGCAGACCTTTGTTTTGCATGCGCTGAACGCCCCGGAATTCCAGGCGCAAAAGCAGGAAAAATTTGAGATCATGAAGCGCCGGGCCAACCGCGTCAAAGAGCTGTTGGACAGCGGCCGGTTTGACGACGCCTGGACCTACTATCCGTTCAACTCCGGCTACTTCATGTGCCTCAAATTGAAAACCGTCAACGCAGAAGAGCTCCGCACGCACCTGCTGGAGAAATACGGCGTCGGCACGATCGCTCTGGGCGACACCGATCTGCGCATCGCCTTTTCCTGCATCGAGGAGGAACAGATCGAGGACCTGTTCAACCTGGTGTACAGCGGCGTAAAAGACCTGCAGGGACAACAATAGCAGAGCACGGCACCGCCCAGCAAAAAAGCGTTTTGGCTTCTATCGCCAAAACGCTTTTTCTTTGACGCTTTTCAATCAGGAGGCGCGCTCTGCCTGGCCTTGAACACGGGGAATCGCCTGCGGTCCCGACTGCTCCCCGCCCCAGCGTTCCCAGCGCTGCACCTGACCGCGCCAAAAGCCGAGCGAGGCCTGCATGACCGGACCAATCAGGAACACGGAGACAAACGTCCCTACGGAGACGGGACCGCCTGCCAGCCAGCCGCACAAGAGTGCAATCCCTTCCAGAAAGGTGCGGACGAGCCGGATCGACCGGCCGGTCAGCCGAGCCAGGGACAGCGTCAGCCCGTCTCGCGGCCCCGCCCCGATGCCGGAAGCCACGTACATGCCGGACCCGATCCCCATCAGCACAATCCCCGCAAGCAACAGGGCAAACCGGGCCCACAAGGCCGAAAACGTCGGCACGATCCCGGCGTCGAGAAATCCGTTGACAAAATAGCCGATCAAAAGGATGTTGGCGACGCTGCCGATACGCGGCCACTGACGGTCCAGCACACACGCCATGCCGATCATCGCGATGCCGACGATCTGCACCCACGTGCCGATCGACCAGCCCGTCAGCCCGGCCAACCCGATGTGCAGCACGTCCCAGGTGGCGACGCCCACCGCGGCGCGCATCAACGACACGGCGCCCAGCGCCAGCACCATCAGACCGGCGACAAACAGCACCAGCTTGGCGCCGAAAACCCCCGCACGCCTCAACCCTGCCTGTTTTCGCTTCATCGCAATCTCTGCTCCTCTCCTATCTCCTGCCGCCTGCTGCGGCTCTTTCTACGATTCACTCAAATTCTTCATCATGCGATCTATCACGCTAGAAAACACAGCCAGCTCGTCGGCGGAAATTCCCCGCACGGCTTTCGCTTCGACGAAGTCTGATGCGCGCATCCACTCGTCCGCCATCGCTCGGGCCTTCTCCGTAAGTGCCACCCGCCGCTCCCGTTTGTCCGCACCGCTGTGCCGCTCGATCCATCCTGCCTGCTCCATCCGGGCCAGCGTGCGGGTCATTGTTGGCGCTTCCACGCACAGGTATTGGCACAACTCCGTCTGCGTGGCCGGCCCTTCCAGCAGCCGCACGACGACAGCCCACTGGGCCGTGAACAGACCCAGCGGGGTCAGCCGTTCGTTCAGCGTCTTGGAAAAACGCCTGCCCAGTTGATTCACCTTGTGTCCGTACACGGTGACACATTCCTCCCGTCAATTATTTACCTAGCTAACTTTTACCCAGCTAAGTATACAGATACGCCGTGGAAATTGTCAATCTGACGGAGCACATGCAAAAAGGCTTCCCCTGTAGAGAAGCCTTTTTCGTATCATCCTCTTACATCGCCTGCTTCCACTGCTTGTCCGCCTGTCCCGGCGCACTGGTCCGCTTTTTTTCCGCCGCCCCGACCAACAATGCTCCAAACGGCAGTTTGGCCAGTCCGTACGAGAGAGCGATCGAAGCCGATGAACAAAGCAGAAACGCAATCACGCTGCCAAACATGCTGCTAAAGGTGACATCCCAGAGGTTCAAACCCTTCATCACGTACGTGAGCACGAGAGCATGAACCAGGTACGCCCCGTACGAATTCCGGCCGATCATCGCAAACAAGGCAGTCCAGCGCGAGTCCCGTTTTGTCACGAGGACGGCCAGCAGGTAGATCAGCAGCAGTTGGGCCACCGTATAGATAAACATGGACGGTTTCAGCGACGTGGCCACGTTGAGGTTGACCATATAGCCGCCCGAATCCCTGACCAGCTCATACCCGATGTACGCGTAGGCAGCGGCAAACACAATCAGCAGGTAGGGCCAGCGCTGCTGCAGAAACGAACGGAACGCGGGCAGTGCCAACGCGACCATCCCACCCATCAGGAAATAAAAGGAATAGTACAGGAAATTGCGGTCCCTGCAGGTGATCAGATACGCGTCCAGCCAGGCCACGTCAAAACGGAACGGATGAGCTGGCAGATAGCGTGCCGACACCCACATCAGTCCCGCGTACACGAAAGCCGCCGCTGCGACGGCGAGCGCCTGTGCCGCGCGGCCGGACAAACGCTGCTTTGCCGCCTTGAAGCCTTTTAACAGCAGCGGGTACAGCAGATAAAACTGAAAGATCATGACGACAAACCACAGGTGGTACGAGGCGGTGCCTGCGACCAACGATTTCACGAAGCTGACGAGCGCCGAGACGTCCCACCCGGTCACGTCTCGGCGCCACACCATGTAGATCAACGACCAGATCGCGTAGGGCACGACGATCTCGGTAAACCGCTTGCGGATAAAGCCGGGGTAGTTCACCCGGTCGTAGTAGTTGTAAAACAGCACCAGTCCGGTAATAAAGACGAAAGCCGGAACGGCAAACTTGAACAGGTGAAATAGATTTCCGTACAAAAATGCCGTCATCTCGTCCACTCCGGGCTTTCGCATGTAGACGCCGATCACGTGCTGATACACCACTGCAAAAAAGGCAAAAGCGCGTAACGCGTCCAGTTCAACAATTCGTTCTTTTCGGGCCATTGACTCGTTTCCAACCCTTTCTCCCGTTCAAAAAAATACAGATATTCACATCCTGCCGATCCGCCGCACTTGCCTGAAAGTGCAGCGCGGGCGGCGGACCGATGCGAATGTGCCTCATCGTTTCATCTGTGGAACAATACCGTATGTCAAACAGCGCCACAGCCACTCCAGCGGTCCGAATCGATAGCGGGCAAGCCACCAATGGCTCCACGCCACCTGCAGCGGAAAAATCACCAGGCACAGCACAAGTCCGAGCCACATCTCCGCCTCCCCGTACAGATGGAAAAACCGGACGATGCAAAGCGACAGAACGGTCTGCGCCAGGTAATTGGTTAGAGCCATCTGCCCCACAGGCGCGAGTGGTGCCAGCAGCTTTCGTCCTCGCCCTGTCCGCATCAGCAGAAGCAGTGACGTGATGTAAAACGCGCACAGCGCCAGGCCGCTCCACCCGATAAACACCAGTCCAGCTATGTCGGGCGGTGCAGGCAGGTCCACGACGCCAGATTGGACAAGCGGAATCATCGCCACCAGCGGAACGCTTGCAGCCAGCGCCAACAGCCAGACGCGCTTGATGGCCGCCATGTGCTGTTCGGGACGATGAAAGACGCCCTTTTTGGCTGCGTACAATCCCAGCAAAAACAGCGGCAGGATGGACAAGACGTTTATCAAATCGTTCTGCAGCACGATCGGCAGTTCATGGGTCCAGCGGAACTGCAGCCATTCCGCCAGCCCCGCCTGGTTGTACACGGAGATCGTTTCCTGTGCAAGCTGCCATGTTTCAGCGCTGTACGAAGATTCGCCGGGAATCAACAGCGTCAGCGCCATCAACAGATTCCACCCGATCAGCAGAATGAGTGCCGCCCTGCGTATGGACGTTTCCGATCTGTTGAAAAACCAGAGCAAACACAAGCCCGCCAGCGCATAGGTGTGGAGAATGTCCCCATACCAGAAAAACAGCAGGTGGACCAGCCCGAACAGCATCAGCCCGGTCAAGCGGCGCAGATACAACCGTTTGGCCGCATATCCCTTCTGCTCTGCCCGACTCATGAACAGGTAAAATCCGGCGCCAAACAAAAATGAAAAGATGGTGTAAAACTTGGTTTGGACAAACATGTCGAACAGCAGCCGAATCCAATCGTCCGACACCGAATGCGACAGCGGCAACCGGTCATCTGGGAGAAACAGGTCAGGCATAAGGAAAGTGGGCATGTTCACCAAAAAGATGCCAAACAGGGCAAATCCGCGCAGAACATCCAGTTCGGCGATCCTCTCCCCAGCCGAGACGGGTGTTGCCTTCACTCGCGTCATCCTTTCTTTTTCGTATCTTCCGTGTTTTCCTATGTAATCTTCCCTTGGTTACTACGAACGTACCGGCAAAAAGTCACAATCTTCCAGAATAACAAGGGCGCAAGCACGAGATGCTGCCGGTATGAATCCCGAGCTTTCTTACGCAAGACGCGGGAAATATAAAACAGGGCGGAAAAAGCAGAATCGTCTGCTTCTTCCCCCCTGCATCGCCGTCTTAGGACGGCTGCTCCTCTCTTCTTTCGCCCCGGATTCGTCTGCTGAAATCAAGCACCATGCCGGCGCAGCACCCGATCAGCGCCGGCATCACCCAGCCGGCTCCCTGCGCGTACAGCGGCAGCGCATTCAGCCAGGTGTCCCAGCGGTGATTTCCCGCCGTCGCATTGATCAGATCAATCACGCCAAACAGCGCGACCAGACTGACCGTGGTCACGTAGACAAACGAACGGGCGGAAATGACGCGGTCGGCCAGCGCCAGAAGGATGAGCACGATGGCGACCGGATAGATCGCTCCCAGGATTGGTACGGAGACCGCGAGAATTTGCGTCAACCCCAGGTTGGCGATCGTCATGCTGACGAGACAGAGGATGCTTACCCAGGCCCGGTACGAAAGGCGCGGCAGCAGGCTGTTGAAGTACTGGCTGCACGAGGTGACCAGTCCGATGGAAACGCAGAGACACGCCACCGTAAACACGACGCCAAGCAGCACTTTCCCGCTGGCGCCGAACAGGTAGCCCATCACGTTGGTCAGAATCTGCGCCCCGTTGTCCGCTTTGCCCAAGAACGAACTGGCGGAACCAATCATCCCCAGCATCACGTAAATGACGCCCAACAGCACACCCGCCCCGAGACCGGCGCCAATCATGTAGACGGACAGGCGACCTTTGTCCTCGATGCCCTTGGCGCGCAGCGTGTTGGCCACGACGATGCCGAAGACCAAAGCGGCCAGCGCATCCATGGTCAGATACCCGTCGAGAAATCCCTGAAACGCGGGATGCTCGGCGTACGGCCCGACAGGCTGCGCCGATGGCCCCATCGGAGACAGCAGGCTTTTAACAAAGATGAGCAAAATGATTGCCAACAGCGTCGGGGTCAACAACTTGCCGAAGCGATCCACCAGTTTGGACGGGGACAGGCTCAGCCAGAAGACCACCGCGAAGAAGACGGCGGAGTACACGGCCAGCCCCCACGGCTGCGTCGACCAGGCAGCCGGCAGAAACGGCGCCATTCCCATCTCAAACGCCAGGCTTCCGGCGCGCGGAATCGCCAGACCGGGACCGATCGACAGGTAGATCAAGAGCGGGAACAGCCAGGCAAAGACCGGGTGCACGCGTTGGGACAGCGCGAAAAAGCTGCCCGCCTTGGCGATGGCAACGACCCCGAGAATCGGCAGCCCTACCGCCGACAGCAGAAAGCCTGCGAGGGATAGCCACACCTGCTCACCGGCCGATTGGCCGAGAAACGGCGGAAAAATGAGATTTCCCGCCCCAAAAAACATGGAAAACAGCATAAAACTGATCAGGACCATGTCCTTTTTGGACAGCGTATGTTTCACAGTATAGCTCCCTCCTCCTATATAGAGAGGGATTCTATCAACTTTTCCGCCGGGAATCCAGTAGCAACGCGATATTCGCAATGTTCACTTTTGTAAATGATTTCAATTTATTTGAAAAATACGTTCCTGATCAGGATGGTACGCCGAGTCCTGTGTCTGCACGCCGAAATTGTTACTCGTGCGGACGACAAGCGGAGACATAGGAACATAACCGGCTGCCTGACTGACGCAGACTACCGTTTTTCCCTGCGCAGCTCCTCCTCCACTCGGTCCAGCCATTCGTGGACGAGCGCGGTAAACAGCCGGCTTTGCTCGATCTGCAGGTTGTGGCCCGCGCGATCCAACACGACGAAGCTAGCCCGCGGATAATGCTCCAGGATCGTCCACACGTCCCGGTAGCCCGTGCAGTCATCCTGCCGTCCGGTCAGGATCAGCACCGGTTTGTCATACCGCCCGACCAGCGGTTCCACATCAAAGGAAAACGAGAATCGCTGCTTCAGCTTGTTCAGAAAGTGCTTGTCGGCCATCTGTAAGCCGGAGAGGATTTCCCGCTCAAAGCGCTCCCAGCTGCAGCGGTCCTGCACGACAGCAATGGAGGTAAACTCCTCCCGCTCTTCCGGCGTCAGTTCGGCCAGCAGTTTCTCATCCCGAGCCAGCACGGTAAGCGGGGGCAGGTCCCGTTTCTCCTTTTCCGCGTGAATGGCCGGACAGATCAGCAGCATACCGGCCATTCGATGCGCCTGCCGGGTGAGCAGCCCTCTGGCGAGATAGCCTCCGTAGGATTCTCCCGCGACCAAAAACGGCGCTCCGTGCGGTATCAGCCGCTCCACCACCCGCTCGACGACCGACAACATCTCATCCGATCCTGTGATCCAATCCGCTGCTTTGGTCCGTCCCATCCCCGGGAGGTCCAGATAGATCCGCCGCCAGCCCGGACGGTCGGCGAAGACAGGCTCCATGCAGCCCGTCATCAGCCGATGATCAGGTGAAAATCCGTGCAGCATCAATACAGGAAATCCCTCACCGTACTCTACGTAATGAACCGTCACGTCGTCCAGCACGCATTCCATATGCCTTCCTCCCAACTCGAACGTTTGTTCTGTGTCATCATACCACGTTTGCAGAAAAATGGGAAGAATTATTCGCTTTCCCGGCTGGACGCAGGCCGCGAGTGGACCAGCCGCTCCAGCGCCATGCAGATCAGCACGCCCATCAAAAGACCGTTGCTGACGAGCGGACTGATGTAGGGCGGCAGCTGCGCCAGGAATGAGGCGGGCAAAAACATGCAGCCGACACCGGCCATCAGCGCAACGCCGACGATATACCCCTGCCGTTCATCCAGCCCGCTTTTGGCGATCTCCTGGATTCCCATGCCAATCATGTTGGCAAACGAGAGGAACACGCTGGCGTACCCCACCGAGACGGGGATCGAGGCAAACCACAGCGTGACCGCCGGTATGAAACTGACCGCGACCAGCAGCAGACTGCCCATCACAAACGGCCATTTGTCCTTCATCCGCGTGGTCAGGATAAAGCCGGCCGTGTAGGACACCGGCACGAAGCCGATCGTGGAAAACGCGGCGGACAGCAGTTGGCTGATGCCCATGATGATGCCGGACCGGTTGGCACTGACGGGCTCGGCAGGGTGGACCACCCGTTTCACCGCCTCCATGCTGGCGATCAGATTGCTCAGCAAAAGGACGGTGACGATGAGCGAGGTCAGCATAATGCCGCCGTCAGCGTGCGGCCATCCCCACGACAGCAGATGAGGCAGGGAAACCCAGTCCTCTGCCGGTGCTTCGATTTTCTGGTACAGGCCCGCCAGGACGAACAAGGACCAGCCAAACGCAATTGCGATCAGCACCGAATAACTGCGCAGCAGTTGGTATCGGCTCCTTGCCAGGACCAGCGACACGATGAGCGTAGCGAGCGAAATGGCCGCCGCTTTTCCGTCAATCGCGCCCGATTTTGCTCCCAGGATGCCGGTGACAAACGGTCCGCTCATCTGCGCCACCAGCAGGAGAAAATACGTGCCGACCACCGTCGGCGAAAACAGCCGGCGAATCAGGTCCATCCAGCCAAACGCGCTCAGTGCAAGGAAAATCAGGCCGCTTGCGATCAGCCCCAGTTCCAGGGCAGGCAGAACCTCGCGCGGCTGGAGTCCCATCGCGGGAGCCAGGGAAGCAAACAGGAGAAACACGCCCCACCACAGCGCTGCGGGCCCCTCGGCGATGGGCAGCCGGTGTCCCCAGAGGGCCTGCAGGACCGATACGACCCCCAGGACAAACAGCGAGCGCTGCACAAAGTCGGCGATTTCCACCGGCGTCATGCCGTACGCCTGCCCGATCGCGAGCGGAGCCACCACACTGCCGGCGAGGATAAACATGGCCCACTGAATGATCGAGAGTGCCTGCCGCATGTTACAGTACCCCGTACTGTGCGTCCCGCTGGTCGGTAATAAACATGTGCCCCGGAGCGTGGGTGATCATCAGTTCCGGTTTGCAGCGCATCGCCACAGCTTGCGGCGTCACGCCGCAGGCCCAAAAGACGGGGACCTCCCCCGGATAAATCGGGACGGGATCGCCAAAGTCAGGCGTGTTTACATCGGCTATCCCGATCTGCCGCGGGTCGCCGATGTGGACGGGTGCGCCGTGCACCGCCGGAAAGCGGGAGGTGACCTGTACCGCCCGCACCACCTGATCGTGCGGAATGGGCCGCATGCTGACCACCATGGGGCCGGAGAAGCGGCCCGCCTTTGCACAGTCCAGATTGGTTACGTACATGGGCACGTTGCAGTGTTGTTCGATGTGGCGCACCGGAATGCCGTTGTCCAGCAGCGCTTGTTCAAAGGTAAAGCTGCACCCCAGTAAAAAGGCGACCATATCCTCCCGCCACAAATGGTCAATCCGGGTGACTTCCTCCGCCAGTACACCCTTCCGATAGACACGGTATCGGGGGAGATCGGTACGCAGGTCGGCGTCCGGAGCGACCAGTGCCGGAACGGGTGATCCGGGTTCGGTCACATCCAGTACGGGACACGGCTTTGGATTGCGCTGACAAAACAGCAGGAAGTCAAAGGCGAGCGATTGCGGCAAAATCACCAGGTTGGCCTGTGCATATCCGGCAGCCATTCCTGCCGTCGGTTTGTCCCAACGCCCTTCCCGCATCAGCATACGGGCCTCTTTCGGATGCATCGACGCAAACTCGTTCATGCTCAGTCCCTCCATTCATTTGTGATTTGCATGGAAAACACCGCAGGCGGCGGCAAGCGTCCTGCGGTATCCATTTGATTATTGGAACAGTTTTGGCAGCTCATTCACCAAGGTATATACGCCCATGACTGCCATCGTAATCGTGACGATCAAGCCGAAAATGGTCATCCACAGCGGGTGTTTGTAATCCCCGACGATGTTTTTGCGATAGGCGGCGATCAGCATCACCCCGAGCGTTAGCGGGAGAATCAAGCCGTTTAACGCCCCCACCAAAACGAGGATTTTCACGGGACGGCCGACCAGCACAAAGACCAGCGTGGAAACAGCGATGAAGCCGACGATGATCCAGTTGTGGTAACGGTCAATCTTTTCATGGAACGTACGAATAAACGAGACCGATGTGTAGGCGCTGCCGATGACCGAAGTGATCGCCGCGGCCCACATGACCACGCCGAAGATCTTGTACCCCACCTGTCCAGCCGCCAACTGAAAGACGGATGCAGGCGGATTGGAGGGGTCCAATTGCAGCCCCTGGGCGACTATGCCTAACGCCGCGAGAAACAGGATGATGCGCATGACAGACGCGATGGCGATACCGGAGACAGAACTTTTCGTCACTTCCGGCAAGGAGGAAACCCCCTTGATCCCCGCATCCAGGAGACGATGGCCGCCGGCAAACGTGATGTATCCCCCGACCGTTCCGCCCACCAGGGTGACGATCGCCAGCACGTCAATGGTGTCGGGAACAAAGGATTTGACGACCGCTTCCCCCACAGGCGGCGAAGAGGTGACCGCTACGTACAGGGTCAGGACAATCATGACAGCGCCCATGAACTGGGCAAATCGGTCCATCAGTTTGCCTGCTTCGCGCACGAGGAAAATCCCGATGGCGATGATTGCACTTACCAACGCCCCCGTCTCTGCAGAGATGCCAAACAGCACGTTCAATCCCAGCCCCGCTCCGGCGACGTTTCCGATGTTAAACGCCAGACCGCCCAGGACGATCAGCAGAGCGACGAGGTAACCCAGGCCGGGCAGGACCATGTTGGCAATGTCCTGGGCCCGCTTTTCCGAGACCGTGATAATGCGCCACACGTTCAGCTGCGCCCCGATGTCCAGCAGGATCGACATCAGGATGACAAAGCCAAAACTGGCGGCCAACTGCTGCGTAAATACAGTCGTCTGCGTCAAGAAGCCCGGTCCGATGGCGGACGTAGCCATCAAAAATGCGGCACCCAACAGCAGGCTGATTCTCGATGCTTTCATAATAGATCCCCCCGATTGTCTCTACATTGGATGTTTCATCGCCTTGACTGCGATTCCAGACGTTTCCAACGCCGCACGAATCTTGCGGGCAAACGTCAGTGCGTGCGGACCGTCGCCGTGGATGCAGACGGTTTCCGCCGTTATCTCGATGTCTGTCCCCTGCCGTGTGGTCACCTTACCTTCCTTGACCATGCGGATTACTTGGGAGACCGCCTGTTCGTCATCGGCAATCAGCGCATCCGGCTGGCTGCGGGGCGTCAGCGAGCCATCCTGCTGATAGGTGCGGTCGGCAAAGACTTCGTTGATTACATGCAGACCGATGTTCTTCCCTTGCACAACAAGCTGACTGCCCGCGAGTCCGACCAGGTAAAGCTCCGGATTGATCCGATAGACGGCTTCGGCAATCGCCCGGGCCAGTTCCGGGTTGGCAGCCGCCATGTTGTACAAGGCTCCATGCGGTTTCACATGCTGCATCGTGCCTCCTTCCGCCTGTACAAAGCCCTGCAGTGCTCCCACCTGATAGACGATCAGATCGTACGCTTCCTGCGGAGATACGGCCATGTTGCGCCGGCCGAAGCCCTGCAGATCAGGCAGGCCCGGATGGGCGCCGATCATGACGCCGTGTTCCAGTGCCAGCTTTACCGTCCGGCGCATTGTGCCCGGATCGCCGGCATGGAAGCCGCAGGCGATGTTGGCGGAAGTGATATAGGGCAGAATCGCTTCGTCGTTTCCAATCGTGTAGGCGCCAAAGCTCTCTCCCATGTCGCAATTGAGATCCACGCGGTGCATGCAAATCCCTCCTATGCAAGTTTGAACTGAATGCCCAACCTGGCCTGCCGAATGCTGTACTCCCTCTCAAGCAGCAGCGCTTCCGCTTCGGCCCGGCTGATTTCGACGAACCGGATCACATCCCCCGGCTTGGTCTGGGCGATGAGCGGCAGATCGACACTGGCAATCTGGGCGATTTTCGGATAGCCGCCCGTCGTCTGCCGGTCGGCCAGCAGCACGATGGGCTTGCCCTCGGCCGGGACTTGCACAGTGCCAAACGACACGGCTTCGGAGATCAGCTCCGTCTGCGAGACGAGCGACAAGACAGGTCCCTCCAGCCTGTAGCCCATTCGGTCCGATTGCGGTGAGATCCGAAACGCCTGCGAAAAAAATGCCTCCTGACTCGCTTCTGTAAACCAGTCCCACTGACTGCCGCGCATGGCCCGTATCACTGGCGATGAATCGTATGCCGGCAGCAATTCCGGTCCGATCCCCCACTCTGCCGGAACAAATGCCCCCTCCTCCGCGTGCGAGCGCAAGTGGCGGATCATCATCGTCGACTGTTCCGGAAGCGGCCCGGCTTTCAAAACGTCTCCGGCACGAAGCGGCCGCCCCTCATGACCGCCGATACCGGCCCGCAAGTATGTAGAGCTGCTGTTCATCACCACCGGCACCTGTATCCCTCCGGCCACAGCCAGGTAACTGCGCGCCCCGGCACGGCAGCCGCCTGACTCCAGGACGGCGCCCTTTTTTACCCACACCGGCTTCCACAGCGGCACGGGAACGCCGGCGATCGTGGGCGACAAATCGGCGCCGCAAATGGCGATCAGCGCGTCCTCCGTAAATTCGAGGGCCGGTCCGATCAGCGTCATTTCCAGCGTGGCGTCTGCGTCGCAGTTGCCCACCAGCAGATTGGCGGCCCGGTGGGCAACCGGGTCCATCGCCCCGCTTACGATCACGCCGTGTTTTTGATACCCGTAACGCCCAGCATCCTGGACCGTTGTCAGCAGTCCGGGGCGAATGACGCGTATCGTCATGCCGATCCCTCCTCGTATGCGCGAAATTCCTCTTCCGTTATGGGCACAAACTGGACGCGATCCCCTGCCTGCAGCAGGCTGGGCGGATCTGCTTCCGGACGGAACAGCCTCAGCGGCGTGCGGCCGATGATCTGCCAACCGCCCGGCGTTTCCAGCGGATAGATGCCAGTCTGCTTGCCGGCGATACCGACAGAACCTGCCGGAATGGACAGGCGGGGTGACTGTCTCCGCGGTGTGGCGATTTTTTCCGGCATCCCCCCGATATAGGGAAATCCGGGGGCAAATCCGATCATGTACACCTGGTAATCGCCAGAGGCGTGCGTTTCAATCACTTCCTGCTCCGTCAGGTTGTTGTGGCGGGCCACTTCCCCGAGGTCGGGGCCCATTTCGCCCCCGTATAGGACGGGAATCTTGACCAACCGGCCGCTGACAGGGGCTGTTTGCCCCAGATTGTTCAGCCTTTCGCGAATCTGCCCGCAGAACCATTCATAGGGTGAAAACGGCTGACGGCTTCCTCCGTCCATCCGCTGCCGTCCCTTGTATCGCTCGTACAACTGGAAGGGGTCGTAAAACACCGTGACAGTAACATAAGCGGGGATGTATTCCACCATGCCGGGCAGCGGCTCCTGCTCCAGCGATGCGGAAAATTGCATCACCTGGCTGTGAATGTGCGGGTCAATGCTTGTCCCGAAGCGGACGACCACGGCGTGATCGCCGAGCGGTTCCAGACGTACCTTCATCGCCGATTCCCTCCTGACGGTTGTCGCCATGCCAGTCCGTGTCCGCACATGTTCGGGTGAACGGCAGGTTCGACCGTTTCCGACAGGTGCTGGCGGGCGAGAAACAGCTGAAGCAGGTCCGCCGCCTTGTGGACCGATTTGTTGATGTCCGACAATCCTCACCCTCCGTTCCGATATTCGGAATTTTTGTTCCGTTTTCGTTTTTTTGTTTTTCATTATACGACAATTTTCAATCCGTATACAATCACGAATTTTCCGTTAATAAAAACGTCCGCAAGCTGCTTGCCGTCGATCCGACAAGGCTTGCGGACTTCCTGACATCCGTCAGCTTTAAGTGGTCTGTCAGCTATGGTGAAGTCGCCAGCTTTTCATTGGTCCTCTTGAAATGAGGCGAGCGCAATGGCGATCTGATCCTGGATGTCTGTAAAGGTTTTGCTGCCTTTTGCGTACCCGTTCAGCAGGATGGAGAACGCCAGCTTCTTGCCGTCCTGGGTGGTCACGTAGCCGGACAGGCAGTTCACGCCTGTCATCGAGCCTGTCTTGGCGTGTACGTTCTGTTCGGCTGCCGTTCCCTTCATCCGGTTTTGCAGCGTTCCGTCCACGCCGGCCACCGCCAGGGAGTCGTAGTACATCTCGAAGGTCTCCTGCCTGCTCATTCCCTCCAACACTGACAGGACGTGACGGGCGGAGATGAGGTTGTAGCGGGTCAGACCGGAGCCGTCCACCATGTCAAAATTGGTGCGGCCTCCAAGCGATTGAACAGTATCACTCACGACCTTCACACCGGCTACAGCGCTGCCCTCCTCCCCTTTGACCGCACCCAGTGTTTTTAACAGCATCTCGGCGTAGAAGTTGTCGCTTTTCTTGTTGAGATAGGAGACGATCTCCCGCAGCGGCTGCGACGCAAACTCCGTCCACTTGACCGCCTGAGCGGGAACAGTTCCTGCTAATACCTTACCGCTGCCGGCGAAGGTGATTCCTTCCTTTTCCAGCACCTCCCGCAGGACTGTGCCGAAGTACAAGGCAGGCTCTTCCACCGGTACCCGTTCGTAGTCGCCTGCCGTTCCCAGCGGCAGGTTTCCGGTGACGTGAATCGTGTTCGTTCCACGTTCGCGCGTGATGGCAAAGGTGTTTTCCTCACCGGCTGAGACCGTTTTCGCTTCGTTGATGATCTTGACGTACGCGGTCTTGGGCAGCAGATTTACCTGAACCGCTTCTCCCGCTTTCGCACCCGGCTGGTACTCCACCATGACCGTGCCGCGGTTGAGGGACAGCGCGCCGATCAGCGGATTGTAGTAGTAGCTCTCGTCGTCCCAGGCCCAGCCGAGGCCGAGCCGCTGGTCATCAAAATAGCTGTCGTCCAGCACCAGATTGCCATTAATCCGCTTGATGCCCTGCGCTTTCAGCCAGCCTGCGATTTCTTCGACGGAAACGCCTTCCTGCACCTTCAGACGGTCCTCCGTGTGCAAGGTGGGATCGCCGTAGCCCTTGACATACAGATCGCCGTTCAGCACGCCGTTTTTCGGCAAGGGCGCCGATCCATACAGCTCCGTTTTAAATGTATACCCACTCCCCAACTGGAGGAGACTCGCCGCTGATGTCAGCAGTTTCAAATTGGAGGCCGGTGTCATCAACGTATCCGCGTTGCGCTCGTACCAGACAGCGTCGTCTCCTTTATCGTCCAGCGACTTGACGATCACGCCGGCGGTGATACCGGACTGGTCGGCAGCGTCGAGGATCGGGTCCAACAGCGCAGAGAGCTTGTAGGTGGCGGGCTCCTGCGCCTCGTATTTGTCCGGGGGGGCAAGCTCCGGGTACTGGGTCAGCAGGATCGCGAGCTGGTCCTGCAGATCGCGGGCGTACTTTGATTTGTAGATGCCATTGATCAGGATGGAAAACGCCAGCTTGTGGCCGTTTTTGGCTGTGGCGTAGCCGGACAGGCTGTTTACGCCGCCCATCGAGCCGGTCTTGGCGATGACGTTCCGCTCCGCCGGGGTTCCCTGCAGACGGTTTTTCAAGGTGCCGTCCACACCGGCGATCGGCAGGGACGTTTCCAGCGCATCCCGATACTCCTGCTCCTGCACGAAGGCGAGCAGTTTGACCATCTGCTCGGCGGTGATCCAGTTGAAGCGAGACAGGCCGGAACCGTCCACCTGTTGATAACCGGCGTCTATACCTGCCCGCTTCAGCACGTCGGCGACCACTTCGCTCCCCGCTTTGCTGCTGCCCTCTCCTTTTTGCGTCGCCCCAAGCGTCTTCAAAAACATCTCGGCGTAGAAGTTGTCGCTCTCCTTGTTCAGTTCCACGAGCAGCTCGGACAGCGGTTTGGACAGGTGGGTGTAGAGCGCGACGCCCGTAGTGACCGTGGTTTTGGCCGTTTTCGCCTGGGGACGCAGTTTGATCCCGGCGGCAGCCAACTGCCGCTTCCACACATCGGCAACAAACAGGGCGGGGTCTTCCATCGTCACGTCTTCCTGGTAGGGCTTGGCCTGAATGCCGATCATTCCGGAAAAGACGACCGTATTTGTGCCGCGCGGCCGCTCTACACTGATGTTGCTTGTGGTGCCCTCGACCGTTTTCAGTTTGTTTACCAACCGGATGTAGGACGTATCCGGCTCCATCGTCAACGTCGGTGCCTCTCCCGCTTGTTTCGCCGGCGTGACTGTTACAGTGATGCTGTTCTTATGTACCGCTAGTGCGCTTATTTGGGCACTGTAGCCGTATGGCTCGTCATCCCACATCCAGCCGATGCCGAGGCGGGTGTCATCGAAATAGCTGTCGTCTACCAAAAGATCGCCGTTTATCTGGGTCAGCCCCTTCTCCTTCAGCGCGGCCGCGATACGCTGCAAGTCTTCGACGGACAGCCCGGGGTTCCCATACCCCTTTAGGATCAGGTCGCCATTGAGCACGCCGCTTGGCAGCAGCTTGCCCGCAGCGTACACCTCCGTCTTCCATTGGTAATCGGGGCCCAGTCTGTCCAGCGCCGCGACAGAGGTAAAGAGCTTCAAGTTGGACGCGGGCACGTACGTTCGGTGGGCGTTGTGCCGGTACAGATACGCCTTTTCCTGCAAATCGTATACGGCGATGCCGGCGTGAAGACCGATGCTGTTCTCGTCACGGGCCAGATCGGCCAGCAGTTTTTCGATGTGGGCTGTCAGCGGGTCGGCTGCGGTTGCTGCCTTTTGGGCAAAGGCCGGTACCGCCGCAACATTCAGCAGCAACAGCAGCGTCAGCAGCCACATCCCTATGCGTTTGTGTAACTGATTCATAATACCCTCCTTCTCCTAGTGTAGTGCCAGATTGAAAAATCTAGCAGACCTATGTACCATAATACCATTTTGCAAAATTTTCCGAAATATCATACCGGCAACAAAGGGGCAGTTTCTCTTGCAGCATTGTATCCCCCGTGTGGCATGGGCGGCCTATTTTTTGAAAACAGGTAGTTGTCTAGGAGTTCACACCTCGTCCCGACATAGGATATACAGGCATTAACTCAACAAACGTACACGTGGAGGGGTGAAGAGGTGCGCATCCTGGTTGTTTGTCCAGAGCAACTGCCGGTCCCCCCGATCAAAGGCGGCTCCGTCGAATCCGTCACGTACAACATTTTCAAGCGCATGGCGCAAAGCGAAAAGGTCGTGCTGCTCAGCCGCAGCCATCCCCGCTTGCCGAGCGTCAGCCGGTACGTCGGCGGCAACCTTCAGGTGATCCGCGTCCCCAGCAGCAGGCCGTTCGCCTACCTGCGCGCCGCGCTGCGCAAAGTGGCGGGACAGTCGTTTGACATCATCCAGATTGAGAATCGGCCGCGATTTGTTCCGTTTGTGCGACAGGCGTTCCCCCATACGCCGATCATTCTGTCGCTCCACTCGCTTACATTCATGTCTCGCTTGACCCTGCCGCAGGCCAATGCGATCCTCCGTCAGGTGAACGGCATCACGTCCGTATCGTCGTTTGTCACCAACACGATGAAACGGCGCTATCCCGCCCACGCCCACAAATTCCGCACCGCGATTCCCGGAGTGGACGCGGTAAAATTCCGTCCGTGGCCGGCCGCGGCGAAACTGCGTCTGCGGAGACGCATGGGATTGGCCGGGAGTTTCAATGTTCTGTTCGTCGGACGAATCGTCAGAGGCAAGGGACTGCATACCCTGATCCGCTCCGTCGCTCAGTTGAAACGGCGCATACCCAACATCCGCCTGGTGGCTGTCGGCGCCTCCTGGCCAGGCGTGAGGCGGCAGACGCCATACATGCGGTACGTTCGCAATCTGTCCAAGCGCCTGCGCGTCCCTGTCCGCTTCACGGGCTACGTGCCGCCTTCCCGGGTGCACCAGATGTTCCAGCTCGGAGATGTCTTTGTCTGCCCCACCCTGTTTCGCGAAGGCCTGGCCACCGTCAACACCGAAGCGATGGCATCCGGCATCCCCGTTGTGGCTTCCAATCGCGGCGGGATACGGGAAGTTGTCATACACGGACACAGCGGCCTGCTGGTCAACCAGGCCAACAGCCCGGCCGCTTTTGCCCGCGCCATCGCCCGCATCCGCAACAATCCGGCACTGCGCAGACGGCTGATTGCCAACGGCAGGATGAGGGTCCGCTCCTCTTTCAACTGGTACGGTACAGTCCGCCGACTAAAAGCGCATTACCAGGATGTCCGTTCAGCAGCCTCGTCGTCCAAAAAAAGCCACTGACCGGCGTCAGTGGCTTCATTGTTGTTCCCGTTTATTCAAAACATGATCATGTACATGTAAATGGCGACGGACAGCGTACAAATCAACACACTGCCGACAAACGTCCAGATAATCAGCTTATTGTAGCGATCTTCGCGATTGTCGTTCATCAAAACGTCTCCTTGTCCTGATTTCCCCTTTCCATTATAAGACCATTGTCAGCAAAAAGGAAAGGGGGTGTGCAGGATAAAAGCAAGCCCAAACGCGTGTTGAACGTTTGGGCTTGTTCGTTATCTTCAACTACTTCAACAGATTGCGCATGACGTCGTCCACCTTGACGTCGTTTGTGATCAGCTTCTCTTGTTTCATCCAGTCGATCAGCTTCTGCCAGGATTCGGCCGTCTGGGTGCCGAACGGCTGGTCGCCCGCGTCCATCAGCGGCAGCAAGATGTCCAGGCTCTTTGTTTCCACGTCTTGATCCAGCGGGAACTCTTTGGCCTGTTTGTCCAAGAGGAGCTGGAGCGCTTCCGCCTTGTGGTTCTTCACGTATTCCTGTCCTTTGGCAGCCGCCCGCAGGAACGCCTCCAGCGCCTGCTGCTTTTTGCCCAAGGTCTCGTCGCTGGTGGCTATAACCAGCTCATAGTAGGAAGGAACGCCGTAGTCGCTGGGCTTGATAACGTTGACGGGCACGCCATTTTTCTCCAGGATCAACTGTTCGTGGTTGATATAGCCGCCCACTACCGCATCCACTTGTTTCGCTGTGAGCGCCGGGATGATGTCAAAGCCGATGTTGGTAAAACTGAGCTTGGAATCGTCCGCGCCCGTATGCTTCAGCACAGTGCGGACGATCGACTCGTCCAGCGGAATGGACGGATAGCCAATGTTTTTGCCAACCAGCTTTTCCGGCGTGTCCAAACCGCTGTCCTTGCGCGTCATGATCACGTTCAGCGGCTCGCGCACGAGCGCCGCGATGGAGACGACCGGAATGTCTTCGGAACGAGCCTGCACCACCTGCGGCTGGTAGCTGATGGCCAAGTCCACCTTGCCGACCGCCACCATTTTCAGCGGGTCGTTGGTGTCCGATGGCATTTGCAGGTGGACGTTCAGGTTTTCCTCACGAAAATAACCCTGTTCTTCTGCCGCGTAGAGGAACGAGTGCACGGCGTTTGGATACCAGTCGAGCGCGATGGTCAGTTCGGTCGGCTCGCCTGTGCCCGCCGCCGGCTGATTGGCTTGCGGTGCCGTCTCGCTTCCTGTCGGGCTGCCGCACGCCGCCAGCCCGGCCGCCAGCGACAAGCTCATCAATGTCTTGGCCCATCTGGAATAACGTTTCATGGCTCAATATTCTCCTTACTGTGTTTTCATCTGTTTCCGTGTGTTTGTGCGCGCATGTGGTGCAAACCGCCGTTCAATCGTGCCGGCCAGCCAGAAGAGCAGCATGCCGAGCGCAGAGAGCAGCAGCACGGAGGCAAACAGGGCGGGTGCCTGAAAATTGCCCGATGCGCGCCGGCCGAAATAGCCCAATCCCTCGCTCGCGCCCAGCCACTCGCCGATGGTCGCCCCTCCTACGCTGTACGTGGCCGCTACCTTCAGACCGCTGAAAAAATGCGGCAGGCTGGCCGGAAGCTGCAGTTTGGAAAAAATCTGCCAGCGCGACGCCCCCATCGTCCTCAGCAGGTTGACCATCTCCGGGTCGGCCGCGCGCAGACCATCATAGGTGCTGACGACGATGGGAAAAAACGTGAACAGGATCGTCACAGCGATTTTTCCCGACAGTTCGTAGCCAAACCAGAGGATGAAGACAGGCGACAGGGCGATGATGGGAATCGTCTGTGAAATCACAATATAGGGATAGACCAGCCGTTCCACCGGGCGGCTGAGATTCATCATCAGGGCGAGCGCAATGCCGAACACGATCGACGCCGACAACCCCAACAGCACTTCCCGCAGCGTTGCCCACAGGTGCAGGCCGAACAGCTGCTCGCGCAAATCCCATACGGCCAGCAGCACGGCACTTGGCGGCGGAAGGATAAACGGCGGGATGGCAAACAGGCGGCAGACCGCTTCCCAGCCGGCCAAGAGCAGCACGAACGAGAGGCCAAACCAGATACCCTGGTGAACCGTCTTCATCACGCATACCTCCCGACCGGCTGTGCCGTGGCCGATTGCCGCAACAGCTCCCAAATCTGCCCGCGCAGCGCCTGAAACGCCGGATGACTGCGGCTCGCCAGCGAGCGCGGCCGCGGCACCGGGACGTCCAGTTCCACCGGACTGCTGATCGGGCTGCCAAGCAGCACGACGATTCGGTCCGCCAGCAGGATCGCCTCGTCGATGTCGTGGGTGATCAACAACATCGTGCAACCCGTCTGCTGCCACATCGTAAGCAGCCACTCCTGCATCTCCATCCGGGTGATGCCGTCCAAAGCGCTGAACGGCTCGTCCAGGAGCAAGAGGTCGCTGCCCGTCATCAGCGCGCGCAAAAACGATACCCGCTGCCGCATGCCGCCGGAGAGCTGCGCCGGATAAGCATCCGCCCAGCCGTCCAAACCGAAGCGTGGCAGCTCCTGCCTTACCCGGGCCTGTGCCTCCCTGCGCGGCATGCCCTGAATCTCCAACGGCAGCGCGGCGTTTTCCACGACTGTCCGCCACGGCATCAGCAGATCACGCTGCGGCATATAGGCGACCTGCCCCAGCCGCCGGGCTGCCGGTTCCCCGTCCAGCCTGATCTCGCCGTGTTGCGGCTCCAGAAGGCCTGCCGCCAGCTGAAACAGCGTGCTTTTGCCAATCCCGCTCGGCCCGATCAGGCTGACCAGTTCGCCGCGTCCGACCGCAAGCTGAAATCCGTCGAGAATGGCCTTCTCCCCGTAGGAGAATCGGACGCCGGCGAAGGCTAGTTTTTCTCGCACGGCCACATTTCCCTCCGGTATGCCATATCCCAAAACAGATACTCCATGCGCGAGGTATTGAGAAAATGCTCTTCCAGACGGTTCAGCTCCCGTTCACTTTTGCCTTCCGCCAGTTGATCCATCAGTCCGATCAGCCACTGTGCATGTTGGCCGAACTCGTCGGAGCTGTAGGTGCGCACCCACTCACCGTAGAGCGGATGATCCAGTGCGCCGTCCACCTGCGCCAGTTGCTTGCCGATCTCCCAATAGCTCCACGTGCAGGGAAGAACGGCGCTGACCAGTTCGGCGAGCGTGCCTTGGTGGGCTACTTTCAGCATGTAGCTGGTGTAGGCCAGCATGACAAATGACGGCTCGGTCGCCTCCAGTTCTTCGCGGGAAATCCCGAAGCGGGCAGCGTACTGCCGGTGCAGTTCCATCTCGTAATGAAGCGTCGACTCCTGCAGGGCGGCAAATCTGGCGCTGGTGGCCAGATCGTCTGCCTTGGTACTGGCGATTGCGAACAGTTTGGCGTAGTCGATCAGGTAGACGTAATCCTGCTTCAGGTAAAACCGGAACGATTCAACCGGCAGACTGCCGTCGCCCAAGCCGGTTACGAACGGATGACGATGCGAACGCTCCCAAATCGGGGCGACGCGATTCAACAGGCGCTCTGTAAAAGTGGCCACGAGGACATTCACTCCTTTTCCGTGTTGCACCAGTCTGCGAGAAACCGGGCCATGATTTGCGCAAAGCGGACCAGTTCGTCTGGATCGATCGACTCGTCAACGGCATGGGCCTGGGACAGCTCGCCGGGTCCGAAGATCACCGCCGGAATGCCGGCGTGGGCAAACCAGCCTGCGTCCGTTACCGTTCCGGACATGTCCACCACAGGTGTACGCTGCATCACCGCCTGATAGGCCTGCTTCAGTCTGGACAGCGCCGGATGGTTTTGATCCAGTTCCAGCGAGGGGAAAATCTCGCCCCGCTCTTCGATCATCGACCGTCCTCCCCACCGGAATGTGGGCGGGTGGTCCCGCAGCCACGGGTCAGCCGCAGCCGCCGCCTGCACATGGGCTTCGATTTCTTGAATGATCGCTTCATGCGATTCGTTGGGGTAAAAATGGACGGTGATCCACAGCGCGCAGCGGTCGGCGATAAATGCCGCATGCCGACCGCCCTCGATGACCGCGGGGTTGATCGTGTTGCTGCCCGGCGAAAATCCCGGGTACGACTTCATCACTGCCCAGTGGCGTTCCAGCTCCTGCAGCGAGGCGATGATCTTCATCATCTTTTCGATCGCGGAGGCACCGTGCACGCGTCCGCCGGCATGGATGGTTTTTGCCCGCATCCCGTCGTGCAGGGTGACGGGGCTTTCTACCGTGATCCAGCCGGTAATCACACCGCCCTGTCCCTGCATGTGCAGGTGGCTGGTGTCCACCACGACGGCGTAGTCGGCGGAATAGCCCCGTTCGATGGCGGAGAGAGTGCCTGCTTCCCCCGCTTCTTCGCCGATCACCGATTGAAAAATCAGGTTGCCTTTCAGCTCGATTCCGTGCTCGCGCAGCATCCGGATGGCAAACAGGCTGGCTGCCAGGCCGCCTTTCATGTCGGCGACGCCGCGTCCGTACAGGCGTCCGTCCCGGCCCCGGGTAAGCGTAAACGGCGGATAGGTCCAGCCGCTGTCGTCGCCCACTTCCGCCACGTCGATATGCCCGTTGATGATCAGGCTGTGCGCCCGCTCCGGCGCAGTGCCCCGCAGGCGGCCCACCACGTTGTCATCGCCGGGAAAGACCGGCCAGCGATCTACCTCAAAGCCCAGCTCGTCCAGTTTTCGGGCGATCAGGCTCTGCGCGCCGCCGCTGTTGCGGGCAGGCGGGCTGACCGTGGGATGAGCGACGAGTTCGGCCAGCAGGGCAAACAACTCTTCTCTCCGCTCGGCTATAGCTGCCGTGACGCGTTCCACGTTATTCAATCATCCCTTCTGTCGGACTGCTGGCCGAGGCGTAACGCTTTTTCGGGATGCGCCCGGCGAGGAAACCCTTGCGCCCCGCCTCCACGGCCAATTTCATCGCTTCGGCCATCAGCACCGGGTTGTCTGCCAGCGCCACGGCTGTGTTCAGCAGGACGCCGTCTGCCCCCAACTCCATCGCCTTGGCGCAGTCGGCCGGAGACCCGATGCCCGCGTCCACGATAACCGGCACCTTGGCGTCTTCGATGATGAAGCGCAGGTTGTGCTCATTGAGAATCCCTTGGCCGGAACCGATCGGCGACGCTCCCGGCATGACTGCGTGCACACCCACTTCCTGCAACCGTTTGGCGAGAATCGGGTCATCGTTGGTGTAGGTCAATACGATGAAGCCTTCTTGCACCAGGATGCGGGATGCCTCCAAGGTGCCGATCGGATCAGGCAGAAGCGTCTTGGGATCGCCGATCACTTCCACCTTGATCATGTCGCACAGCCCCGACGCCTTGGCCAGCCGGGCGATCCGCACCGCCTCCTCGGCCGTGTAAGCGCCTGCCGTGTTTGGCAGCAGGGTGAATTTTTTCAAATCCAACCGTTCCAAAAAGTTGGGCGCGTGCGGATCTTCCAAATTGAGCCGGCGCACGGCAAAGGTAAGGATCTCCGCTTCCGATACTGCCACCGCCTGGGTCTGCGTGTCCAAATCGGGAAATTTACCGGTTCCCAGCAAGAGGCGGGAATGAAACTCATACGGTCCAATTTTCAATGTATCCATCTTGTCAGCCTCCTCCGACAAAGTGAACGATTTCGATTCGATCGCCGTCTGCGACTGGCGTGGTTTCATAACGGGCGCGGTCGACAATCTCGCCGTTGCGCTCCACGACCACGATCTTTTCCTGCAGTTGGTAGGACATTAGCAGGGCTCTGACAGTATTAACCTCGTCGTCCAGCTCCACGCGTTTGCCGTTCAACTGTACCAGCATGGTCCCCCTCCTTTCGTCAGCGCCGCCGGGAATGGCCGGCCGCTTGTCGTCTTCCAGCCGATAAAAAAACAGCTTCCCTGACTGACCGAAGTCCAGACAGAAGAAGCCGTTTGCACCGATGTCGGGCGGACGGCAAACAAAAAAACCATCCGCCACGGATGGTTTTGGTTATGCATGTGCAGTGATCGCACTTCGGTCCGCGTGTCGCGGCACGAAATCACGACAGTGCGTTAATGCAGCCGATACCTCTTCCTCCGCTGGCATGACCCAGGTCAGGTTCAACGGTCAGTAACACATTCGTTACAATCTCAGCCGACTATGCTCGGCCCCCGTTTGGTATTGCGCTATGCAGTTTTGCTTGCTCGACTACTACAGTAGCACGCTGCCCTTAGTTTGTAAAGGTCTCCTTGCGCAGTGCCTCCAACTCGTCGAGACAGCGCTGGGCCCACGTGACCATTTTGCGCAGTTTGTCCATCTCCCGCTCCAAAGCGGTCTGAACCGATTCCTTGTAGTCGGGCACCGCTCCACCGTAACGGATCACGGTCTGACTGGGCACCATGATCTTTTCCTGATAAGACAGCGCGGGACGCTGATGAAACAGCGGCACATCCACCTCGTACGGGTTGTGCAGGTCGCCCTGCGTCGGGTATTTCAATACCGCAAGCACCTTGACCAGCAGTTTGTCCCCGTGATTTTCCAACACCTCCGTCACGTATTCGCCCGTTCTGTAGGAGACGCGTACCAGATCTCCCGTTTGCCACAGCGACATGTCTATCTCTCCTTTCTTGAAAAAGCGTCAGTCCTGTTATACCCTGATCGATTCTTCCAGCAGCCGGCAGGCGTGTGCCAGCACCGCTTCCGCAGGAAGAATCGGCGCGCCCCCTCCCTGGGCCAGCGCAGGATTGCCGCCTCCTTTGCCGTCGATCAAGGGCAGCGTATCCTTGAGCAACTGGTTCATCGGCAGCGCCACCTGCTCGCCGCGAGCGAACAGAATCTGCAGCTTGTCTCCCTCGGCCGCGAACAGACAGACCGCGTCCGCTGCCTGTGCCGTTACCAGTTTGGCGAGCTGCTGCAGCTGCTGCATGCTCCGGCCAGCCCACACGGCCTTCACCAGCCGTACGTCAGACAGCGGTACCGCCTGCGCCAGCAGAGACTGCGCTTCTCCTTCGAGCAATTGTGTTTCTTTTTCCTCCAGCGCCGCTTTCAGCTGCTCCCGTTCTGTCACCAGCCGCTGTACCTGCTCGGCCAACTCCGGCTCGCCGGCACTCAGCGTGCGGGTCAACTCACGCAGCAGCAGATGCTTGCGGGAATAGTCGGCGAGAGCCCGCCAGCCGCAGAGGAACGTGACCCGGATGTTGCCGCGGTGCCGCTCCCACCCGATGATTTTAATCGGCCCCACTTCGCCGGTCCGAGCCGGATGGGTGCCGCCGCAGGGGTTGTAGTCAAAGTCCGGGATAATTACCACACGAATGTTTTCGCTGACGGTTGGCTGTTTGCAAAGAGGCATGAGGGCCAGTTCAGCGTCCGTGACAAACCGTGCCTCGATGGGCCGGTTTTCCAGCACGATGCGGTTGGCCAGGGCTTCTACCTGCTCCGCCTGCTGAATGGACAGCTCATCCAACCGGACATCAATGGTGACGTAATCCCTGCCGAGGTGAAAGGCGACGGTCTCTGCCCCCAGTACCTCGACAAACGACGCCGAGAGGATGTGCTGCCCGGCGTGCTGCTGCATGTGATCAAACCGCCTGGGCCAATCGATTTGGCCCGCGATCTGCTGCCGCTCCTGGGGCAGCGGAGCTTCCAAGCGGTGGCGGATGTCACCGTCCACTTCCACCACGTCGATGACGCGGATGCCGCCCAGCTCGCCCAAATCGCAGGGCTGCCCTCCCCCTGTCGGGTAAAAGGCAGTGCGGTCCAGCACCACGTACGGTGTCCCGTCGGGTTCCGTCCCCCATTTCAGCACGCTTGCTTCAAAGGTGTGCAAATACGGATCGTCATAGTACAATCGGTTGTTCATAGCCGCTCCTTACTGCCGATTTTTGTCTTCCAGCAGGTTTTATCCATTTCGCTTCACGCAAGTCTCCCTCGTCCGGATACTGCCGTATGTACGTGTCGCTCAGCCGGCCAGTCGCGCCAGTTTTTGCTCCCGTTCTGCTCGTTCCTCCGGCGAAGCGAGATCGTATTTTTTCAACAAATGAAACAGTTCGTTCAACGTCTCCTGGGACAGCGGCGTTGCGAGCAATTCCTCAAGACGGGCTGCCAGCGCTTCGGGCAGGTAGGGCGTCTGCTCCGCCAGCTTCGCCCGCACGTCTTCCACGCTGTGATTCAGTCTGCATTCTCCCATATGCCCTCTCCTTCTTCCGTTTTGCACCATCATACCATGAGTGGCAGGCGAAGAAAAAGGCGTACGCCCCGTTCGGAGGTACGCCTTTTGTTTCTGCGTAGTCTTCACACTCGTTTGCGAACGCGAAAATTGTCTTCGATCAACAGCCAGTTTTGCGGAAACGGCAGCCCCAATTTCCAGTAGCTGACGCCGCGCAGGCCCAGTTCCTTGACCAGGTTGAACTTGGCCTGGATCGAACGGGCGTCTTCGAACCAGACGCGATGGCGGTTCTGATCGTCGTCCGTGTACTCGAAAAACGGCGCCTGCGCTTGATAATCGTACTGAATGTTGACGTTCCGCTCCCGTGCCAACGCGATTGCCGCCTGCGGGCTGAGGGAGCGAGCGGTCGTGCCGGGCTGGAAGGGCAGCCTCCAGTCGTACCCGTACAAATTCTGGCCCATCAAGATTTTGTTGGCGGGCATTTCCGTCAAGGCGTACTCCAGGACCCGGCGTACGGGACCAATGGGCGAAACCGGCATGGGCGGACCGCCGCTGTATCCCCATTCGTACGTCATGATCACGACAAAGTCGACGATTTCTCCGATTGCCCGGTAGTCGTGGGCGGGGTACCAAAGACCAGGCTGATCTGCTCTGGTCTTGGGTGCCAGGGCGGCGGAGACCATTTTTCCCACTGCGCTCGCCCGCTGGCGGGCGCGTCGCAAAAAGCGGACGTAGGCGTCCCGATCAGCAGCAGGCAGAGCTTCCAAGTCGAAGTGAATGTCGCCAAAACCAAGCCGCTGCGATGTACTGATGATGTTGTCCAGCAGCCGGTTTTGCACTGACATGTCGTTCAACACCAGGCTGCCCAGATCTGAACTGAACCGTTCCCCCTCCAGATTGGTGACCACCATCATCAGGACGTTCCGATTCTCCCGGGCAATCTGCGCAAAGTCATTTAGCGGCGGGGGCGACAGCGTGCCGTCCCGCCTGATCCGAAAGCTGAACGGCGCCAGATACGTCAGATGCGGCGCCGCTCTGCGCACGTCTGCCTCCAATGCCGGGGTCACCGTTCGCCGCGGCTCGGCATAGGCGTTAAAATCAGCCGCCGGTCGCGGGCGCGGCGGAATGAACAACCGCATCCCTACCTGCAGGGGACGGAATTGTGAAATTTGATTGGCCCGGGCCAGTTCCGCGGCACTGATGCCAAAACGCTGGCCAATGGTGTACAGCGTATCACCCTGCCTCACCCAGTAATAGCTGCCCCGGATGGGGATCACCAGCGCCTGTCCGACGACAAGCCTGCCGGGATCAGGGAGCTCATTGGCCCGCGCGATCGCTTCGACAGACGAATCGTACGCCTGGGCGATGCCTGACAGTGTCTGTCCCGGCTGCACCACATGAATTTGCATGCGCCTCCTCCTTCGCGTTTTGTCTCTCTCTTCCATGTATTCAATGCGAGGCAGATAGGTGTTTGTCTCGCCCAAACGCTCACACGTTTGCCGCAAAAAAAGCATCCCGAAGATGATCCTCCGGGATGCTTTGTTACTTGCTTCGGAAGTTTACCGCGCCGCCGCTTGTCACAGCTCGCCAGATTCTTTTAACGTGCGGATCTCCTCGTCGGTAAACACCCGCGAGCGGGTGAGAAAGCGGACGCCCTCCGGCCCTTCCAGGGAGAACATGCCCCCTCTCCCCGGCACCACGTCGATGATGAGCTGCGTGTGCTTCCAGTATTCGTACTGGGCGGCGCTCATGTAAAACGGCGTCTCGCCGATCTCGCCCAACAGCACGTCGTTTTCCCCGATGAGAAATTCTCCGCGCGGATAGCACATCGGCGAGCTGCCATCGCAGCAACCGCCCGACTGGTGGAACAACAGCGGTCCGTACCTCTCCTTCAGCCGCTCGATCAACCGCAGCGCCGCTTCTGTTGCCAGCACTTTCGGCACTGTGCCCATGCGCTTCCTCCTTTTACAGGGGCTTTGTCTCGCTCAGAACAATCCGAGCGCATCCGGGCTGTAGCTGACCAACAGGTTTTTCGTCTGCTGATAGTGCTCAAGCATCATCTTGTGCGTCTCGCGGCCAATGCCGGATACCTTGTACCCGCCAAACGCGGCATGCGCCGGATAGGCGTGGTAGCAGTTGGTCCAGACGCGGCCGGCCTGGATCTCGCGCCCCATCCGGTACGCCAGATTCACGTCGCGGGTCCAGACGCCTGCCCCCAGCCCGTACAGCGTGTCGTTGGCCAGTTCCAGCGCTTCCTCCTGGTTCCGGAAGGTGGCCACGGAGACGACCGGGCCGAAGATCTCTTCCTGGAAAATGCGCATCTTGTTATGCCCTTTGAACACGGTCGGCTTGACGTAGTACCCGTCTTTCAGCTCGCCGGGAAGGATGTTCCGCTCGCCGCCGATCAGACACTGAGCCCCTTCCTGTCTGCCGATGTCGAGGTAGGAGAGAATTTTTTCCAATTGTTCCGCCGACGCCTGCGCACCGATCATCGTCTCTGTGTCGAGCGGGTTGCCCTGCTTGATCGCCGCAACGCGGGCCAGCGCTTTTTCCATGAACCGGTCGTATATCGACTCCTGGATAAAGGCGCGTGACGGGCACGTGCAGACCTCGCCCTGATTGAGCGCAAACATGACGAATCCTTCCACCGCTTTGTTGAAAAACGCGTCATCCTTGGCGCAGACGTCCTCAAAGAAGATGTTTGGCGACTTGCCGCCCAACTCCAGCGTCACCGGGATGATGTTTTGCGACGCGTACTGCATGATCAGGCGGCCGGTCGTCGTCTCCCCTGTAAAGGCAATTTTGGCGATCCGGTTGCTGGTGGCCAACGGTTTGCCGGCTTCCAGTCCAAAGCCGTTGACCACATTGACGACACCGGGCGGAATGAGGTCCTGCACCAGTTCGAGGAAGACCAGAACGGACGCGGGCGTCTGTTCGGCCGGCTTCAACACGACGCAGTTGCCTGCGGCGAGTGCCGGAGCCAGTTTCCATACGGCCATCAGCAGCGGAAAGTTCCACGGGATGATTTGACCGACGACGCCGAGCGGCTCGTGGAAATGGTAGGCCACCGTGTGCTCGTCGATTTGGCTGATGCTTCCTTCCTGGGCCCGGATGCAGCCGGCAAAGTAGCGGAAATGATCGATCGCCAGCGGCAGATCGGCTGCCAGCGCCTCGCGAATCGGCTTGCCGTTGTCCCACGTTTCCGCTACGGCCAGCATTTCCAGATTGGCTTCCATGCGGTCGGCGATTTTGTTCAAGAGGGCCGCCCGCTCTGCCGGTGATGTGCGCCCCCACGCTGCTTTTGCCTCATGAGCCGCATCCAGCGCCAATTCAATATCGTCCGCCGTGGAGCGCGGCACTTCGCAAAATGCCCGTCCCGTTATGGGCGTGACATTTTCAAAGTACTCCCCTTTTACCGGCGGAACCCATTTCCCTCCGATAAAATTTTCGTACCGCTTTTTGAACGAAACCTTTGCCCCTGGTTGTCCCGGCTGCGCGTAGATCATCGATGGCCACTCCTCCTCTTTCACTTTCATGTTCATCCCTTTTATACATATGAGGGAAGCGGACAAATCAGAAGCGTTTCTCCCAGCCCGGGTCTCGTACAATTTGGAGGGGCCCGATTTTGGCCACCAGACCGAATACAGCCCCGTCCCGCTCATCCATCTGCTGATGTACAAATGATGTACAAAAAACAGCCGCCCGCGGTTGCGGACGGCCGTGTGCTTCATTGGAGGGAAATCACGCGGGTGATCTGCGGCAGTTTCTCAATGGCGGTGACCACGTCAGGCGTAATGGCTTCGTCGGTAACGGACACGAGCAGCGCGTTTTTCCCTTTTTGCTCTCGGGAGACATTCAGTTTGGAGATGTTGATTTGATTGTCGGCTAATATGCGGGACACGTCGTAAATCACGCCGGGATAATCATTGTGATAGACGAGCAGTCCGTGCGATTGCGGCGGAATCCGGCATGGACAGTAATTGATCTCGGCAATGTACACCTCCCGCCAGTCCTGGGCGATCGTGTACTTGTTGCCTCCCACCCGGACAACAGCCAGATGGTTGGCGTACTCCCCCGAACTGGTCTGTACCGGTACGTCGGCACCCAGTCCTTCCACCAACGCCTTGGCAATGGCATCGCGTTGCTCGTATGCCAGGATCGTCAGCGACGCTCCCGCCAGATTTGGCTCCATCCTGCGGATCAGGCTTGCCAGGTCGCGCAGTTGTTCCGCATTGATCATGTTCATGCACTCACATCCCCTGTCATCTCTTTGTTTTCTCGGGTGTTACCTGGGGAGAATCCACGCTTCTTCCTCTTTGATGATCGAGGAATGATTGATCGAGCGATACCACGCCGTCAAGGTGTTGCCGTCCTTTTCGTACGTGATTTTGTAGATCGTGTTTCCTTTTCCGCTCTTCTCAAACGGGCTCTCATCCACAGGGACGACGGTAATGGCTGTCACCTTTCCCCCTTGGCTGGCGATCTTTTCGTGAATCATCGACACGTGCTCCTGACTTGTGGTGTACAAGCCCATGTAGGCCAGTCCCCCGATGAGTATCGCTCCCAGCAAAAACGAAACGATGATCAGCTTTGATTTCTGTGTCGCTTCCACGTTCCGATTCTCCCATCCGCGTTAATTCTCTGCATCCAGCCGCGTCACCTGGTCGATGATTCCGCCGCCGAGGCACTCCTCCCCGTTGTAGAAGACAACGGCTTGTCCCGGCGTAACCGCTTTTTGCGGCTGATCAAAGACGACCTCCACGGTGTTGCCTTCGCGAAGATGCACCGTCACGCCTTGATCCGGTTGTCGGTAGCGAAACTTGGCTGTACAGGTAAAGGCAGACTCCGGCTCCTTGCCGCTGATCCAGTTCACGTCAGTAGCGATCAGACTGGTAGAGTAAAGGCGGGGATGGCCGGCCCCTTCGGCGACAATCAGCACGTTGCGCTCCAAATCCTTGTCAACCACAAACCACGGTTGGCCGGTCTTTCCGTGTCCGCCGCCGATACCCAGCCCCTGCCGCTGTCCCAGGGTGTAATACATCAAGCCATCGTGGCGGCCGATCACTTCGCCGTCCACCGTTTCGATGTTCCCCGGTTTGGCGGGCAGATAGTTTTGCAGAAACTCGCGGAAATTGCGCTCCCCGATGAAACAGATCCCGGTGCTGTCCTTCTTCTTGGCGGTGGCCAGCCCCGCTTTTTCCGCGATCTCCCGCACCTGCGGCTTGGTCAGGGAACCGAGCGGGAACATCGTTTTGGACAATTGGTGCTGATTCAGGGCGTTGAGAAAGTAAGACTGATCCTTGTTGGTGTCAACACCGCGCAGCAGCCGATACGCTCCGTCCCGGTACTCTACCCGGGCATAGTGGCCGGTCGCAATGTAATCGGCGCCGAGGTCCATCACCTTGTCGAGCAGTTCGCCAAACTTGATTTCCCGGTTGCACATGACATCCGGGTTGGGCGTGCGTCCCCGTTTATATTCATCCAAAAAATACTGGAAGACTTTCTCCATGTATTCTTTTTCAAAGTTAACCGTGTAGTACGGGATGCCTATTTGTTCGCAGACGCGCCGGACGTCCTGGAAGTCTTCTTCCGCCGTGCAGTGGCCAAATTCATCGGTATCATCCCAGTTTTTCATAAAGATGCCGATGACGTCGTATCCCTGTTGTTTCAGCAGGTAAGCCGTCACGGAGGAGTCGACCCCACCGGACATGCCGACGACGACGCGCGTGTCTTCTGGTCGCTTCATGGTCTTTCTCCTCTTTTCACTAAGGTTCCTTATCAGCATACCACGTTTTCAGCGACAATTCATGTGTAGAAACAAAGCGAAGTGCGAATGGTTGACTGCACCTTTCTATTTTGTGTTTGAGGCGGAAAACGTTTCGTACTGTGTACAACGCAAAGACAGATGGGGACGCTCTTCCCGGCGGGTGTTCCACTTCCTTTGCCTTGTCTGCGGGTTACCGGTTTTTAAGCGTTCGTTCAATGTGGCGAATCGCCTTCCAATAGGCTGCTTCGTCCAGTCGCCCCTGCTCACGCTGCCACTCGATGTAATTGCGCAGGGAGAGGAGGTCGATCCAGGCCTCCTTGGACTGCGGGTTGTCTCCCGGCACCTCGCCGGTAATTTCGCCTTCCCGCACCAGCTTGGCCATTTTTGTGGGATGGATGCCGATTTGATAGGCGATCTGGTATAATGCCGTCTTCATGGAATTCTCTCCTTCGTCAAACGCTTCGGCCCTGTACAGGGAAGCTGGCTTGTCCTCTTCATTCTGCCAGTCTTGACGCCGGCTGCCAATCCCCGAACTGTCAATGGTGAAAAAGCAGCGTCAGTCGATCAGATAAGCGTACAATCACTTTTGGCGAAACCCGATATGGTAGTAGTAACTCTTTCCATGGCGGTGATGCGAAGTGCCAATCCGCAAGCGGCGTTTTGGATCAATTCCCTGTTTTTACGGAAACTGGTGCGGTCCCGGCTGTTCTGGGCCAAATCCGCCCATTGACGAAATAGACTGGTGCTGCATGATGCACGACAAGTGTTACCAAAAACGCGGCTATTTTGCGTGCAGCTGCGACAGAAAAATGGTGAAATGCCTGAAGCGGTGCATTGATCACAAGACGGAGAACGGGCGAATCGCCTATCTCATGTATCTGTATTTTTGCAAAAGCATCTGCGATCCCAAGCGCTAAGCGATCAACCGCCTGGGATCGTTATCTGGTCATGAAGTCATTCGCCCCTCACTTCATTGGATCAGGTCAGTTCCAGCCACTTATTTCATTACGTAGTTTCCTTTTTTATCAATATAGATTTGATCGTTCGACCCGTCCGGCGTCACCAGCGCCAAACCGTCTTGAAAACTGCGTGCATGGGAAAATTGCGGCGAAATCACCCATGTTCCGGTTTTGTCGATAAATCCGTCTTTCCCCTTGACGCGGACGCGCGCCAGCCCCTCGGAGAATGACTCTGCTTCATCAAACTGCGCCGGGATCACCATTTTTCCGGTCTTGTCAATATAACCGAATCGGTATCCGATCCTGACCATTGCCAGGCCGTCAGAAAAATCCGTGGCATAGTCACCTGTTTGATTGCGGGTGTCAAACGTCGGTGAAATGATGGTCTTTCCTGTTTTGTCGATATACCCGTACTTCCCGTTGATCATAACCCGGGCCAATCCTTCATGAAAGTCAAACAACCGCGGCTTGCCGCTGTAATTGTAATTGAGCCCCTCCACTGAAAATTGCGGCTTGATGACGTAGGCACCGTTTTTGCCGATATAGCCGTACCGACCGTTTCGCGCTACCGCGGCCAGGCCTTCGTGAAAGTCGTTGGCGATGTCAAATTGCGGTTTGACGACCATCTTTCCGTTTTGGTCGATATACCCCCACAGGTTGCCGACCCGCACGGCGGCAAGTCCTTCCTGAAACGGCATGACCTCGTCATACGCTGCCGAGACAACCTTGCCGCTTTTGTTGATGAAGGCGTACTTGTTCCCTTGTGTAATGACAGCAAGCCCCTCTTGAAAATCGACGCCTCTGTCATACTCGTAGGCAGACCCCAGCGGATAGACAGGGTTGATGGCCCACTTCCCTTGTTTATTGATGTACCCGTACTTGTAACCGACCCGCGCGGCAGCCAGTCCCTCACTGAAATCTTTCACATCATCAAACTGCAGGGGAATCGCCAATTCGCCATTGGCTCCGACAAATCCCCATTTGCCGTTGAAGTATACCGCCCCCAATCCATCCCGAAACGGTCTGGCATTGCTAAACTGCGGATCGACCAGGACACGACCCGCAGCATCCATGTATCCCCATTTGCCGTTTTGGGTGAACGGGTACAATTTCTCACTCGGCGGAATGAGCGGAGTGGACGGCTGATCGGGCGCCGGCTTGGCCTGGACGATGGATTTGTCCGCCAGATTCTTGATGAATTGAACCGCTTCTGTCCGGGTGAGATACGATTCCTTGGCAAAGCCGGTCAAGCTGGCTGTTTCCCCCCGCCCTTTGACCAGCCCTTGGTTGTACAAATACTGGATCGCGTTGTTCGTGTCGTAACGGAAGCCCTGCGAGGCAGCTATCAGTTTGGCTACACTGCCCCGTTTGATCGGACGATCCGACTGAGCACGGGACACCGGCCAATGATACGCTTCGGCCTGACGATAATAAACGTCAGCCCAGTATGTACCTGCAGGCTGAAGCGTCAGTGCGTTTCCGTGATTAGCGTAATAACGGAGCAGCATCGCCAAAAATTCGCTTTCCTTGACGTACTGATCCGGTTTGAAGGTGCGGTCCGGGAAACCGGAAACCAAACGCTGCTCCACACCCCATCTGATCGTATCGTACCCCCAATAGGCCGAGGTGACGTCCTGAAACGTAACGGACTCCGCCGCAGCCGTCAAACCGACGCTGCTCCACGCCAAAACGCCGGCGACTACCATCTTCAAGCAGTGTTTTCTGTACTTCTTCAAGTAACTTCTCCCTCTTTCGTCAAATGTGTTGCAAAATGTTAAGACGCGAATGAAATGGAAAAGTTCCGGTTGCCAGTTTCCAGCACAAAACATTTTTGGGCGTGAGCGTCCAAGTTCGCACTTTTTCAAAATGTAGGCGTAAGCCCAGTCCACGACCTGGGTATTGGCATAGAGATACATCGTACTTGCAAATACAAAGGAGTCGTCTGCGGATGCGAATCCACGCTGGGAACTGTCCATTCCCAGTGGCCAGGATTGCGCGAAGCGACACAAAAATGCATGGAGGAGTTACCGTATGGCAGATACATTTGTGAGTCGGTCGTTAGATGAAATCAGATTTTGGTCAAGAATCATGAAAGAACATTCCCTGTTCCTTAAATTGGGGTTTCGTTATGACGATACCAAATTAATCGACGAAGCCAATCGGTTTTACAACATTTTTGAAGACATTGAAAATCAGGCCCATGCCTTCTCGCCGGATGCAGACCCGCAAAGAATTTTCGAATTTAACAATGTCGTTCACCATGCGGTTTGTCACATTTGGAAGTTCAAACGAAGAGTCCTTGACTTGATTATTCGCTGCAAGATTGGGGGAAATAATTTTCCCTTGTTGGTCGATCATATCAGCAGGGAAGCTGCCTATTTCATGAATCGATTAGAGCAATTAAATACGGGAACCCTTGATCCCTTGCCCGATGCCATCATTAATGAAAATGTATTTTTCCTCAGAATCATGGCAGACCACGCCAAATTTATCAACCACTTGCTTGATCCTTCCGAAAGAAAACTTGTCGAACAGGCTCGTGAGTTTAGCCATGACTTTGATCAACTCCTTTATCAAGCGATTGACCTCAACTCCATGCGGCCTCAGTCACAAACCCTTCCTCTCCTTGAACAATTTGTCGATCAAAATCGCGTTTCCGTACGTCAATTGCGCGACTTCAAGAAGACAGCACGTGAACTGATTGAGGCATGCAGAATAAAAAGCATAATCCCGCCGCTGCTCGCTGATCACGTATTCAGAGAAGCATCGCGCTTTCTCGAAATCCTGGATGCATTTGAGGTGGCTTTGTCCTCCTCGAAATAAAGAGAACGTCATATCGGTCTGTAAGCATGATGAATCCACCCCCACCCCCATAATGGGGGTTTCAACATTTTACAACATTTGAACCAAGTGAGCTGTAGGAGTCAACCGGTGTACGATTTCGTCACACGCACGACATCCTCGATCTGAATCCACACAGAATCCCAATCACTGACCAGCAGGAACCGTCGTTCGTCAGCGTCAATCTGCTTTACGCTCCCCCATGCCGTTTCAAACACGCCGCGTCCTGCGTATAATTCCCGGAACCATGTAACGCTGATCGCGTAGTCGTACTGCGTAGCGTCATAGATACGAAAACAGTTTTCATCATAGTCGATCGCGTCAACAACCGGTCTCTCTGCAAGCTCTTTATCCGCGTTCACAGGCCCGCTTTCTGTTTTTTTCTCCGGCTGTACCATCCGCGCGGTTCTGAACCATTCTCCTATTTTCTGCCCCATCCAGATGTCTCCTTTCGTTCCCACGCTTCCAACAGCTTGATGTCGTTCGGGTGTGAGCGAACCCATTGGATGTACCCTTCCCGTGCCAAAATGGCCAGTACCTCCATGACACCGGCGCGGCTACGACCTGTTTTCACGCACAGTTCATCCACGTTCGGCGTTCGCCTGCGCCCAACAGAAAAGTTGGCGATGATGCGGAGCACCTTCCGTTCAATATCCTGCAGCACGCTGTTTCACCACTGGAACTGCAGCGAGGATGTTGTCAACGGAGAAGATGCGAAACGCCCGACGCGCAAAACAGTAGGCTTTTACACGCCCCCTGCTGATCTCATGAATTCGGACAGTTCGCTTCGACGTTCGCCCATGGCGATCCAGATAGATGATCTCGACTAGCTGACCGCTGTTCATATAGCGCTGCAGGTACCCGATCATCGTCATTCCTCCTGTGTATACGAACATTTGTTTGTATTATATGCGAACACGAGGCGAACATGCAAGAAAAAATGCCCCACTGTCCGTGGAGCATGTGTTCGTTCACCATTGTCAGCCCATTGTGGTGATTGCGTCAGAAGTGCAGCGCTTCAATTGTTTCCGGCATTCTTACGACCGATACGCCTCCTCCAGAATGCGCAGGTAATCCTCCGCCGTAATCGTCCGCACATTGCTTGGCGTGGAGGCGTTTTGCACCGACAGCTCTACGATCCGCGGAAAGTCCTCTTCGCGCACACCCGGCAAGTCTTTCAGCTTTGGAATGTCCAGGCTGTGCGTAAAGGCCTCAATGCCGTCAATCAGCTTTTCGACAGCCAACTCGTCCGCGTCCGCATCGGCGGCAAACCCCATGTAACGCGCCAATCTGGCGTGCATCGGCTTGTTTTCCACTGCATTGAACCGAAGCACATGGGGCAAAAATACTGCATTCGCGACGCCGTGGGGCGTGTCGTAAAGCCCGCCGAGCGCTTCCGCCAGACAGTGCACAGCCGCGACATCCGCCGAGCCAAAACAGAGCCCCGCCAGCAGACTGCCCTCCAGCATGGCGGAACGGGCCTCTACATTTCGACCATCGGCATAAGCAGCCGGCAGTGCGGAGACAATCGTCTGCATCGCACGGGCGCCGAGGGATTGCGAGATCGGATTGGTCACCTTGCAGGTATACCCCTCGATGGCGTGAACCAAGGCGTCGACGCCGGTGGCAGCGGTGACAGCGGGCGGAACACTGAGCGTCAAACTGGGATCAAGCACGGCCAGCGTTGGGCGCAAGGCGGCGTGTTTGAGCGTCATTTTTCGGTGCGTGGCCGACTCGGTAATGACTGCGGAGCGGGTCACTTCCGATCCCGTCCCGGCTGTAGTGGGAACGCAAATGATCGGGGCAATGTTTGCGTAGGGAAGCCGTCCGTCCGCGTAGTCGGCGGGCGTTCCGCCATTTGGTCCGCACAGCGCGATCGTTTTCCCCGTGTCCATGGCGCTTCCCCCGCCGATGGCCACCACCATGCTGGCACCTGTGTCACGGAATTGTTCTGCTCCCGCCAAGCATTCCGTATCCCGCGGATTTTGGCTGAGCGACGCAAACAGCGACACGGCAAAACCCGCTTCCTGCAGAGCTGTCTGGATCGGTTCAACCAGGCCCGCGCGGATCACGCCGGGGTCACTGACCAGCAATATGGACGAGCCGACCTGCAGGGAGTGCAGCAGTTCCGGCAGGTGGAGAGCCTTGCCCATCCCCATTTCAATACGCGTGGAGCAATTGTAGTGAAAGGCATTCATCCGGTTTCCCCCCGATTTTTACAAGCTTGTGACAGTACCATCATAACTGGCAGGAAAAACGGATTTCCACACAAAATTTGAAATATTCCACTTATTGAAGCGAACTAATATGTACAACGAGCAGAAGCCGCCATACGAAAATGTTGTTGCAATTTCTGCCAAAATCGCTTTGATGTTTACGTGACCAGCCAGACAATCTGTTCGTCATACGGTATGAACTCCAGTTCCCAGGGGGGCTAGCAGTGATAAAAAATGGATGGTATGTGATTACAGGTTCCTATTTTGTTACCCTATTCCTTGCATCATGGATGTACACTGCGATCACGAAGCTGCCGATTGACCAGCATCGAGATGTGTCAGGACTGGTTTTGGGATCTGTAATGGTAGTCATCCCATATATCGTCGGTGGTCTGTAGGCAGGGATTGCTCATAAACGAGGGGCAACAAGAGCAGCCGTGTGGATCGGTATACTCCCTGCCATTGCGGAAAAGGTTCTGATTTTTCTGATCGGCAGCTGCTATGTCATAATGGAAGGGAGCCCTGTCACATGGGAAAACGTCATGATGTTTGTCAGTGCCGAAGCCGTTCCCTATTATACAAATGCGTACCTGTTGACATTCCCCTTGTCTGTTTTGGTATGTGTTGCGACAGCAGCGTGTGTTCATGTCGTAACGAGATCGAAGGGCTAATAAACGATGCTTCGGATACAAGGGATGTGTCAGCAAAAAACCTGCCTTCGCTCAGGAGGCGGTTTTTCCTCTTACCAAAAAAACGTTGATTTCTCAAGGGTTTCATCTGGAGCGGGTGATAGAAATCGAACCTGCGCCGCCATGCAGAGAGTTGCTGCGGGAAGACCAATATTTTACAGATTAAACAAATTGGCATAATTAAGGCAAGAAAGGAGGTGAGTACGTGGGATGGTGAAAGGAGTAGGTACACCCGAAGCTAGCGGAAGAAAAAGCGAAAGCGGCGCTCCCGCCAAGGTAAACGCTGCAGGTGACCAGTGAGGCCCCCCACCATCCTAAGAATAGCATGAAGACAAGAAAAATAGACATCAGAAATCTGCGTTCCATCCGAGGAGTGTTAGGGTTCGCTGTTTTAGCCACATACTCGCCTGCTGCTCAGTGGTGGCAGAAAGCCATCCTGATTTACGTTGTGGCATATTTGTGGATAACAGCAGCATTGGGAAGAAGGGATTAAATAATTGCAGATTAATTTGGACGACATCATGGGGTTGTCAGAGGTCTGCGAAATGACCGGCAAGTCCAGGAACTACATGAAGGAGTATCTGAGGCGTGGACAGTTCCCGCAGCCCGTCAAGGAGCTTGCTTGCGGACCGTTGTGGCTTCGGGGGCAAGTTCAAGCATGGATGGACACGCCCCGGCTTCGCGGCAGAAGGAAGAAAGACGAGAGAGAATAAAAAATGCCCTCCACCGGTTTTCCGGCAGAGGGCTGTTTGTTTAGCTTCTCTTTGCTCGATCTCGCACGAATTTGTACATCCACCTGACCAGCGCGGCCCATGCTGTTTTCCCACCCACCAAAGCGAAACCGGCGCGGATTCTTGTCGGCAGCCGGTCATAACGATTGACGAGGGCCTGCTCCTTCGCCTCCAGATGGTCGTACAAGCCGGGGAACACCGCTTCGATCTCGGCGATAAAGGCGGCGATGCGCGGGAACAGGTCGGCGGCCAGGACGAGCAGTACCAAAAGAAAAAGGGCGATCAACGCACCCCACTCTTGTCCAAAGACAACCACATCCGCGAAAGTCATGTCACACACATCCTTTCTTCAGTTTTACCGTTTTCGTTGCCTGGTCCCACTCCACCGCCAGACCGAGGATGGCAGCCAGTTCCCGGGCAGGGGCATACGACGTGCCGTTTTCGATGCTCTCTGTCAGGTCTTGGCCGTTCACCTTGACCTGTTTTGTGCAGGCGCACCACTCCACCTTGCCGCCGACTGCCTCGGCCACGGACCGGATCGGAAGCCACGATACGCCGTCGCGGAGGTAGCCTTGAACCGGCAGGCGGCAGCCGTTAATCTCAATGGAAACCTTATCCACAGGTTTTTGTGCGGGTTGTGGATTGTCTGTGGATGCTTTGAAAGGCACTCCGTAGTGTTCGCAGATAGCCTTTGCAATTGCGGTGGCGAACTTCTCCCGGTAGGCATCCGTTTTCAACAGGGCGCACTCGTCCCGGTTGGTCATGAAACCCAGTTCGCAGAGTACACCAGGAATGCCGTGTCTTGCGGTCTCTCTGGTGATGTGCAGGTCAGCTCGTTTCACCCCGCGATCCCGCAGACCGGTATCTGCTAGGAGGCGACGCTGAATAATCTGCGCCAGCTTCTCCGCCTGGTCGTTTGTGTACGTCTCAATCCCGTTCGCTGTGCTCCATCCGTTACCGGCAGCGTTGGCGTGGATGGACACGAGCAGGACGTCGTATCCCTGCCGTTTCAAGTCTCGCGCCTGGTTCGTGCGCTGAATCAAGGGCATGTCTTTGTCGTCGTTAACCGTCAGGCGGACGTCGAAGCCGGACATATGGAGTTTTTTCACCAGCCGGCGAGCGACATTTCGATTGAATTCATACTCTCGCAGCGTGCCGTCCGGGGAGCGTTTACCGGCTGTTTCGGCGCCATGACCGGGGTCGATCAGAATCACTCTCTTCATCTCACTTACCCTCCTTTTGTCTCATGGCCCGTTCCGTCTTGGCTCTGATCTCGGACTCCACCAGTTTGGCGACTGCCTTTGGCACCGGCCAGCCGGCTCGTGTTGCGTTGGCCGTCAGGCTGTTCCAGGTGTGATAGATAAGGCCGAACGTGACGCCGTAAAAGAGAAAGCCAGGCGTGCCCATAACGCGGTCGAGCAAGTTGCCCAACGCCGGCAGGGCCAGCAGAAACAAGGTACGCGGAATGCGATTCAGGCCATATTCCGACGAGTACGTTTTGTCTTTTTTCTTGGCTGCCTGGATGCCGGTTATCCAATCCAGTACAATGCAAAGCAAAAGCACCACGATAATGTCAGTCCGGCCCGTGCCATAAAAGTAATGGAACACAGGTGCTGTCACCGCCCCCAACGTCGCTGCGAGGGCGTTTGCTTGGGTTGCAATGTTCTCCAGTTCAAGTCTTTGTACAAAGCGCAATGTTCTTCATCCTCCTCGCCCCCCATGACAAAATCAAAGCCCTGCTCGGCCAGGGACGGGTTTTCAGTCTAGAAGCAAAAAAGGGGAGCCACTGCTCCCCATGAAAAACGCCTGTCCGCATTGGGAAAGGCGCTCAGAAATCCTGGCCGGTGATTTGCTTGAACTCCTCCGGCGTGATCTCCCCGTATGGATTGGATTCAGTCCGAACAGCCAAGCGCAACTGTTCAATCGTGACCCACTTGTATTTGTACGCCAGGTTCCAGAATGCCATCATACACCACCTCCTTTCATTTGGATCAGTTCCAGCTTGACTAATGCCAACTGGTGCCCAAGGGTTTGAATCATCGCGTCTTTTTCAATATTTTCCAGCTTCAGCATGGCGAGTTCCTGCCCCATGGTTAATACCGGGTCTTCCTGCTCCTTTTGACGAATGACTGAAATTTTCTCCACGTTTTGTGTTTTGAAACTCAATCAAACGCACCCCCAAATCCGTCCAATCTCACCCGCTCTGTCGCTGTGCCTTTGGCGATACGCACCCAGATATTGATGCGCCAGTTTGCGGCGGTTTTTTGCTGGTTGGTGAAGAGATAACCACGGCCAGCGTTTACTGCTGCGGTCATATCCTCCCAAGTCGGTGTTTCGTCCATAGCGTTGTTTGTCACTCTCACAAACTCGATCTGCGATCCTGGAGGCAGGTACCTATCCAGTGTGACAAGCACGCGTTTTGGCATCCCGTCTAAGGTAAAATGTGCTTCGATGTCCGGGTTATCAAAATTCAGCATGAATTCGATGTGCGTCTCTTCCCTGATGAACGTAAACGTCCTGGTCGATGTCAACCCATTGTTATCCGTTGCCTCGATCGTCAATTCATGTGGTGTATCCAGGTCCAATCTGATCCACATGTCATGTGGGATCGTTATGGTCTCCTCCCGACCAGGTACGCCTTCAAATGACCGGATTGCCTTTCCGTCGATCTTTTCGGTGATGGTGAAAGGGTTGCCCTCCGGATCAGTGACACTATAGGTTTTGCTCGGGGGCTCCATGATCTTACCCAAGTCTTCGTTGGCCCCACTGATCACCGGCGGCCGATTCCAGATGACGCGGAATTTGCGCGTGACTTCCGCGCTCTTTCCACCTTGGTCGTCTTCTGCCCATACCTTGAGGATGTGATCGACGTCTTCGGCCAGATCAGCTCCAGCCACGTCCGTCGCGCCGTCCCACATCCTTTTGTTGTGGTAGGTCAGCGTGCGGGCAAAAGAAATAGGCGTTACCCCGTCGGATACGCCTGATCCAATATTTCGTATTGGGCCATTGTTAATTTGACACTTGACGACCACGTTGTTGTTTGCGTCTGCGTCGCTGGCCTCGCCCGCCACCGGCAGCGCATTACCTTCCGTCAATGTTTGATTATCCGTAGGTGACGTGAGCGTGAGCGTTGGCGCATTGTTGGAGAGTGGCTCCAGTACCATTAAAAGAGATACACCGTTTGCCGCATTGTTCACGACGCTGTTCATCTCTGAACTTGTCAATGTTTGTTTATCGTGCAAATAGCGGTATGAACTTTCTATAACCTTTCCGACATAGTGGTTGTCATAGGTCTCGATGTGACTTAATGGCGGGGTTATCGCTAGCGTCTGCGTGTCGTGTTCCGCATGGTTGAAAAGGACTAGCAAGCCCTTTGTAAAGCCAATTTCCCCTGCTGTTATTGCCATTGGCTGAGCATTAGCGCCTGAAAAACTTCTGGCGTGGGAAGTTACTTTATCAGCTGTTTTTACATTCCGGAAAGCGTACAGTGCCGCTTGCCCACTAGCATCTGGATGCGTGAAAGCATAATTTGTATCACCGGCATTCATGTACTTGTATGCTATAAACACTCTGTCGCCAAAAGAAGCAGTTGAATCGTAGAAAACCGTCCAACCGCTTGGCGGAGTGATCGCGGCAGTGCCTACCAACTGTATTTGGGCGATTAGCAAGTCCCCAGCCTGCGCTCCCGCAGGAACCGACAATACCTTCGCTGTTCCCGACGACGCGCTTGACGATTTCCCAACATACTCAACCTGCTTTTTCCCTGTTGATGGAATTGTGTAGTCGATGGTGAGGGTGGGTCGGTAAGAATCTATTGCATGATCCAGTTGATAAAAGTTGTGTGCGTACGTTCCGCTTGGCTCGTCAGAATCTTTTATCAAGAACCCGTAATTCGGGTAAACACCGTTAACCATATCTTGGATCAGTGCCGTAACATCAAAATCAACATCGATATTACTGCCGGTTGGGACAGTAGTAGATACTTTCCTGCCGCCATCGTATGGTGTTGGACTGTACCAAGTTGGTCCTGTTTCACTCCAAAAAGCCTTCAAAGGATGTATATCGAGCGTTCTAACATCTAGCCCACTCGATTGTTTCATTCTCAATATTGCACTGTTGATAATGACATCATTTGGGATAAGGCCAAGGTCAAAAAAAAGTTGGTATCTGCAAATGTCACCAACAGCGACAGACCGCCCAATTGAACCGGCAGTTGCCGTAGCAAAGTTTGACGAGGGTGAAGCTTTTGATATCGAAGTGTCGTATGCTTTCGTATTCGATTTTGTTAATGTAATTACAGACATGTTCCTCCCCCTTCCTTTCGTAAATGGCCGTTATCCGAAGGTATCCAGTTCATGGATTACACCTCCAAGCGCGTTTGAGCCTCGTTGAAATATCCACGAATCACAATGATCGAATCGACTGTCGCTAAATCGTCGTCGAACTTGTTGTAGAGGAAGTTCTCCGGCAAAATCGACTCCAGCGTATTCATCCGGATTTTCAGGTTTGATACGTCCGCAGACAGCGCAGCCAACTGCACGTGAGCGTCCGCGATCCCCTTTTCCCATCGATTAATGTCGGCTTCCGTGACGTCGTCGTCAGGTTTCCAGTCCAGTTTTGGATCATATGGCATTATGCGCTCCCGCCTTTCACTTCAAATTCAAATCGGAAGGCCAGTCGCTGCTGATCTGCAACAGTAATGCTGGGCATCCGCTCAGTGATCAAGTTCCCTTTCTCGTCGTACAGCCTAATGGATGTCACTTCCGTGATCCCCTGCTGGCTCAATGTTTCTACGATGATTGTCCTGCCGTTCCGGGTAACGTTTTGAATCGGAACGGTTTGATTATTCACGACGAGGGATCCGATTCGGTTTTTCAGGTCTTCGGCGGCGCGGGCCAAATATGCGTTATCAATCATACGATCACCTCAGTCTGATACTTAATCGGCTTCATGCCGACCCGGAACTCAGACACCTTATGGTACCGACGTTGGCTGACAGTCACCTTATCTGTTATCACCAGAGCGCAGCTATTCCCCAGATCATACTCCACATCGATATGCGCCGGTTTGACGTCCTCCAGCGCAGCCGCGACAGCAATAAGGTTTAGATTGGTGAGCCCGTCAAAATGGATCCTGATCCTGCCCGTAAAGGTTACCCGCCGCACTTGATCGGTGAAAGCCCTCACAATGGCGAGCGCCATTTCGGCAGTGAACTTACCTGTTGCGCGCATCTTCGCGATAACGGCCGCCCTGCGTTCCTCCAATGACTTGGATGGATCTGGTTTGATCTCATATTCCTTTTCATATAAAGGCAAAGCCCAGGTTGCGGTTGTCACTGACATCTGGGCCTCCAAGTCTGATATGGCTTCTTCTCTGCTGGCAAACGCCGGTTCGACGGAATCAAAGAAGGACTTAAACACCTCGGACCGGCGCATAAAGGGTGCCAATCTATTGATCATCTTATCAGCCATCTACCGTCACCGTCCCAAGCACTGCTACTTCTTCTCTGCCAATCGGTATGTTTGCCGTGCCTCCATTGACGAGCAGATTACTGTAATCGGCAACACCTTCGCTGTCCAGGATCTCTCCTCCAATCCTTGCATAGCTTACAAACGACATCTCATCTGGCTCAATAAAGGCAATATCTTTCAGGTATTGCGTCAGCTTCACTTGAATGTTATTTGCAGCTTGCTGGAGGGTGTATCCAGGGGAGAGCATGATCGTAACAGAAACGTCGATGCTAACCCCGGTCGCGCTTACCACGGTGCAAAACGCACCAAGAGGGGCTGCACCGCTTCCGTCTCCGGTAATGCCCGGATCAATGTGCTCTTGCACAGCGTCCACGATGGATTGACTGGCCGGCTTCCTGTCACTGTCGATGATGACCACCTTCACTGTGTTGTCGCCGTTCCAGAGGGGAATGACCCGCGCATCTCCAACACCGGGGACCTCTTTCGCCCAGTTTTTATAGTGATATTTATTGCCGCTCGTTGCTGGCGTGCGGATCTTTTCGTAGTATCTTTGCAAGAGATCCTCATCAGATTCCGCATCAAAGCCATCTGCTGTAGGTTCGTGATTGGTCACCGCTGTAAATCCTGCCAGTGTGACAGGAAACATGGTGATCGTGTTTGCCGGGACGTTTCCGCTGGCACCAGGTTCGACAGCCCGAATATTTACGGTGCCGCTGACAGCGATATTTTTCTGCTCCGTCGCCTGGAATTGGACGCCGCCTGGCGTTTCAAACAGATCTCCCACAAAGATTGTCCCGGTACCGGTAACGGTCACACTGCCGATCGCGTGTGTGGCCTGTTTTCGTTCAATCCCTGTCCGTTCATAGACACGTCGTTCAAGCTCCTGGCCTGACAGATTGGAGATGTCCAGCTTTTCCTTGACCGTCGCAATTTCTGTATCTGTCTTTTCAAAGCGATCTGCCACCGGAGCGAGAAAATCATACGCAAAGTTGCCCGGGCGCTTGTCATATCTGGAAGAAAGTGAACTCATCATTTCTGTGAGAATCTCTTTTTTATCAGCCATCTACACCGTCACCCTCCCTTCCGTTGAACCATAGATACTCTTTACTTGAAACTCGATGGTGAGTTTTTCGCCGCTTTGGGTGAACACAAAGTTGTCCACCTGGGTGATCGCATCGTTTTGCAGCAGAGCATCGCGAATCATCCGCTCATACTCTGATCGGGTAAAGTCCGGGTGGAAGTTCTTGCCGATCAGTGTGTGATATTCACTTCCATACCCGGTTCCTTCGTAGATGAGGGAGTCTTTCATCGTGCGAAGCGCTTTTTCTACCCAAATCTTTACATACTCGATTCCGGTTACCTCAATCAGTTTCCCGTCTTTCAAGACAAAATCGCCCTTGTTGAAGTCCCACAAAAAAGTCTTGTGGACCTTCTCGGGCGATGTTTGCTGAATCAGCTCTGTGTCAGGAAACTCCAGCTGGGCAATCTGAGGCAGTGTCATGTTTCGCCCCCCTCCCAAACCTTATCGAGCACAAACCAGTTTTTCCAGTCCTGGTCAGGAATCATGATCACCCGGTTCCCTGCTTGCAAGGGAGTAGTCAGTTTGGCCACGATCTTGTTGTTCTCCCCGGTGGCTGCCGGAATGGACAATCTTTTGATGCGCTCTGTCAGATCCCCGCCTACTTCACGATGAAATGTGATAGTGGCCGAATTGCTCGCATCGTTACCCACCATGTTGGTCTCTGTTATCTCAACAGGAGTACCCATCATCAGCCGTTCGGCGACGATCAGTTTGTGCTGTTCCAGGATGATGTTTTCCCCGTATTGGATACGCAGAGGGGAAACGCTCAAGACCTTTCCCACCACGGGGGCCGTACTCAAGGGATTTCGATTATCCTTGTACATTTGGGCAAGTTTTTGCGCCAGACGGTCGATACTGTCCACGGATCACCCCTCCTACTTAACGTCCTCAGGCAGAGCCAGTTCCAGCTGCATGGTGTGGATCTGGTTTTTTACCTCGTGTTTTACCGCTGTGATCATAAACCGCTGTTTCATGCCAGTGATCGGCTCGTCCACGTCCAGCAGCCGGCCGGCCTTGAAAGCCACATCGCCTACCAGCTTTAAGCTGTTGGTTTCGTGGATCCGCGCAAGCCGGCTCAAGAGGATGCGAGCCACCTCTCTGGCCTTTGCGGCATCTTCGGCATCGATCTTGAATACTTCCTCCAAAAGCCCGTATTTTCGGATCAGTCCCTCATCCTGCGCGTTTGCGACGATTTCGTACTTGGGTTTCGTCTTCTCCTGGTCGTCTCGCTCAATCAGGATTTTCACCCGATTTCGCATGCTCTCGATGGTCCGGGTGCGATCCGCCCCCAACGGATTGGCCAGCACATCAACCGGCGCGATATTATCCGCCAGCTTAAACGTACCTTTAATGACCAGGTCTTTCATCTCTTCAAAATAGATTTTGCCCTGCCGCATCTCTACGTTGTACCGCTTGCCAGATGCCTTTTCGTGCCGTTTGTAGATGTCCTCGATAATCTCCGCCGGGCTTTTTTCCAGATAGATTTCGTCGATGACTGTGCCCATGTAAGGGACGCTGCCGATCAGCATGCCGAAATCGTTTAGAATCTTCGTGATTGCTTGGGACGCCGGGATTCGGTTAAACTGGTACACGCTCTTGGACTTGCCCAAATACCAGGCATAGTCGTACACCGTGTATTTGATCGCTTCTCTTCCAGATCGGCCTTCCGTAACGATTACGCCGCGATGTACCTCCTGTCCATCCTTGGTCAAGATCACGACGTCTCCCAAATCACAAGGATTGACAGGAAAAAGTTTTGCGTCTGTCCAGTTGATGTCAAACTCCATGGACGCCATCAGGGAAAGGTTGGAATCCCATGAAATGCTGCCGACCAATGGCGTAATGTCAAGGGTTTTGGAAGCATCATTTTTGATCAGGAGTAACTGAAACACATTGTCACCCCCTCGCTGTGCTAATAAATGGGAACTCCGTCATCTGCAGCGTGTAGGAAATGTCCCCGTCCTGTTTAACACCCCACTCGAAATTATCAATGGTGACAGCCATGTTCAGCGATTGAGCGCCGCCTGAATCGACGATGACCAGACGGACCGGGATTCGCATGCCGCGCCAACGTTCGATTGTTTCTACATAGGCCATCCCCCACATACTCCGATTTTGCAGAAAGGGGTAATCCCGAACCGGAAAAAAGCTCTTGATCTCGACGGAGCGAAGTCCTTTTAATCCAATCAGGTTCAGCGTCTGCTGCAATCCGTCCACCCGCTCGTTGTTCCATGGAGACGGCACGTTGTATTCTGCTGGAGGCACGGGGAGCTGCAGGACTTCAGCATTGTTGTTGATGGACAAAAACACGTTGATCACCCTGACCTACCCCCTTACGTCGTTGCCCAGATATGGCGCTCAATCCGCGCCAACAGGCTGTCTGCGAGATCCAACGGAGTCTGATTATCTCTCAATTGCGCCTTGGTGTTTTTGTCGGTTGCACTCGTGTTGAGCGCAGTCGCATCCGTGTTGAAGGTGAGTGCCTTGGTGTTGTTGTTCAGCGCGTCGAGCAGCTTTTGATCCTGTTGGACGCGCAGTTTACGGGCTTCGTTTTGTTCCTTTCGAGCTTGTGCGATGTCGTTTGACGCTTTGCCCGTGGAAAACTTTGCACCGCTGAAGTCTAAATGGGGAATCGGGCTATAACTGCTGTCCCAAGTCGGCACATCAATATTTGCCACCTTCGCCCCTGCAAAGTTTACTTCGATACGTTCTTTACCGAAAGCTTCCAGAGCCGCATTAAGAGGCTCGAGCATCTTTTGTACGCCCATCTCTGCGGCGGCAATGATTCCGTTCCACATGGAAATCGCGCCGAACTTGATGGCGTCCCAGGCGTATTTGAACACACGGAGCATGAAGTTCGCGTAATCGATGTACTTATTCACGCCCCATTCCACTGCGCCAACGACGACATTCCACAGTTCCATCCCTTTTTGCTTAATGGTTTCCCAGTTTTGAACGACATAGATACCGGCGGTGACCAGCAACCCCAATAATGTAACGACAAACCCGATTGGGTTGGCTTTGAATGCCGCATTCAACAATAACACGGCGTCCCTTAGGATACTGACCTGACCCGAGGCAACCAATGCCGCAACGCCCATCACCTGAGTTTTTATGGCGGCGAAAGTTGACTGCTGGCCAAATAACTTGATCGCAAGCGTCGAACCGTACACAGCGAGCTTGTGCATGAGAAAAGCCGCGGCGGCTCCGTACACAATTGGTCCAATGACGGACCAGTTTTCCATGATAAAGGAGGAAACCTCCCAAATCGTTTCCGCCACCGCTTTGGCGCCAAAATAGACCGCCATAAGGGCCGCGGAAAAGCGTGCACCCCATTCTGCTGCGCGATCACTGGACAGAAATTCCCGAATCCCTTTCATATCTTCCTTGACCGCCATGAACAGCGGTTTGGTGATTTCGGCGAGTTGCCGCGAGCCTGTTGCCTTGATATTGGCGACCGTGTTCTCAAACGTCTCCGACATTTTTTGCATGGAGCCGCCAAAGCGGTTTTCCAGACCTGTAAACAGTATCGGTAGAACCTGGCTGGATAAGAGTTTGCCCTGCTCGGCCAACTTCATCAGCTCTGCCGGAGTTTTTCCCATCTCTTTTGAAAGTATCTGCCAAGCAGGAATACCGCTCTCCGCAAGCTGGTTTACCTCTGCAGCGCTCAGCTTCCCTTTCATTTGGATTTGACCTAACACTTGGGTTATGCCCTCCAATTGCTTGGTACTGCCGCCGGTTGCTACCACTGCATCACCCAGACGCTGCAAGACGGGCATGACTTGCTGCCCAGTGAAACCCATATTCAACAACGTCTTGGCAGACTGCTGCAATCCGGAAAATTCAAAGGGTGACGACTCTGCCAGTTTCTGTAAATCAGAAACCATCTGTTTCGCAGCCTCCGTCGAGTTGAGCATGAGACCAAGAGACTGTTCGGCCGTCTCAAAGCTGGCATTTGCTTGAATACCAATTCCGACAATGGCGGTTGAAGCGGTCTTTACCGCGCCCGCTGCAGCTGCCGCACCCGTTTTGATCACATCCCATGTTTTTTTGCTGATCTGCTGGAGTTCCTTCAAACGGCGTTGATAATCCTGTGCCAAAGCATTTAATAGCGTATTAGTGAAGTTGGTTATCATCGCATCTCACCCCCTCACAAAAGAAAAGAGCACTCTCATTGAGTGCCTCAGACTGAAGACAAACGGTTCATTGGAAGCGTCCGTAAGAAAATGATTTCCAGACCGGAAGGCCTGCACATTCATCAAACAGAAGCGGAAGACAACGTACCTCGCATGGAGAGATGGGCCAAGCGAGCTCCTTTGACGACCCACTCAGCGGGAAAACGAAGACGCGGGGATCAACAGGGGACACAAGTCTCACTTCCTCGAAACACCCAGATGTTTGTCCCCTGCCCGCGTCTCGTTTTGGAGCGGACTACATCCGCTTCTGTGCTGGGCGTCAAGCGATCGAGCGGACCCGATCTCCCATGCGCCGCGGACGTTATCTACACGCTGGAGCACTCTCATTGAGTGCCTTTTGAAACATATTACAAGATCACCGTTTCTGTTTTGTTCTCACTTATCTTATTATTGACTGCTTCGCAAAACTTGTTTACGCGGATGATATTAAAATTGTTCAGAAACGTAACACCTGCTAATTTTCCGTTATTATTAACAAAGTTTAAGATCAAGTAGGTGTTTGACTTGCCCTTCACTTTCTTGGTTCCGATACCCGACATGCCACCTACGATTGTTCCCCATCCCGGAACAAGCAACGTACCGATCAAGGCTCTTCCAACGACGCTCTTGTCTTTTTCGTATATTTCTTGTTCCGTTTTAACCACTGCTGCCCTCATCCTGGCCAATGGAATTTCAAACTTTCGGCCATTGTGATCAATGACTACTTTATCCGAAAAAAGGAATAAATCACAGTCTGCTCTTCTTCCAAGGCCAATTCCTTCGATATGGAAGGCGCTTATCATAGCATCGGCCCCGGAGTCGTGCATCTTTCGGTCCATTTCCTTATTACCTGCACGATTTATCAAAATCACTACAATCAGAACAACAACGATACTAAAGGCTATTACATAAAACATGGAATCCTCTCCCTTTTACCCACAGGAATATTATACTAATATTTCCAAGCAAAAGGTAGAGGAAACCTAAATGCCCCATCGCTGCTTTTCCTCTTTCATGGATACGATCATGGACTGGACCATGAAACGCTTGGTCGCAAAGTCCAGTCCGAGCAGATACTCCGGTGAAAATCCTTTTTGTACATAGTGGTGGAGAAAGTAAAAGTCCTCGTCACCACTTTCAATCAGTTTTTTATGTCACGATCCACTTTTCGCACGCCTTCGCCAAAGCCCGCTAGCTTCAAAGCGTGGCCGCTGATCGCCGCAATCTCGCCAGGACGGAACAAGATACCCACGATGTCTGTCGGTTCGACGCAGCCGAATTCCTTTTGAAGTTGCGCGTCTTTCAGATCCGGTTGGACCACACAGTGATAGACGATATACGGGTCGGCCATCTGGCTGCGCGAGTCGTCCTGCGCCATCGTCAACGCCTCAATCGCTATTGAGCGATCCGGCTCCTGAATCGTGATCTCTCCGTCCAGTGACTCGATGTACAGGTTGGCCGTTCGGCGTTTTCCTCGCTTCAATTTTTCTTTCTCTGCGAGCAGATCTGCAATGGTCAACTGTTTCCCCACTGCCGGATACCTCCTATTTAACAGAAATGGTGTCAAGCATGTTATAATCACTGAACGCAAACGGTACCTCTTCGCTCCCCAGCGTTTTTTGCTCGTACTTCAGGAGGAAGAATTCACCGATTGTGACATCATAGAGCGCGACCCGCTCCGCTCCATGAGCATCCGGGTCTGCCAGCTTTCCAACGATCTCAAAACGAGGATACTCACCTTTTCGTACAGCGTCAGCCAGCTTTTGTTGTACTCGGGAGTATACCTTTTTGATCGTCATGGACCCCTCACCAGTCCAGCCTACAGCTTTTTTATAGGTGGCTGCCTCACCGGCAAAGTTGACATCTTCGTAATTGATCGTTACTTTTGCCTCAAAGCTGTCCACTTCGGCCCACAGTTCTCCGTCTACCCACACACGGCCATATGTTCCGTTGATGACTTTTCTTACATCGGGTTTTGCCATCTTCTATTCACCGCCTTATACATAAATCTTCATTTGCAGGTCTTCGATTGCGTCCAAAAACTTGAGACGTCCGGCCAGGAACACTTTTGCTTGGAACGTGTTCTCCTTCACCTTCTGATCGTCCCAATTGCTCGTGTCCGTACCAATCGCTTCCCAGGCCAGGCGCTGTGCCTCCACGTCCACGCCCACCGTGTTATCTGCAGTCGGATCCAACACGTCCCCTTCCAGGCTCCGCAGGTACGCATTGATGGCAGTGATGAGCAGAACCTGGTTGTCGTAGCTGTTGATGATCTTTCCTGCATACTCGTCATGGAACGTCCGAATGATGTCCTCTTTTACCAGATCATGTCCTTCGATGATCTTGATCTTTTTCCAATCTGCGCCCTTTTGCGTTGTTGTCGTAGTAAGGCTGTTCACGCCGCGGGCGATCTTGACTTTTTCGCCGTCGTTGATCAGGATGAGTTTTCCTGCATCGATGTCGGCATCCGGATCAGAACTCTCTTGGATTGCTTCAACCTCTGGCAGCACATAGTAGGTTGCGCTGCGGTTCAGCGGTAATCCAGCGAGAATACCCGCAATCCGGGCTGTATATTCAGATGCCGAGAAAGGATTGTCAATGCCTTTTACTTTGATGCCCTCAGTCGCAAAGTTGATGATCCCTTCATGGTCGGCTGCCACATTTGGCAACACTGCTTTATAGGTTTTCTTCTGAGTGTCCCGCCAGGTTTTAATCTGGGAGACGATGTCCGCAACATCTCCTTGTTGAATCCCTGGAACGGCTAGGTAATTCCACCGTTTGCTCCCCAATCGGGCAAGCGCATCGTTGTAATTTGCGGCGGTTGTGTCGATTCTCTCCACAATCACCTTCGATGGCGTACCAAGAAAAGCATCCTTGATATACTGCAGGTTTGGCGAGGACCAATCGCTTGATTGGACTTCAGACACAGCTTTGTACTCTTTTGTATCAAAGCTCCCCGTATCGTCCTTGAGGATTAGCGCCACAATGCCGCGCTGGCTTCTCTGAATTGCCGACACGGCCAACGATGAAAAAATAATCGAAATCTCAGGCAGACCCATGCCGCCACCTCCCAAAACTTATCCATGATTTTGTCGAACACTTTCACCAGATTGGCACATCCCAATCTCGTGATTTCACTTCAAAGTCAGCGATCAAAACAACAATTCCCGCATCTTTTCCGTATTCACACCGGCGTCAGGATCAACCGCGGCGGCGTCGTAATACGAAAAGTCGAAGTCGTAGTGCAGTACCTTGTCGATCACTTCGGCTGTAACACCGGAGATCGTGATCGTTCGATCGCCGACCGTAAAGGACAACGCGAACAATTTGTCGAGCCGATCCATGACATCGTAGACTTCTTCCCTGTAAGTGGACAGATTGGCAGGAAAGAATCGGATACGGCAGGTCATATCCCGAAGAATGCTGTACGGGAACGCTTCCACCCGGTTCGTTTCCAGAGACACGAAAAAAGAAGGGCGGTTAATCCCTTCTTCTGCGTCGCTGCTTAGGATCGGTATGTTCGAAAACTCTGCCTTGATCTTGTCATTGATCGCATTCATGATCTGCATGCGCGTCAGCATATCACTGTCTCTCCCTACCCATCATCTGCAACGTCAGCTTTTCAACACCTCCCCTGGAAAGCTTTACATTGACTTCCGATGTCGATGTCCGGAACTCCATGCAAGCGACGGCCATCGACGTTCAACTCCAGCGTGTCGCTCCTTTCTTTGACGCCGGACATGTACGAGGCAAACTTCGCAAGCTTCATAAGCTTCACATCCTCACCTCCTTTCAAAGCCCCATGCGCTTACTGGCATTCGTATCATCCTGGCAGGAAAACAAAAAACCACCCGAGAAATCGAGTGGTTGTCTTATTATCCGATGATATTATTTTAACACCTGACAGGAACAATTGTTCCTCATTATTCGCTCAATTTCCTCTCAAATCTGTGTCACATTCATAGACCTCTAACTTCAAAGCAAACGCCAGCTTAAAAAATGCTCTGCCTCTGATCCTATAGTAAGTGGACTGCGACATACCAAGTTCCATGTATACCTCTATGTCAGTCATATCCTCGTCCCCGAACCACCTCTTCAAAATCAGTTCACGTTCTCTCTTTCCCAACCTCGTCACAGCAGTAATCACACGCTGCACATACTCTTTGCGCTTTAACTCTATGTCAACATTTTTGATCGCCACGTTTTCCGTGCTGCTGTGGAACTGGTTTGTCTGAGTTGGGGGAACCAAGGAGTAACCAGTCGTTGTACCTACCTCTACACCAGGATGAAATCCCATCCTGATGAAGTCGCGTGCTAAATCCAATGCCTCTTTTACTCTTCTCTCTGTGGCTGGACGATCAATCTTCGGCAGTAATTGCTGCGCGCTCATCTTTCATTCCCCCTCGCTGATTTTTCTGTCCGGTCAATTCAGCCCGGACAGCAGTGACCTCGACGTCTTCGCGGATCTCTACCATGTTCTACGCTCCTTTTCGAAACACGCCAAACGAACCTGTCTGCCGATAAACGGTGACCATTTCAGCAGGAGTGTCCCTTCGACAAATCAGTTGGCTTGGACTAAGCTTGTGCTGCTCGATTACTTATTCCGGGCTTGTGTTAGGCGTCCTGCGCTTTCCAGCCTGGCATCCAGGCTTCCACGCAGCGGAGTACCTGCTGCAGTTCGGACCGGCGTACATCCCGATAGCTGGGAACTCCGAAACGATCTTTAATCTCCCGATACAGCTGGCGGAACAATGCACGGCGCCGCTGTGGATCGCTCTCCACCTCGTAGACCCTGCGAGCAACCGCCTTCTGCAACATGCGCTGCTCTCCGTAGTCGATGGTGATTTGTTCGTCGACCTTCTGTTCCAGCTCCAGCAGCTTTTGGCTGTGGGTTTGGGTGACGGATTTCACCTCCTCCATCTCCTCCGCCAATTCTGCCGTCAGCTTGAGGGATTGAATCAGCGCCTGGCGTTCGCTGAGGGGGACGGCTTTACTTTGATCGACAGCGTATTCGCCAGTCTTCCTGATCGCCGGTATTACCTCGTGAGTAATCCAGCGCTTGAAGGATTTTGCCTCTTGCTTGCTGCTGGACAAGATGAGTGAGTACAGGCCCGGCTCGTTCACCAGCCATACCTCCCTGTTTTGACCTGATTCAATCATCGTTTGGATCAGCTTCTCATCGTCATCCAGCTGCCGAATTGCCGTACCGGTATCACGGTTATCCAGCACCTCGCACACATCACGAGCCACGAACCAGGGCTCCCCATCCCGCAGAACAACTCGCACCTGCTTGTCTTGAAAACGGAATACGCTTTGAAGTACGTGCATGCTTTTTCCTCCTTCCTCACTCCCTGATGCCCGCATCTCGCCTCTGCACCGCGCCGGCCTAACTCCCTGCCTTCTTTGAACGATGCAAGTCACGAAGCATCTCAGCCAATTCTGGGTCATCCGCCACTGTGCGCGGTTCTCGTGGCTGCATCGGCACCCCAAGCCTTTCTTGCTCTTGCTGCCACTGAATGGACGCGGGCAGCTTGTCCATGAGCACGACGTTCCCGCGATAACCACGCAATCGCGAACGTCTCTTTCCCTCATGTTCACGAAGCACTTGAACGGTGTGAATCTTCTCCGCATGCCAATTCCGGAGAATTTCAATTGCATACGCGACGCTTTTCATCTCCGAACGCTTTAGGGCTTCGCGTATCAACTCCGGCTCCATAATGCCGACGAAGGCTTCCAACGCATCGATGTCCCATACACCCCTACACTTGATATTCAACTCATTGATCATCGAGAGAAAATTTTCGCGTACCGGTATTTCAAGAGAGAAATTTGTCTTTCGTTTCGTTTTGTTTTGTTTATATAAAGCCTCATGGTTTACCTCACGTTTTTCCGCAAGGTTTGCCTCATGAAGCACCTCACGATCTGCTGCAATTTTTGAGGCATGGTCATCGCTTTTCTCGTGATTCACCTCATTTTTTGCGGTAAGATTAGGAGCCGAGAACGGAATGATCCGGTACTTGCCGGCCTTCTGTTTCCCCTGTGAACGGTACTCTATCCTTCCCTTCTGAACGAGGGTGTTCCGGTGCTTCGCCAGGGTGTTTTCCGTCACGCTGAGTTTCGCCTGCAGGGTTAGATTGGATACCGCAAACCACTCTGGCCAACCGCTCTTGTTTGCGATCGCCATGAGGTGGAACCACAAAGTTTGTGCGGTTGCTTCCAATGGGTTTGTTTCGAGCCAATCTACAAAGGCGTTCAGCTCTCGTATGTAGTTCACACCATCACCTCACCCTCTACACTGGTTGGTGGAAAGCCGCTTGGCAGCCGGCATCCGTTTATTTGCTGTTGTCAGTCCATAGTTTCGTTGATGCGATGGAAACTGTCATGGTATCCCTCCTCTTGATTTACAAGGGACGATAAGCTACGATTAAAGTGATTCCCAATCGTGCATATTTGACCGAGACTCAGCGTGGCCGCGCTGGGTCTTTTGCCTTTATTGCAGCCTGAACGTCATGCAAGTTGTCCCTCCTTTCCGCTTAGTCACGAGGCCGCTGCCGGCCCAACCTACACCGGCAGCCGTTACGGCTCCGCTGGCCGCCCCCGGATTGACCTCGTTTCTGGCGGAGGTATCGACCTCCGTGGAAGCATCGACCGATGGGAAACCTGCTGTACAGACTCTGTGTCAATGCTCCCACCAGGCCGAAGCCCGCGTCATTTCAACAGGCGTCTGGCCTGTTCTCTTACCCCGTCAACAAACTCCTCAGGCGCCATCGTCGCTTTCATGTCCACCAGGTACTCCAGTTCCTCAATTACGTCCCGGACCGTCCACTCCAGACCGTCCCGGTCATCGTCGAACGCGATTGGCTGCAGCAGACGCTGTCTGGCAGGCTCGGTTTGCTCAACGTATTGCGGGAAATCAAGCAGTTTCTCGGGCATTCCGTAGGTCGTTCATGCCGTTTCCTCCTTTCTCAAATCGCGCGGTTTTGCTTCAGCCGTTTCTCGACAGTTTGCACGGAAGTCATGCCTCCATATCTACTTGTATTTCCGACATTTTCAGCACGTTTAAGTCTAGATCCAGATAAACGGCTATCTTGGTAAGCGTCTCGACGCTGGGCACGTATCTCCCGTTCTCGATGTCCGAGATATAGTTGCGAGATAACTTGGTGGCGGATGAAACTTGGCTCTGTTTGATATTCCTTTCCCTGCGCCGGTTTTTTATCACCAGGCCCAACGCTTTTCGGTCTAGCATCCGAATCACCTCCACGTTTCAAATGTATTGTATTTCCGTCACAGAGTAAAATAGCATTTTTGGCAAAATATGAGCAAATGAAAAGAATATCTCGATATAACTTGTCCTTCCGTCATATTACTTGTATTTCCGTCACTTATCAACTTGTATATCCGACATTTCCGACATATAATAGTCATGAAAGTCGGATATACCGACCAAAAAGGAGTGTTGTGATATGTCGCTCGGGGCAAATATTAAGAGGTTTCGGAAACTTAGAGGCTTTACACAGGAAATGTTAGCCAGGAAAGCAAACATGTCCCGTTCTTACCTGGCTGATGTTGAGCGTGATCGTTACAATCCCAGCGTGGATACATTGAAAGCCATCGCGGGAGCGCTTAACGTCGGCGTAAATGATTTGATCGACGCATTGGACGAGCCTGTGAACAATCCTGTTCCCGGCCAACTCACACCAAAAGAAGAACGAGATATCGCCAAGGATCTGGAGCGTATCATGGAGAACCTGGAAAGCGACAATGCCCTGGCATTCCACGGTGAGCCACTAGATGAGGAGACAAAGCGACTGTTGCAAATATCACTCGAAAACTCCCTGCGACTAGCGAAAGAGCTCGCGAAGAAAAAGTTCAGCCCTCACAAATACAAGAAGTAGCGTTCAGAGGATGGGGATCGTTGCATGCGAAAACCAGTTAAGCAAATCGTTTCAGAATTGATCAAAAAACACGGAACCAACGACCCCTTTGAAATCGCAGCTCAGAAAAATATAGTGGTTCTGTTCGAGGAACTTGGCAGTATTTATGGCTATTTCAATGTGTACAAGCGCATACCCATGATCCATATTAATTGTGATCTGAATGAATCTGATCAACTTTTTACCTGCGCTCATGAATTAGGTCACAGCGTGATGCACACGGACGTAAACACCCCTTTCCTAAAAAAGAACACGCTCTTTTCCGTGGAACGGATCGAGCGTGAAGCAAACGAATTCGCCGTCGAATTGTTGATGCCTGACTGTGTGCTTTATGAATATCGAAGCACCGGCATGACCATACATGAAGCGGCTGCCATCTATGGTGTTCCACGTGAGATTGCGCATCTTAAGAAACTGTGACAGGTTTCCCCCGTTTCAGGGCATGATTTCGCCCCAAAACCGAACATACGTTCTTGCGAAAACAACATGGCAAGTGTCAATAACGCGGTGAGAACAATTTCCTACTCGTCGTCGAAGCAGGTTGATGCACCTGGAAAGCGGATCAGGCACACCACCCCCGCTTTCCCCCCTCAACATTCCCTTTCCAAAAAGCAAAAAACCCTTGATTTCTCAAGGGTTTCATATGGAGCGGGTGATGGGAATCGAACCCACGCCGCCAGCTTGGGAAGCTGGAGTTCTACCATTGAACTACACCCGCATCTGGGAGTATGGTGCCGGTGAAGGGACTTGAACCCCCACTCCATTGCTGGAAACGGATTTTGAGTCCGTCGCGTCTGCCATTCCGCCACACCGGCACGTCTGTATAATGTTATAACAGATTGGAAAGAAATCGTCAATGGTGGGGAGAGACGGATTCGAACCGCCGAACCCAGAGGGAGCAGATTTACAGTCTGCCGCGTTTAGCCACTTCGCTATCTCCCCATATAATGCCCGTGGTGCCGGCGATAGGAATCGAACCCACAACCCCCTGATTACAAGTCAGGTGCTCTACCAATTGAGCTACACCGGCAAATTTGCGTCCGCCTCCCATTTTTATCAAGAGTGAAAAAGGAGGTGACGCCATTAAATCTATCATAGTAAGTCATACATGTCAATAGGAAATTTCAGAGAAAGTTTCACTTCCCCTGCTCCTCGAGAATGCGTTTCGCCCATTCGTGGAATATTGGCAGTGCCTGCTCCACGTCGGGGAACACCTGCTCCGCTTCGCAGACGTAATCGGGGAAATTGGTGATGCGGTTCTTGCGGATGCGGACGCCGACCGATTCGCACTTGATTTCCAGAAAGTGCGGAACGGGTTCGTCCACGCCCCATTGATTCTCCATGAATTCATAGGTGCGCACCCATTCCAGAATGCGGATTTCCCCTGGCTTCAGGCGGAGTACCTGTTCCACAGACATAATCGTCTCATTTCCGTAGTAATGCAAGCTCGTCATCCCTTCTTCTGCACCTCCGGCCATGTATCGCGTCGGGCGTCTGGCCGGAGGAATTCCATACATCCGCTGTTGCTGCTTTCCTAGATCGAGGAAAGCAGTTCTTTCAGTTCTTTGACGATTACCGCCTGATAGCCCGTTCCCTCACCGTACTTCTCCAGCATCTCGGCGCGGGCAACCTTGATCTTTTCTTCGTAGTCCGGCGCGCTGCGGTCAGGGTTTTGCTGTTTGAAGGCGACCATTACCGCTTGGACGTGCTGCGGGCGCGGTCCCCATTTCCCCAGCACATGGCCGCCCGCGTCGGCAAAGATGGCGATGGGAATCGCTCTGCCGCCCATGGTGAGAAACTGGTCCATCAGATCGAGGTGCTGTTCCATCACCAGTACTTCCACAGGCATTTCCGTTTCCTCCAACGCGCGGAACAAGACGGGCACATTGCGCACGACGTCGCCGCACCAGTCGGCGGCCAAAATCAGGCAGCGCAAGTCGTCGCGGTGGCGCAGCGAGGCAAAAAATTGCCGATCCTCTTCGCTCGGCCAGGAAAATGCTTCATACCACCCGGCGAAGGCTTCCTTATTTTTGCTCATGGTGTCCATGAACACCTGAGGCTTCAATCCGTTTCCAAATTTGTGGGCCACATTGACCGACATGGTTTCCCCTCCTCAATTCACTGTACCGTTCTAGCTTTCCACACAGCGGAACAAAAATCCTCTTTCTTCCCGCTCACAGCCTAACTCTCAGCTGCTATCGCCACACCGGTGCCTGGGCTTGTCCCGCGCAAGGGGCTCCAGACGTTGCATGTTTCCCAAAACCATCCTCAAAAACAAACAGCGCGGGTTCGCGCTGTCGTTTCCATCATGTCCGGGGAGCCGTCAGAATGCAGGGCACACCACGGCCCACCGCCCCCGGCCGCGACATCTTGTCGACGTACGCCATGCCTCGCGCACACGGCTGCTTGCACGCTTTACAGGTCTCGGACGTGACGATTTTCAGATTCAACTGGTTGGGATGCTGCCGGGATTCCCGATTCGTCTTTGCCTTTTTCGGTTTTGCCATCCGTTCTCCCCCCTCCGCCCCTTGATCGGTTTATTGTATGAAGGAGAACAACCCTGTTCTTTAGGCAAGGACACAAAACGGAGAGACCCGCCGGAAATTGGGCCGGGAGCGGAAAAGATGCGGCACGGTTTCGGTTCGCCCGGAGCGGAAAAGATGCGGCACGGTTTTGGTTCGCCCGGTGTCTCGCCATGACGGTGTCGGCACAAAACAGCCGGCGCGCAGCAAGCGCCTCCGGCCGTTCGTCATGGCCCCGGTCCGCTGTGGATTACCTCCTCACCGGTACGGCTGGCCGGTGAGAAACCCCCACAGCCGCTTCAGTATCCACCACGGTCCGATCAGCAGAAAGACGGGATTTTTCAGAAAGGAGGGAGGATTCCCCTCAACGTAGTGGCCGACAAATTGGAAGATCCACCCGACGATGAACAGGCCGAGCGCCCACTTCCAGCTCCAGAAAAAGAGCGGCAGGGAAATGACGATCATGGGAATGCCGAACGCGTGGGTCAGCTTGTTGACGGGATGCTGGTGGTCGCGCTTGTACCGTTCCAAAAAGGACACCTTTTCCTCCATGTTAAAGACCTCCTTTTTTTCAATATTCTAACACTTTGGAGTACTGCCTTTGAAGCCGTTCACTGCCGTATTTTCGCTGCTTTCCCACGACGGATCGCCCATTCGTCTCCCCATCTGGGCCTCATGACCGTCGCGCGTGAACGGAGGACTTGCGCATCATATTGGCTGTCATGGGCCGCTTTTCATGTGGGAGCCAAGCAAAGGATGGTATAATGAGGAAGTGTTTGCTGTCAGAGAAAAACCGTGATGTTACAGGTGGGAGAGCGATGAATCGGACCAGAACGGAACGGGTCAAGGCCGAAAAGAGGAAGAGACGGCGCAGACGCTTGTACATGTTGCTTAATGGCCTCGTACTCGGTGTGATGTTCTTTCTGTTCTTCGGGTTGTATCATATGGAGAATCTGCAGAGGGAGATTCCCCGGCAGAGCGGAAGCGGTCAAGTGGAACAAGCCGGCGAATCAACGGCAGGCAGCGATCCGACCGTCACGCTCAGCTTTGCGGGAGACACGATGATGTCCGGCCACGTGGAAACGAGGTTGAGGGAGAATGGCTTCGACTTTCCGTTTGTGCACGTTACATCGCTGTTTCAGCACGACGATGTTACCGTCGTCAATTTGGAAACACCCGTGACTACGCGCGGAACACCCGCTGCCAAGACCTATGTGTACAAGTCGCCCCCGGAAGCTGTACCGGCGATGAAAACAGCCGGGATTGACCTGGTCAACCTGGCGAACAACCATTCCATGGACCAGGGTGTGGAAGGCCTGCTTGACACGATGCGCGTACTGGATGAAAACGAGATCGCCTATGTCGGCGCCGGTGCGGATGCAGCCCGCGCATACGCCCCGGTGTTGGTCGAGCGACACGGCATCACCATCGCGTTCTTCGGCTTCAGTCGGGTTGTACCGGAAGTCAGTTGGTACGCCGGCAAAAACAAGCCGGGACTCGCCGTCTCGTACGACCCGGCCCGCGCTGTCGAGGCGATTCGCGCGGCACGTTCCAAAGCCGACCTCGTCGTCGTAATCGCCCATTGGGGCAAGGAAAAAGTGGACCTCCCTGTCGATCACCAAAAGGAACTGGCCCGTGCCTACATTGACGCCGGTGCCGATCTCGTCGTCGGCAGTCATCCGCACGTGCTGCAGGGGTTTGAATCGTATCATGGCAAGTGGATTGCGTACAGTTTGGGCAACTTCATTTTTACGCGTGCCGCAGAGCCGAAAACCTGGGAGACCATGGTGCTGCAGGCGACATGCACGAAACAGGGAGACTGCACTCTGAAGATGCTGCCGTACCACGCGGAGTTGGGACAGCCGGTGCCGATGAACGAGGCGGACGGCGCCCGCCTGCTCAAGCGGATCGAATCCATCTCCACCCATGTCAGGATCGATCCGGACGGCAGCGTGCATGGCGGGACTGCCCAGACGGCACAATGAACTGGCGACCGGAAACACCACGCCCTGCGCTGACATACGGATCACAAAAAAGGAGCCGGAAATCCAGGCTCCTTTTCATGTACGTATCGAAACACTAACACGAAGAAAAAACCGCTGCACCTCGCAGCGGTCAGCGCTTTTCGGACAGCAGTTTGCGTACTTCCTGCTCCAGGACGGCCGCGTCAACCATGCCGATGATGGTTTTGCGGATGATACCCTGCTGATCGATCAGAAATGTGGTGGGAAACGCCATAATCCGATAGCGGTTGGCCACTTCCCCTGTCTTGTCCATCGGCACGGGAAACAGCAGTTTGTATGTCTGCACAAAGTTTTTGGCGCCGTCCACGCTGTCTTCACTGGTCACGTTGATGGCGTACAGATCCACCTGCTGACCAAACTTTTGGTAGAACTTGCGCAGTTCCGGTGCTTCCATCTGGCACGGACCGCACCAGGAAGCCCAGAAATTCAGGATGAGCGGCTTATTACGCTTGCCGTTTAGCTGATACGTCTGGTTGTCCATCCCGATCAGCGTAAAATGGGGGGCTTCATAACCCTGTATCGGCTTTTGTTCCGCTTTCGGTTCCGCCATGACCGTCGGGCTTTGTCCCGCATGCGGCCAGAAGATCAGTCCGACGAAAAAGGCTACAAATAGTGCCGGCAGCAGTTTTTTCATCTCTTCACCTCGTTTAGAATCCGGTAAAGCCTCCATACAGTTGAATCAGGACGCGGGTAATTTCCGTCAACTTATCGGTATACAGCAGGATCCCGAACAGGATCATGGCTGCACCGCCCAGTTTCATCAGCCGGTCCGAGTACTTGACGATCGCTCCGACCTTGCTGATGAAAAACGTCATGAGGAAGAACGGCAGGGCAAACCCCAGGGTGTAGGCCAGCGTGTAGGTCAGCGCACGCGTCGGATCGGTCACGCCCAGCACGAAGATCCCGGAGAGGATCGGACCCACACACGGCGTCCACCCCGCCGCATAGGTGATGCCGACCAGTATGGACCCAGTATACCCCAACGGGCGAGATTTTAAATCAATCTTCCACGTCCGCATCATCCAGTCCATTTGGAATACACCGAGCAGGACCAGCCCAATCACCGCCAGGAGAATGCCGCCCAGTTGGCGGATCAGGTCTTTTTTCTCGGCAAACAGATTGCCCAGCCAGGACGTGGACAGACCCAGTGCGACAAAGACGATGGAAAACCCGAGAATGAAAAACAACGTATGCAGCAACGCCTGCCGTTGAAAGACCGCCCTCCCCTTCTTCACCTCGTCCATGGTGATGCCGGTCACATAGGACAAAAACGAAGGGTAGAGCGGCAGACAGCATGGGGAAACAAAGGAAAGAAGCCCCGCGCCAAAAGCCAGCAATACGGAAAGATTTGCAGTCATAACTACCTCCGAGGACACCATTTTGTACTATTGTAACGGATGCAGTCCTTGTCCAAAAAGTGGATCGGGCACTTTGTCTTAAAAACGTTGGAATTTCGTTTACAGAAGATATATTATGGTAACTCGCTGTAACCAAAAGATCCCACTAACTAAAAAGAGACGAATGAAACAGTCATCCGTCTTTTTCTCAATTGATATGTATCTGTCCAACTGCGGGTCAATCAGCACGAGGGTTTGTGCCCGTTTTCTCTGCCGCTCGCTTACTGCATGGAAATCGGCAGCCGAACCTCAAACCGTGCCCCGCCCAACTGCGGCGAATTGTCGGCGAAGATCTCGCCGCCGTGATCGATGATGATCCGCTGCGTCGTGGACAGTCCCAGCCCCGTTCCATCCGGTTTGGTCGTGTAAAACGGCACGAACAGATTTTGCTTGACACTGTCGGACAAGCCCACGCCGTCATCCTCCACAATAATGACGACCTGATTGATCGACGCGTACGCCGACACCTGAACGACTGACCCTTTGGATGCCAGTGCCTCCAGCGCATTTTTCAGGATATTCAAAATCGCCTGTTTAATGCGCGCGCGGTAGCCGAAGACATGCCATTGTTCGCCGGACCAGTTCAGTTCCAACCGGATGCCCCGTCGGATTGACTCCGGTTCCAGCAGGCGAATCACGCCCAGCACTTCCTCCATCACCAAAAACCGTTCGGCTACGATCTTGTCGTCCCGGTAGCGGGCCAGGACAAGTACGTCGTTCAACAGCCCGTCGATCCGCTCGATTTCGGTCAAGATGACGGAAAAATACGATTGGTTTCCGTCCGTCTCCATCTGTTCCCGCAGCAGTTGAATAAACCCTTTGATCGAGGTCAGCGGGTTGCGGATTTCATGGGCCATGCCGGCAGCCAGCTGCCCTACGGCGGCGAGGGCTTCCCGCTTGGTCAGTTCCTCATCGTACCGCTTGCTCTCCGTAATGTTGCGCATCACGGCAATGGCTCCCTGCAGTTCCCCTTCGTGATAGATCGGGCTGGTGCTGACTGTTGTCCACTTGCCATTGTACTCCGCCACGTAGTGACCGGATTGGCCGCGCTCCACCACCCATTGCAGAAAGCGTTCACATTCGCGCGGGCGAAACGTTTCGTCGATCTGCTTGCCGATGATTTGCTCCCGCTCCACCGAGAGCAGATCTGCCAGGGCTTGGTTGGCTTCCACAATCCGCAGATCCTTGTCGATCATCAGCACGGCGATGTCTGTCGACTTCAAGATGAGCTGCACAAGTTCCTGTTCCGCCACTTCCGTAAACGGTTCACCTGTGGTAAGAGCGCTTTCAGGCTGGCGCATGTCCTCGCGCTCGGCCATTTGACAGGTTTGTACCACAGCGTCTATCAGCTTTTCGACATAACGAAACACGTCCATCTGCATTGAAGAAAATGAGGGCCATTCCGCGGGCGATTGCATCAACTGTTCCGCTTCTGCCTGCAGCTGCTCCACAATCACGTCACGTCCCAGCCGGATAAATTCCAGAATGCTGGCGAGCGGCACCCCCTGCTTGGCCTGTTTCAACGCAAACTCTCGCATCTGCTGTTCCAGCATCAACCCGTTCCCGGTTTCCAAAACATTCGCCAATCCCTTGATGAACTGCTCCAACAATGCCAGGGTGTGGGGGGCGTCTGCCTTGAATAGATCGGAGAGTTGGTCGTGGTTCAACAATAACGAATTCGCTTTGGCCGCCAGATCAGGGGCCAGACTGGTTACGCGCATAGCGACACGTTTTTTCACTTCCCACTGGCTCCTTCACGCTTGTTTCCATTTTTGGATGTTGCCCTACATTTCCTATTATCACCAAAAGATTGTCGCTGTGTAAAGCGGCGTGATGATCGGCTCGCACGATTCACGCCGCTGTAACCGCCGCAAAATTACGTTCCGATCAACAACAGGCCGTTATCGATCAACTGTGCCTGCTCCTCGCCTTTCTCGCGCAGCGCTTCCAATGCCAGGCGAAGCTGTGCCTGTTTGTCCGGGAGCAGGCCGCGTTTGTGGAGAACCTCCAGGATTTCCAGACGAATCAGCCAGTCGTCCGTATACGCCTCGTCTACTTCCCGCAGCACTTCCGCCAGTACACGCTGCGCCGTCTCGGCAGCAGGTGCCTGTTCGCGAATGTCGCGCACCTGCTGATACAACCGATGCAGCCGTTTTTGCTCCGGACTGTACACCGGGCGTCTGGCGTTGACGGCCGAAGGCTTGTGCGTGCCGGTGGCAAACGCTTCGCGGTCTGCCGCTCCCGCAAAGACAGAGACGATTTTTTCGCCGACCGCCATGTCGTACGTCCCCCACTCGGACATAAACAGCGTTTTTCCCCGGTACGTGACGGTGCAGTTGTCAAATCCGATTAAGACGATCTTGCCGTTTTCCCGTCGAATGTACGCCACTTTGCCGACCACCTGGACACCGGAGGCAAAGGTCAGCGTGGTCGTCTGGTCCACGACGATTCCGTACGCCTCAAGCTGTCCGTCCGTAAACTCCTCCAGCGGGGTGGGTTCGCCGGCAAGCAAGCCGATCGGAGAGCCGAAGCCTTCTGCGTGATTGCCGTGGCCGGGAAGTTCCTTGTCACCCACGGCCAGCGCAGTCGGTCCCGTCGTCTTCAAGTAGACCGCTTCACCTCTGTCGTCAAATTCCAGCTCGCTGAGCACGCCGCTCACCTGCAGACCGGAACTGTATACGGAGGTGGACGTCTGCGGCATTTTGCTCGCCTTGATCAGGCTCTGTGTGCCGCCGACGGACATGGCCATCGTTTTGGCAAATTCCTGCACGGCTTCGATCAGCTCGTCAAAATCCCTGCAGACGAACAACTGCGGCTGCGGTTTGGTGATGTCGTAATCCGTTTCGATGCAGGCCTGAAGGGAAAACGGAATTTTTTTCACGTCGTCTTTCAGGCAGCTCATGCTCTCCCCTACCGATGACAGCAGGCCGGCACCGTAAATCTGCGGATTCTCCAGGTCGCCAATCAGCCCGTATTCCACCGTCCACCAGTAGAGACGGGCAAGCTGGTTGGCTTCGGACACTTCCTTGACCGCCTGCGCTTTTTGCTCCAATGCCAACTCTGCTGCCCGGATCTCCTCATCGGTGGACTCGGGATCCTCTTTGACGATCGACAGCAAGCGGATGGCCTCGTACAATTCGTAATCCTCGCGGGAGGACAGCGCGCGGGAACCGATTTCCCCGAATAATTTGAGGTAGGAACGGTACTTTTCGTCTTTGATGATCGGCGCGTGTCCCGCCGCCTCGTGGATGATGTCGGGTGCCGGCGTGTATGCGATGTGATCGTACTGGCGGATGTCGCAGGCGATGGGCAGGATGCCGTGCGCCTGGAAGTCAAAAAACGCCACGGCCGGAATAAAGCCGTTGATGGTAACGGCGCCCCAGCCGATCTGGGCCAGGCTTTCGTTCATCTCCCGGATGTTGGGGATGCGCTCCACGCTGATACCGGAAGTGCGCAGACCGTCCACGTAGGCGGCGTGGGCCTTCTTGCTGAGAAAACTGAGATTTTGCCGCATCACGTAGCGCCAGACGGCGTGGTCGACGGGCGTGTACCGCTCGTAATCCTGTTCCACTACAAACTCTCTGAGATGGACAGGCACCTGCACCAGAGAAAAATCGGATTCCACACGATTCATTCTCACAGCCTCCTCAACAGGTTTTTGTGAAAACGCTTTCTCGATCTATCATACCACGTCCCGGACCAAAATTGTGCAAAAAATGTTTATTGTTCAACTTATCTGGATAAGACCATCCGACTTCTATTTTCTTCCATTATACAACAAAAGCATAAATAATGAAAAAACCGCAGGACGCTTACTCGCGTCTGCGGTTGATCTGCTGTTCCAGCATGATGTCCACCAGCAGCAAATCTTGCAGTGGGTCCTTGGGATCAGTCGTCAACAGTGCCGAGACGGCCGCCATGGCGCAGCGGACGGCATGGTACGAGTAAAAGGCGTCCCGTTCTGCGTCGTTGGACAGCGACAGGTCGGACAACTCCTGGACCGGATAAGGAAAATCACTCTCCAGACCGGCTCTGTCCAGTACGATCAGGGCCTGTTTGATGGCGATCAGCGCGGCGCTGACGCTGATTCCGTATTCCTGGCGCAGTTCTTCCCACACCTGAAACGCTGAACGCTCCACCCGCTCCTGATTCGGCCGGATGATAATTCCTGTCTTTCGCCCTTCTTTCAGGAGCCAGTCGACAAAGATGTCATGGCGGGGCGGAAACGCATACACCTGCAGTTTCAGCTCCAATTCCGTGGGAAAGTCTTTGGCGAACCGGGCGTGGGCCAGTGACATTTCGTATCGGCGGGACGGGTGGCCGGGCACCGTGACAAACACTGTCTCCTGCCGGATGGCCGCGATCTGCAGTTTGGTCCGCGCCGGAATGCGCGCCTGAGGGGCCTTGTCCCGACGGATGTTGCCCGGAATCAATTCTGTGCCGAACTGATGATACTCCAGCGGCGAATCGATCCAGGGGATTGGCTCGCGGGACTGAATTTCGTACAGACCGTTGAAGGTGATCCATTCCCCCGGACGGCGCTGGCTGCGAATCAGCACGGCGTGCCGCTCATCTTCCGGGACGATCTCTCCTGTCGTGCCCTCATCCGCGGGGAACAACCGCTTGTGCTCGACCAACACGCAATCGGTCAACTGCAACCTCTCCAGAAGCTCCCGCTTGCTGACCCATTCGTACCCGATCCGGTATATGCGATGTTTCATCATTTCCACCTCCTCGCCGCTTGGGAGGGCACTGTTTTGTTGGTTATTGTACGTTATGCGCTCAGCTTGACTGCCCGTTCGCCGCATCTGTCGCGATGCGTTTCAGTTCTCTGGCCGCTTCGGCGGGCGACGAGGCACGAGTGATTGCGCTGATGACGGCGACGCCATCCGCTCCTGCCGCCAGTACGTTCCGCGCATTCTCCAGCGTGATGCCGCCGATGCCGACGATCGGCAGTCCGCTGCCGACAGCCTCGCGGATGGCTCGCAGTCCCTCAGGACCAATCGGCTCACCGGCGTCCGCTTTGGATGCGGTGGCATACATCGCGCCGACTCCCAGGCAGTCGGCTCCGCCTGCTTGGGCAGCAAGTGCTTCCTCCACCGTCCCGGCAGATACGCCTATGTACATCTGCTCGCCAACCAACTCCCGCACCTGGGCGAGCGGCATGTCGTCCTGTCCGACGTGGACCCCGTCCGCCTTCAGCCGCACTGCCAATGATACGTCGTCATTGACGACAAACAACGCACCGTACTGCCGGCACAAGGCCCGCATTTCCAGGCCGAGACGGTACCGCTCTTCGTCCGTCAAACGGCTCCCCTTGTCCCGCAGCTGCAGCATCCCGACGCCGCCGGCCAATGCCTCGCGGACAATGGCCAGCGTACGCTCGGGCGAAAAACCGCAATCCTGCGTGCCCACCACAAAATAGACCTGCATGCTTTTCCGCAAGCGTTCACGGTCTCTCATCTCTGACTCTCCTTCCATCGATCCAGCGCCTCCCGGTACCCTCGCGCCGCCGCCTGCGGGTCACTCGCCGCTGTAATGCCGGACAGCACAGCGATCCCCGCTGAGCCTGCTGCCAGCACATGAGAGGCGTTTTCCGGCGTGATCCCGCCGATGCCGATGACGGGAATCTTCACCTGCGCAGCGATCTTACGCAATTCATCCGTTCCGCGCGGCTCCAGACCGGGTTTGGACGCACTCGGAAAAATATGGCCGTACAAGAGGTAATCCGCTCCCTCCACAGCCGCCTGCTTGGCTTCGGCCAGCGAATGAACGGATCGGCCGATCTGCTGCCCCGGCTTTAACACACGGCGGGCTTCCGCCGGGGTCAAGCTGTGGTACGCGAGATGAGCGCCCCTGCACCCGGCCGCCGCTGCCACGTCTACCCGGTCGTTGACCAGAATTCGCTCACGGGGCATGACCTGGGCCAGCGCTTCCACCCACTCCATGCATTCTCGGGCAGTCCGCTGCTTTTCACGGATGTGCAGGTAGTCCATCCCGACCAAAAAGGCGGCCTCCGCCACCCTCAGCACTTCATTGAGGGACTGCCTGCCGCTGGTGATGACGTGCAGTTCAGGTTGCCGGGGTCCCATATGCCCCTGCCCCTCCTGTCAGTGCTGACACGCACTCCTGCAGCCAGCTTGTCATGTTGTCCTCCTGGCCCTCCGGCACGCGAGCCAGCATCTCGTGCGCCAGGCGGCGAAGCAAAAACGATTGCGGCAGCGTCAGCGGGAACGTGACCGTTCTCGGCTTTGTCTCTCGCCCTTCCAGCTCCTGCACTCCTGCCAACAAAATATCGGCAATGGATTCTACCAGATCTTGCATCGATTCCTGCTGTTTCATATCATCGTAGCAGCCGTCGAACAGGCGGCACAAAATCAAAAACGCCTGTGTCGACAGCGTCACCTGCTGTACATCCTGCATCGGTTCGGTCACGGTTGCTCCCCCCACTTGTTGAGAAACTCCCCCTATTATATCACTAGCCGATGCGGCTCCGCCAAGCCTGCAAATCGCTGCTCCACTCGGTTGGGCCCGCAAGTCGGTCTGCCTGGAAACTCCCTCTATGCAGTTGGTTTGTCGTTGCAAAAATCGCTTTTCCCATACGTTCCTGGCCGGAGGCCTGCACCACGTCAGGACACTGTCCACTTTTTTTGCCGATCGTCAGGGGTGCGAGCGGGCACCATCACCCATGACACCCCGGACTTTGTCTGCAAACAAAAACCGCCGGATTCACCGGCGGTTCAGCGTGTAGACAAAGTACCGAAGGTACAAGGTCTACACGCTTTTTTGTCGAATAAACAAGACATTCAACACTTTGTAGAGGTGAAAGCATGCTGAACAAGCAACAGGCCGAAGGCCGTTATCAGATATCTGTAGTCTCATTAGATGAATTGGTTCCACAAGATCATCTTGTTCGAAAAATTGAAAATGCCATCGACTTTTCTTTTATCTACGACTTGGTGAAAGATCGATACTCTCTCGATAACGGAAGACCTAGCATTGATCCTGTTGTCCTCATCAAAATGGTGCTCATCCAGTACCTGTTTGGAATCCGTTCCATGCGTCAAACCATCAAAGAAATCGAAACGAACATTGCTTATCGGTGGTTTCTGGGTTACGACTTTACACAACCGATTCCCCACTTCACTACGTTCGGTAAAAACTACGTACGGCGATTCCAAGGAACCGATCTGTTTCAAAAGATTTTTACTCGTATTCTCGAGGAGGCTTGCCATCATGGATTTGTAGATCCCTCGGTCCTGTATATTGATTCCACCCATGTAAAAGCCAGTGCGAACAAGAACAAATACATCA